>CAYLXH010000034.1:0-16764 GCA_964387535.1 uncultured Butyricicoccus sp. | reverse complement strand
TTGGCGGATCGAGTGACCAGATCGAAGTGCCCGGCTTTGTCGGTCTTATCTATGGAGAGGATATTGCAGACAACGAAGAGGATGAAAACTGTGTCTTTAAGGTCACCGAGGAGACGGTGCATGAGGATGACGGATACCAGGAAGGTGAGGTCATCGAGCAGGATCCGGAGGAAGGCACGATGGTTCGCAGCGGTGCGAGAATTACACTGACTGTGGCCACTTTGGAAGAAGATGCAGAATCGGTGACCGTGCCATCGGTGGCCGGAGATTCCTATGAGGACGCGGTGAGTGCGCTGGAAGCAGTGGGACTCAAGGCAGATCGCGTTGATGAATACAGTGATTCTGTCGCGGAAGGAACCGTCATTTCTTCGTCTCCATCGGAAGGCAGTGAGGTTGCCGTTGGTTTTACCGTAACGCTGCATGTGTCCAAGGGAGCGGAGACAAAGACAGTGACAGTTCCGGATCTCAGCGGTATGACACAGAGTGGTGCAAAGTCAGTTCTGGAGAGCATGAATCTGGTCCTTGGCAATGTCAAGGAGGAGGAGAGCGAATCTGCCACCGGAACAGTGATTGGACAGACCGTGGAAGTGGGAACTGAGGTTGCAGAAGGAACGGCAATCGGTATCACGATCGCAAAGGAGCCGGAACCGGATGACGAGCCCATAGACGATGATGAGCCCAATTCGTACGGCGTGGGTTTTAGCAAGGAAGGTAGTACGACCTATATTTCTATCGCATTGCCTTCCGATAAAGACAGCGTAGTGGTTTCGGTAGCAGTTGGCGGCAGCACATTGTACAATGATTCGGTGAATTGTAACCGCGAATCATTTACTGTTCGCGCAAACTATGGCGGCACCGAGCGGGTTGTCATTACCATGGATGGAGACACCATCTATGACGATGACTATGATTTTGGATCGTAAGAAATATGACGGAAAACGGGATTATTCTAAAAGGAATCGGTGGATTTTACTATGTTGACACAGCCGCGGGTCTTGTGGAATGCAAGGCTCGCGGCAAATTCCGAATTCAAGGCGGGAAACCGGTCATTGGTGATCAGGTGGTCGTCCAGATGCAGGAGGATGGAACAGGGTATATCATGTCTATGGAGCCGCGGCGCACAGAATTGCTGCGTCCAGCGGTAGCGAACATTGACCAGCTTCTGGTAGTCTGTTCCCAGGCTCCACCGTCTACGGAACCATTTTTGATTGACAAAATTACTGCTATTGCTGCAAATAAAAATATGGATGCCGTCATTGTAATCAATAAGACGGATTTGGATCCCGGCGACCGATTTTACCATATTTATAGCAGAGCTGGTTTTACCGTATATCGGGTGAGTGCAGAAACTGGAGCCGGTCTGGATCAGCTGCGTGAGCAGTTGAGAGGACATATTTCTGCGTTTGCCGGAAATTCTGGTGTGGGGAAATCCAGTCTGGTCAACGCATTGTATCCGGAATTTCACGTGGAAGTGGGAGAGATCAGCCGAAAAATTGAGCGCGGACGACACACCACACGGCATGTGGAGTTGCTACCCCTCCCGGGCGGAGGGTATTTGGCGGATACCCCTGGTTTTTCTGCATTCAATACGGAAAAGATGGACTTGGTGTTCAAAGATGAATTACAATATGCATTCCGCGAGTTTCAGCCGTATTTGGACCAATGCCAGTTTACCGGATGCGCTCATGTAAAGGAAAAAGGCTGTGCAGTTCGAGCTGCCGTTTCACGTGGAGAAATTGCAGAAGAACGGCATGACAGCTATTGCAAACTGTATGAAAGCGTGAAAGATATCAAAGAATGGAGTCGGAACAAATGACAGCACTTTTGTTGGCTTCGGCACCGGAGACAGATTATGACTATGTCAAACGACTGGCAGAAAAAGCAGATCTGTTGGTATGCGCGGATGGGGGCATCCGTCATGCAACAGCCTGTGGGCTGAAACCGGATCTTGTTATCGGAGATTTTGATTCCGGTGAGAAACCGGTATCAGGCAGAGTGATTCAGCTGTGTCCTGAAAAAGACGACAGTGACTTGATGTGCTGCGTCAAAACGATTCTGGAAAAAGGGATAGATACTCTCTGGATTGCTTGTGCTTCGGGAGGGCGCATTGATCATTTTCTTGCTAACCTGACACTGCTGGAGTATCTGAAATCGCGTGGAGTTTCAGCGGCGCTGTATGACAGCCGTAATCGCGTGACATGTCATGGAGGCGGAAAGCAAATTTATACCGCGAATCCCGAGTATCAGTATGTGGGTGTGATTCCGCTGGATGCAGAGCTCACCGGAGTCACGTTACGCGGGCTGAAATATGAGTTGACTGATGCAGTGCTGTCGCGTTCTGCAATTATTTCGATCTCTAACGAAGCGGTGGAACCGACATACATGATTGAGATTCGACAGGGACAAGCACTGGTGGTGGAGAGCCACGATTGAGATATACTTGTTTTTGTAAACCAATATTGCTAGGAGGAACAAAAGATATGAATGTGTATAAGACAAAGGGAACCTGTTCCCGTGAGATTCGTTACAGCGTCAAGGATGGCATTGTCGAGGATATCGAGGTAATTGGCGGCTGCAATGGCAATTTAAAGGGCATTTGCCGTATTATCAAAGGGATGCCGGTCGAGCAGGTCATCAAGGCGTTCAAAGGGGTGGACTGCGGAGGACGAGGGACGTCATGTCCGGATCAGATTGCAAGAGCTTTGGAGCAGGCTTGATTTGAATTTGTAACATCTGCAAGTTGCAAATAAAAATAATGCATTTGTGCAAATTGCCGCCGTTCATAAATTGGATGGCGGTTTTTTGTTAAAAGTGGTGAAATTCGTAATTAACGGTTCTTTATTAAAAAATTTGGTTGAAAATTAGCGTAATATACTCTATAATAGGAGACAATTAGTGAAAAATTACAGTAAAACTTGACGCAGGTCTTAGAGCAGAAAAACGCAAAATGAACGGGTTCTGCTGGAAAGGATGATAGAAATGGTAAAACCGATTTCAAAAATCGCATCTGGAATTGCCCCGTCTACCACGCTGGCGATCAATGCATTATTCAAGCAGATGCAGGCTGAAGGCAAGGACGTCGTTGGCTTCGGTGCGGGGGAGCCGGATTTTAACACACCAGAGCATATTAAGGAAGCAGGGATTGCAGCAATCCGTGATAATCAAACAAGATATACACCGGCGGCTGGTATTCTTCCACTGCGTCAGGCAGTTTGTGACCGTATGAAGGCAGATCTCGGATTGGACTATAAACCGTCTCAGGTTGTGGTCGCCTCTGGCGCAAAGCACAGCGTCTATGCTGCCATTATGGTTTGCTGTGATCCGGGAGACGAGGTCATTATTGCAGCTCCGTATTGGCTGAGCTATTCGGAGATGGTACGCATGGCGGGTGCCATTCCGGTTGAAGTGGTCGCCAGAAAGGATCAGCACTTCAAGATTACCGCAGAGCAGCTGGAAGCAGCCATTACTCCGAACACCAAAATGTTTATGATGAACTCCCCGTCCAACCCGACGGGAATGGTGTACAGCCGTGAGGAGCTGGAGGCAATCGCAGCGGTCTGCGAGAAGCACGGCATTTATGTGCTGGCAGATGATATTTATTATAAGCTGGTTTATGATGGCATTGAATATACGTCGATTGCTTCGGTTTCGCCGGCAATGAAGGAACAGTGCATTGTGGTCAACGGCGTTTCCAAGACGTATGCGATGACAGGATGGAGAATCGGATACACGCTGTCGAATGAGACAGTGGCAAAAGCAATGGCCAGCTATCTGAGCCATTCTACCGGTGCACCGGCGACTCCGGCGCAGTATGCTGCGGTTGAGGCGCTGAATGGCCCGCAGGATTCGGTTGAGATGATGCGCCGCGAGTTTGAGAAGCGCCGCAATCATCTGGTAGAGCGTATGAATCGCGTTCCGGGTGTTTCCTGTCTCAAGCCGGAGGGTGCATTCTATGTTATGATGGATATGTCAGGATTTGTCGGCAAGGAGATGTATGGCCAGGTGATTCATGGAGATGCGGACTTTGCACAGCTCTTCCTGGAAAAGGGAGGCGTTGCGACGGTTCCGACTTCCGCATTTGCTGCCCCCAATTATCTGCGCTGGTCGTATGCGACATCAATGGAAAATATTGATAAGGGCATTGACCGTCTGGAAAAATTCCTGGCAGAGGCATAATCTGAGATGGATTCCAAGGCATGATCTTCGGATCATGCCTTATTTTTGTTTTAAGCATAAGAGCACGTATGTCCGAATTCTTGAGGAAAACTATTTGGGTTTTCGTATACAAATGACATTGCGATTTCCCTGCTTTTCCAGTACAATAATAATAACTTTTGTATTCGGCGCAGGAAGGCGCCGGGAAAGGAATTGGAATATGAGCAATATTTATGAAAGCCCATTTTGTTCGCGTTATGCGAGCCCGGAGATGCTGTATGTCTTTTCGCCGGATATGAAATTTTCTACCTGGAGACGTCTGTGGATTTCTCTTGCCAAGGCAGAAAAGGAGCTGGGACTGCCGATTACACAGGAACAGATTGATGAGATGATCGCGAATGTAGATAACATTGACTACGATGTCGCGAGAGCACGGGAAAAGGAAGTGCGCCATGATGTCATGGCACATGTTTATACGTTTGGAAAGGTTGCCCCGAAGGCAGCCGGTATTATTCATCTGGGCGCTACCAGCGCATATGTGGGAGATAATACCGACATTATTCAGCTGAAGGAAGGCCTTCTCCTGGTTCGCAAGAAGCTGGTATCGGTGATTCGGAAGCTGTCGGCCTTTGCAGAGGAACACAAGGCGCAGCCGACGCTTGGATTTACACATTTTCAACCGGCTCAGCTCACGCCAGTGGGCAAGCGCGCTACGCTGTGGATCTATGAGCTGCTGATGGATCTGGACGAAGTAGAATTCCGTCTGGAAAATCTGCGGATGTTGGGCTCTAAGGGCACTACGGGCACACAGGCGAGCTTTATGGAGCTGTTTGACGGTGACCACGATAAAATCAAGAAGATGGAGCAGATGATTGCAGAGGACTTTGGATTTGCCGGTGTTGTTCCGGTTTCGGGTCAGACCTACTCCAGAAAGATTGATGCACAGGTTGTGGCAACGCTGGGAGGCATCGCTCAGTCTGCCAGCAAGTTTGCCACGGATATGCGACTGCTACAGCATCTGAAGGAACTGGAAGAGCCGTTTGAAAAGAATCAGATTGGTTCTTCTGCGATGCCGTATAAGCGTAACCCGATGCGTTCGGAGCGCATTTGCGCGTTGGCACGCTATGTCATGGTGGACACGCTCAACCCGGCTATCACGTCGGCAACACAGTGGTTTGAACGCACGTTGGATGATTCCGCCAACAAGCGAATCTCAATTCCGGAGGCATTCCTCGGCATTGATGCGATCTTAAATATTATGATTAACATTGCCGAAGGCATTGTGGTTTATCCGAAGGTTATCGAGCAGCGTGTGATGAATGAGCTGCCGTTTATGGCGACGGAGAACATCATGATGAGTGCTGTGAAACGCGGAGGAAATCGTCAGGAACTGCATGAGCGAATCCGTCAGCACTCCATGGCAGCGGGCAAGCGTGTCAAGGAGGAGGGGCTGGATAATGACCTGATTGACCGCATCGCAGCGGATCCGATGTTTGGATTGACCAAGGAAGAGATTGTTGCTGAGCTGGATCCAAATGCCTACGTTGGTCGTGCTCCGCAGCAGGTCGAGGATTTCATTGCAAATGATGTCATGCCGCGTATTCGTCCGTATTTGGAAGAGGAAGAACTGAAGGTTGAGATCAATTTGTAATCAGATAGATTACGATCAGAAGGCGGCTGTCAGAAGGCAGCCGCCTCTTTGTCTGATGTGCTCTGCTTTGATCGGTTAATGAGAGCCATTGGATGGCGTACTTGCGACAGAAAACAATTCGTCCTGTTACTGTCGGATGAGGAACGGGAAGAACTCGATTTTGATGGAAAGAAATGAAATGAGGACGGTATGTTGGATAAAGTGTTGTAAAGAGTTGGCAAATTTGCCGGGAAAGTTTGACTTCAATACTACTTTTCGATATAATATAACCGTTCATTGTCACAATAGGAGGCGACTAATTTGAAAAAGAGTATTCTGTCCTTTGTGGCTGTGCTGCTTGTTATTGCGTTATTATGCTGCACGGCTGTCTTTGGACTAACAGTCGGACCGCTTACGATATCCAGTGTGCTGGATGAGGAACATGGTATTCGTCGCGGCCTGGACCTGGTCGGTGGCTCGTCGATTACTTTTGAAGCTCAGCTGCCGGATGGGTATGATGAAGCCAAACTTTCTTCGGATATGGCATCGGTTCAGGCGATGATGACCAAGCGTCTGGACTCTCTGGGCTATACGGAGGCAACGGTGGAGCTGGTCGGCGACCGCCGTATTAAGGTGGATATCCCCGCTATTTCAGACCCGCAGGAAGCAGTGGAGGTGCTTGGTGCTACGGCACAGCTGCAGTTCCTTGACGGTGATGATAATGTAATTTTGACTGGCGCCGGCATTAAAAGCGCCAGTGCTCAGTACGGAAAGCTCAGCGATGCGGCGATTTCCAGTGAGCATTATGTTTCCGTTGAGTTTACGGAAGAAGCTCGGGAATCTTGGATTGAAGCGACAAAGGCTGCCGCTCAAGCAGACGCTGAGGGTGATACCGAGCATAACATGATTAAGATTATGATGGATGATGAGCTGATTTCTTCGCCAACAGTTGGCAGCGAGTACGCGTCTACCGGTATTACCGGCGACAGCTGTGCGATTTCGGGCAGCTTTGATGCGGATTCGGCCAAAACACTGGCGGAACAGATTAACATCGGTCAGCTGCCGTTTACGCTGGAGAAGGTTTCCATGAGTTCTGTGGGGCCGTCTCTGGGTGAAAAGGCTCTGTCCACCAGCTTGGTCGCAGGCGGTATTGGTATCTTGTTGGTTATGATCTTTATGATTGTCTTTTATCGTCTGCCGGGTGTGATTGCGTCGATTGCGCTGATGTTCTATACGGCTTTGGATGCTGTCATCTTGTCGGTGGTTCATGTCAATTTGTCTCTGCCAGGTATTGCAGGTATCATCTTGTCAATCGGCATGGCAGTGGATGCAAATATCATCATCTTTGAACGAATGAAGGATGAGCTGCACAATGGAAAGACGATTCGCGCAGCGATTGATTCCGGTTTCCACCGCGCTTGGACTGCAATTTTGGACTCGAATATTACAACACTCATTGCGGCAGTGGTGCTCTATTTCTTCGGATCTGGTACTGTTGTTGGATTTGCTCTGACTCTGGGGATCGGTGTTGTTTTGTCTATGTTTACAGCAGTGACTGTTACTCGTTTCCTGCTCAATCGTATTGTAGACTTTAAGGTGAATAATCCTAAAGTCTACGGCGCGTAAGAAAGGGGAGGAGTATTATGAAACAACGTTTTTCGATTATTAAGAAATTCCCGATCTTCGCTATTATTTCTTTGATTTTGATTGCACCGGGTTTGGTTGGCTTGGTCACGCTGCCGTTTGGACTGAATCTGTTCAACATGGACGTGGATTTTGTTGGCGGCACGAGCCTGACGTTCAATTTGCACACGGAGGTCACCAGTGACATATCAGGACAAGACATTCCGAAATTGGTCAAGGATGCCTGTGGAGTGGCACCGTCCTCCGTCCAGAAAACGGGTGATAATGGTGAATCTGTTTTAATTAAGTGCACGGAACTGGACAATGATCAGCAGAAGGCGGTTGTCAATGCCATGCACGATCAGTATAATATTAATGACGAAGAGACGGAAATTAAGGATAACAATGCAACGATTGGCCGCGAAGCGCAAAATAAAGCAGTCACAGCGGCAGTGATTGCTGTTTTGCTGATGCTGCTGTATATTACATTCCGTTTTGAGTTTATGTCTGGTCTGGCAGCAGTTACCTGTTTGGCCCATGATTTGCTTGTGATTCTGTCTGCGTATATTGTTTTGCAGATTCCGTTCAACACGCAGTTTATTGCCGTGGCGCTGACAATCCTCGGTTACTCCATCAATGCATCAATTATTGTATTTGATCGAATCCGAGAAAACAGAAAATTTGCCCGTCGTGAAACATTTGAAGAAATTGTCGAGATGAGCCAGTGGCAGACCATGCGTCGTACGATCAATACATCTGTGACGACATTGTTAACGGTTGGTATGATCTTTATCTTTGGTGTGACTTCGTTGCGTCAATTCACCTTGCCGATGATGATCGGTATTATTGCCGGCGGCTATTCGTCGCTCTTCCTGGCGGGGTCTCTGTGGGCAAAATATCGCGCTATGTTTCGGAAAAAGCGGCAGGATAAGGCGGCGTCCAAACTGAATAGCAGAGATTCTGGTAAACCGGCAAAAACAGAAGAGCCGAAGGTAGAGGATCTAGAAGAGACTACGTCAGAATCAGCAGAAACAAATCCAGCTGTTCAGAATAAAAAGACAACAAACCGCAACAAAAAACGTGGAAAAAAGAAAAAGCGTTAACAGCATGGAAAAGCACAGTCGGACTACGGTTTGACTGTGCTTTTGGGTTTTTGGCAGACTGTCGTTGGTGGCGTGAAAGAAAAGGATTACGCTGTGATAACAGGAAATGGTTTTTAACATAAAAATTGTGTGTGAGACGGCTACTTCGTCTGTTTTTCGCGTTTATTGGAGCCTGCAAAATAAATTGACAAGTGTTGATAAAATTGATATAGTATCAATATATCTTTGCATATCTATCAAAACATATTGAGGCAAAGAAAGGAAATGAGGTGACTCTGATTAACAGCACAGATATGAAATTTGATTCTTCTATGGACTCAAATTCTCGCTGTCTGAGTGACAACTATGGGGTGTCGAATCTTGAGCATAGACAAATCAATCGGGAGGAAGAGGCCAGTATATCAGCTCATTTGATGCGGGAAGTTGGCGGATACATGACGATGCGCGGCAACTGCTTGCAGAATGGTGCGTTTGAAGTCATGGGAGGGATTAACTTTACAATTCATTCCATGAATGCGACTTCAGTGGAGCTTGTACTGTTTCATCCGCATGCGCAAGAACCATTTGCCGTCCTTCCGTTTCCTCAGGAATACTGCGTGGGGAATGTCTATTCGATGATCGTCTTTGGCTTGACGATTTCTGAGTTTGAGTATGCTTATCGGATGGATGGCCCGTATGATCCGAAAAAAGGATTGCTGTTTGACCGGAATCATTTATTGTTGGATCCGTATGCCCGGGCAGTTGCCGGACAGGAATGCTGGGGAACTAAGCCCCAGAGCGGATTTGAGTATCGAGGTTGTGTGGTCGCCAATGCATTTGATTGGCATGGTGTGAACCATCCGAATCTGCCAATGAATGATCTGATTATTTATGAGGTACATGTGCGAGGGTTCACACAGCATTTTTCTTCCGGGGTCACGCATCCGGGCACATTTGACGGACTGATTGAAAAAATACCCTATCTCAAAGAGCTTGGGGTCAATGCAGTCGAACTGATGCCAATTTTTGAGTTTGATGAAATGCATGATATGCGCATGCACGGAGATCAGCTTTTGCTGGATTATTGGGGATATAATCCGGTCTGCTTTTTTACACCGAATACCGCGTATTCCGCAGATCGGGAGAAAAATCATGAGGGCAATGAACTTCGGCGTTTGATTCGGCTCCTTCATCGAAATAATATGGAAGTGATATTGGACGTCGTTTTTAATCATACGGCGGAAGGAAACCAAGATGGTTCCATTTTTTCCTGGAAGGGCATTGACAACTCGGTATATTATTTACTAGAGCCCGACGGGACTTACTACAACTTCAGCGGCTGCGGCAATACTGTCAACTGCAACCATCCGATTGTACACCAGATGATTATGGAATGTCTTCGGCATTGGGTTGTGGAATATCGGGTTGACGGATTCCGTTTTGATTTGGCATCCATTTTGGGCCGCAATGAGGATGGCACTCCAATGAATAAGCCTCCTCTGCTGGAAGAGATGGCATTTGATCCGATTCTGGCCAACACAAAGCTGATTGCAGAGGCATGGGATGCCGGCGGACTGTATCAGGTGGGTTCTTTTCCATCGCGTGGAAAGCGATGGTCGGAATGGAATGGCAAATACCGCGATGATATGCGGCGCTTTCTCAAAGGGGATTCTGGCATGGCGACAGCTGCTACGTATCGGATTCTCGGCTCCCGAGACCTGTATGATCCGGATAAGCGTGGCGATGGAGCCTCAGTGAATTTTCTCACCTGTCATGATGGATTTACTCTGGCGGATCTGTATTCCTATAACGTCAAACACAATGAAGCCAATGGTTGGGATAATACGGATGGAGAAAACAACAATAATAGCTGGAATTGCGGCGTGGAAGGCGATACAGACAACCAGGAGATCAACAATTTACGCCGCCGTATGCAGAAAAATGCATTTGCGGTGCTGATGTGCTCCCGTGGCACCCCGATGATGCTGGCGGGAGATGAATTTGGCAACACGCAGTTTGGAAACAATAATGCGTATTGCCAGGATAACGAAATCTCGTGGTTGGACTGGAGTTTGCTGGATAAAAACCGCGATTTATTTGAGTTTGTTAAGTTTATGATTCATTTCCGAAGGCAGCATCCGATTTTGCGCCGGAAAACGGCTCCGGCAGAGTGTCGTTTTCCAGAGTACAGCCTGCATTCGATTATGCCGTGGGATGCAAATTATCGTGACGATACGCATGTTGTGGCGGTGACGTTTGCAGGACGAAATGAGGACAATACAGCGGACGATCTGATTTATATTGCCATTAACTCATATTGGGAGGCCAATACGATCTATCTGCCGGAAATTCCGAACACGATGCGTTGGCATCTTGCTGTGGACACATATAACGGACATCCAGATGACTGCCATGAGCTAGATGTCATGCCGGAGATTTACAATAGAACCTTCTATATGCAGCCACGCTCCGTGATGATAGCAGTCGCAAAATGTGTATGATGGAACAGCAGCGACTTGGGAAGGCAGCAAACGGCCTACTGATCTGGTATGACAACAGCCGCCGAATTTTGCCGTGGAGAGAGCAGCCGACACCGTATCGTGTTTGGATTTCTGAGATTATGCTGCAGCAAACTCGGGTAGAAGCGGTAAAGCCTTACTTTGAACGCTTTCTCGATGCGCTGCCAACCGTGACCGCTCTTGCGGAAGCCTCCGAGGAGGAATTGCTGAAACTCTGGGAAGGTTTGGGCTATTATAGTCGGGTGCGCAATTTGCAGAAAGCGGCAAAAATCATTTGTGGGGAGTTCGGCGGTGAGCTGCCGGGCAGCAGTCAGATACTGCAGAAGCTGCCGGGTATTGGCGCCTATACTGCGGGAGCCATTGCGTCGATTGCGTTTGGCGAAGTATGTACCGCTGTCGATGGCAATGTACTTCGTGTGATCTCGCGGTTGCTGGCTCAGGAGTGGGATATCAAGTCAGCTGCGGTCAAGAAGCAGGTAACGGATTTGGTAACGCAGATGATTCCACGAGATCGCCCGGGAGATTTTAATCAGGCCTTGATGGAATTGGGAGCGATGGTGTGTCTGCCCAATGGAGCGCCAAAATGTGAGGAATGTCCGTGGTTTGCCCTGTGCATCACAAGAGAGCAGGGGAAACAGGCAGCGATTCCGGTCAAAGCAGCAAAAAAGATGCGTCCGGTGGAGCGCCGCCGCGTGTATCTGCTGCTGCATGATGATCGGATTGCATTGAATCGCAGACCAAAAAACGGATTGTTGGCCGGTATGTGGGAGTTTCCCAATCGGTTGGAAGATGAGAACCGTTCATTTGGTGTGGCGATGTCACATGTGCGAGAAGGAAAGCATGCAAAGCATATTTTTTCTCATGTTGAGTGGCAGATGAGTAGTATCATCGCCGACACAGAAGAATGCGGAGACTTTGTTTGGGTTTCTGCCGAGGAAATTCGAACGACCATTGCGCTACCGGCGGCATTTCGTGTGTATCGGGCGGAGGCGCTTCGGCTGTTGGATGAGAAAACGATCAGAGATCATGATTAGAGCGGAGAATTCAGTATCCTGAATTTCTTCGCTTTTTCTATCCAGGTTGAATCATAGAAAATATTGCTGCGGAGCTGGGGCATAAGGTGTAAAAACGGATGAAATTGCTGCATTGATTTTTTTACGATGATTGACTATAATAGATTAGCTAAAAAATTGACAGCACGTTGACTGGTGTATTTTGTTTTCTGCTGTGAAACGTTGATATGGTAACTATCAGCAGATGATGTGATGCCTAGAAAGACAGAAGGAGGAATCTTTGTGAAAAAGCAGGAATTAGATATGTGCAACGGCCCTCTGCTTTCTAAAATTTTGCAATATGCGATCCCGTTGATGATCTCCAGCTCACTGCAGCTATTTTTCAATGCGGCGGACACGGTCGTGATTGGTCGCTTTGCCGGAAGTGAATCGTTGGCTGCGGTTGGCTCGACGGCGACGCTGATTTTTTTGCTGACAAACCTGTTTTTGGGTCTGTCAATTGGTGTGAGTGTGGTTGCCGCGCGTTTTTACGGGGCAAAGAATGAGAGAGATTTGAGTGAGACGGTACATACGGCGATTCTGGTGAGTTTACTGAGTGGTGTGATTCTACTATTTCTTGGGATTCTCTGTGCGCGCTTTTTCCTTTCTCTCATAGGAACACCGGATAATGTGATGGGAAAGGCCATTGTGTATATTCGTATTTACTTTTTGGGCATGCCGGCGATTACGTTGTATAATTTTGGAAGCACATTGCTTCGGGCAGTTGGCGATACAAAGCGTCCAATGATTTTTTTGATTGTGTCAGGTGTCGTCAATGTTGTGCTGAATCTGATCTTTGTCATTCTGTTTCGAATGGATGTTGCAGGGGTTGCGCTGGCCACAGCGTTAGCACAGTGCGTTGCGGCGATACTGGTTGTGCGCAGTCTGATGCAGGTAGAAGGGGCGATGCGGTTGGATCTTCACGCACTGCACATCAATTCGCGGATTTTCAAGCAGATTGTCTATCTGGGAGTGCCGGCGGGCATGCAGGGCATCCTCTTTTCCATTTCCAATACATTGATTCAGTCCTCAATCAATTCGTTTGGTTCGTCTGCGATTGCCGGAAATACAGCAGCGGCAAATTTGGAAAGCTTTGTTATCATGTGCATGAATGCATTTTATCAGGCAAATCTGACCTTTACCAGTCAAAATATCGGGGCAGGGCGCTATGACCGTCTCAACCGCATTCTCGGCACATGTGTTGGCATTGTTACGGTAGTTGGTGCGAGCATGGGAGGCTTTATTTGTCTGTTTGGCAATCAATTACTTCACATATATACAGAAGATCCTGCGGTTGTTTCCTTTGGTATGATCCGTGTCCTGACCCTGTGCTCGGTATACTTTCTTTATGGCATTCTTGATACCATTGTGGGAAGCCTGCGTGGATTTGGATATTCTCTCGTGCCGACGGCGATTACCTTGCTTGGTATGTGCTTGTTCCGTGTAGTTTGGGTGTTCACTGTATTTCAATGGAAACGGTCATTGTTTGTGCTGTATCTCTCGTTCCCTGCTTCTTGGATTACCTCGCTGGTCGCATATGTTGTTTGCTATTATCTTGTTCGAAAAAAGCTTCCAAAGGAACAGATACCGGTGGGAACATAACCGCAAATCTCGGAAAATCCTGAGAAAAAAGCGAGAAAAGAACTATACATTGTCGTGAAAAAATGCTATCCTAGTAAAAAGCATAATTTTGCAGAATGGGTGGACGATAGTATGGAATTGCTGAAAGAACGAATCAGAAAAGATGGTGTAATTAAAGCGGGAAATGTTCTGAAGGTTGACAATTTTCTCAATCATCAAATGGATATTCAGCTGTTTAATGAGATTGGAAGGGAATTCCAGCGCCGTTTTTCTGACGTACCGGTCGATAAAATATTAACCATTGAAGCATCGGGAATTGGCATCGCGGCGATTGCAGCACAGTATTTTAATGTGCCGGTTGTTTTTGCAAAGAAGTCGGAATCCATTAATTTGGACGGCGAAATATTGTCTGCCCCAGTGGAATCCTTTACGCATAAACGACAGTATCAGGTTATTGTTGCCAAGCGTTTTATTCAATCTGGAGAGAACGTACTGATCATTGATGATTTCATGGCCAATGGTTGCGCTGCAATGGGACTATGTCAAATTATTGAGGGTGCGCAGGCCAATGTTGCCGGAATTGGCATTGTCATTGAAAAGGGGTTTCAGCGCGGAGGACAGATACTGCGTGACCGGGGAATACGAGTCGAATCATTGGCGATTGTAGATGGCATGGATGATCGGACTCAGACAATTCAGTTCCGCGAATGAGTGCAGCGTTATCCTATCGTCTGACGCTTCGGCTGTTTCGGGAGGAAAAGAGTTTTGGTCCCGGACCTATGAACTTGCTGAATGGGGTGCGCCGTACGGGATCTTTGCATCAGGCTGCTGCTGATATGGGAATGGCTTATTCCAAGGCGTGGAAAATGATTCGTTCCTTGGAAGCGGATTGGGGCTTTGTGCTGCTCATTCGGCGAAGCGGCGGTGTATCTGGCGGAGGCTCTGTGCTGACAGAGGAAGCGGAGGATCTTCTGATGCGATATGAGAGCATGCTTTCTGAAGTAGAACAGGCAGCAGATGCTGCAATGAAAAAGTATTTCCCATGAAAGTGGGAAATACTTTTTTGCCTGAAGTGGAGTGGGGCAGTTGTGAGACGGTCATAGGGGATAGAATCGCATCTGTGCGGAGGGAAGAGAACCATGCTGTTTACCGGACAAGAATTGAAAAAACTGATTATCCCTCTGATGCTGGAACAGCTGCTTGTGATCAGCATTGGATTGGTAGACACGCTGATGGTATCCCAGGCTGGAGATGCTGCGATCTCCGGCGTCGCACTGGTGGATAATATCAACCGCTTGATCGTTCAAATCATGGCAGCGTTGGCGACGGGCAGCACAGTTGTATGCAGTCAGTATCTCGGGCGGCGGGACATGCGATCTGCCAGTCAGGTGAATGCGCAGCTGCACACGGTTATGGTGGCATTTGCGCTGAGTATGGTAGCGCTGGCCGTTGGATTGACTCGTCCGGTGCTGGGTGCAATTTTTGGCCAGGTCACACAGGAGGTAATGGACTGTGCGGTGCTGTATTTTGTGGTTACGTCATTCTCATATCCATTTCTTGCGGTATACAGTGCAGGAGCAGCGATCTTTCGCAGCCAGGGGAACAGCAAGATTAGTATGCAGATTAGTCTACTGATGAATGTGGTCAATGTGGGAGCCAACGCAGTATTCGTCTTTGAATTTCATTGGAGTGTATTCGGTGTTGCAATGGCAACGGTGCTTTCCTATTGTTGTGCGGGATTGATCATGCTATATGTTATGTATGGGAAGCGGCATCCGCTGGGGAGTCCGTCGCTGCGGGATTTTGTGCCGAATGGCCGTCTGATTCGCAATATCATGATAATTGGAATTCCAAGTGGAATTGAAAACGGGATGTTTCAAATCGGAAAGCTGATGGTTGTGAGCATGGTATCCACAATGGGAACCGCATCCATTGCAGCCAATGCAATTGGTTACACAGTCACGGATTTTGTAAATATTCCCGCACTCTCTATGGGATTGGCCTTGATTACCATTGTTGGACAGTGTGTTGGGGCGGGTGAAAAGGAGCAGGCAGAGCAGTATACCCGAACGATTATGAGGTATAGCTATTATTGTGACTGGGCGTGCAAACTCACACTATTTGTGCTGTCGGGATGGATTTGCCGAGGATTTCATTTATCACCAGAGGCGTATGAAATTGCTGTTTCCATTTTGCGTTGGTTCAGTATTGTGGCACTGCCCATTTGGCCGCTGTCGTTTACATTACCAAATGCCATGCGCGCATCTGGTGATATTCGTTATACCATGCTGGTCAGCCTGCTTTCTATGTGGGTATTCCGCGTGGGAGGAAGCTATTTGTTGGGTATCGTGTTGGGAATGGGAGTCCTCGGAATCTGGTTTGGGATGTTTATTGATTGGGCTGCCAGAGCGCTGTTGTTTTTAACACGTTTTCACAGTGGAATCTGGTTGCAGCGTAACGCGCTGGCCGATTGATTGGAGTATATAAAAAAAACACCGCATGACATGTCATGCGGTGTTGTATTTGGAACGATTTACTGGAGCTTTGTACCAGTGAGCAGCTCATATGCCTGGAGATATTTGTTAATGGTTTTGTCGACAACCTCAATCGGCAGCACCCAGTCGTGTTCATTGGCCTTTAGCCAGTCGCGAGCAAACTGCTTGTCGAAGGAAGGCTGGCTGTGACCTGCTTCATAACCCTCAGCCGGCCAGAAACGAGAGCTGTCCGGAGTCAGCATTTCGTCGCCCAGAACAATGGTGCCGTTTTCGTCCAGACCGAACTCAAATTTGGTGTCAGCAATGATGATACCGCGGCTCAGAGCATAGTCAGCACACTTTTTGTATAACGCGAGGGTGTAATCACGCAGTTTAGCGGCATATTCTGCACCCTTGCCCGGAAAACGCTCTTCGAGGTAAGCAACACTCTGCTCATAAGAGATGTTTTCGTCATGGTCGCCGATTTCTGCCTTGGTGGATGGAGTGTAGATCGGTTCCGGCAGTTTGTCGGATTCCTTCAGACCTTCCGGCAGAGTGATTCCGCATACCGTGCCATTTTTCTGATAGCTTGCCCAGCCGCTGCCAGTAATGTAGCCGCGAACGATACACTCGATCGGGAGCATGTTG
>CAYLXH010000033.1:0-16897 GCA_964387535.1 uncultured Butyricicoccus sp. | reverse complement strand
ATCTCCTCCGGCTGCGGGTCATGTCCCAGTTCCTGCAGCAGCTGACGGGAAACGCGGATGACCTTGTTGATTGTCTCCACCATATGAACCGGGATGCGGATGGTGCGCGCCTGATCGGCAATCGCACGTGTAATCGCCTGACGAATCCACCATGTCGCATAGGTCGAAAATTTGAATCCCTTTGTGCAGTCAAACTTTTCTACTGCCTTAATCAGACCCAGATTGCCTTCCTGAATCAGATCCAGGAACAGCATACCGCGGCCCACATACCGCTTGGCAATGGAGACTACCAGACGCAGATTGGCCTCGGCCAGCCGGCGCTTCGCTTCCTCATCTCCGTTTGCCATACGCTGTGCCAGTTCAACTTCCTCTTCCGGTGTCAGCAGGTCAACCTTACCGATCTCCTTCAGATACATGCGAACCGGGTCGTCAATCGCAAAACCGTCTGCCATGGCATCGGTATCGGCAATTTCCTCTTCGGTCACTTCTTCTACGTTTTCTTCCGAAAACTCTTCCTCCACACCGCCCAGTGCGGCAATCGCCTGTGCACCAACGATGGTGACACCAGCTGCCTCCATATCACTGTACAGTGCATCCAGTTCTTCCGACTCCAGATTGATATCCGACAGAGCATCCGACATCTCCTTGAGCGTCAGCTTACCCTTTTTCTTACCCAGGGCAAGGAGATCCTTAATGGCCTGTTCCTTCTTTACATCGGTTTCCTGTGTCATTTCTTTATTTCCTCCAAATCCATATTCTGCCGATCAAATCGGCCGTGGGATATGTTTACTCTGCCTCTTTTTTCTTCCGCTGCGCGAGCTGAAGCAGACTCTCGTCGCTCTGCTCATTCTGCATGACTCGCTTCAGATATTCTTTGTGTATTGTCGCAATGTAATCGCGTATCGCCTGCTGTCGGGTATCCATGGGTACCGGCTGGGCCAAAACATTTCCGAGATGGTCCATCTGTCCCTCTGTCAGCTCCGCTTCCAGATGAGTTGTTGTGATATGGTATCCTTCTTCATATAATGCGCAGGCTTTCTGATAAATCATACCCAAAAGCGCAGAAGAAAACTCGGACGGCGGCAGCTTGTCACGAATCTCCGGGACAAGCGCTCCATCCTGAAAAATCAGCCGCAGAATTCCTTCCTCTGCCAGCGCGGAGCGGACATTCTCATACCGAATGCTCCGATCCTTGGGCTGCGCCGCTATTGCCGGCGTCTGAATCTCACGATGGTATCGCTTGGTTTCCTGTTTTCTGCTGCGGGCGCGCTCCCGCTTCACCTCCAGCGCAAAACTCTGTGCACTGACTCCTGCCGTTTTCGCCGCCCGCGCTGTATAGACCTCGCGTTCCACTGCATTGTGCAGCGATGCGACCTCCCGCGCCGCCTCCCTGAGAAACAGCACTCTCTGATCATCCTGCGTCAAATCATAGCGGTCCTGGATGGTCTGCAGGCGATACATAATATGGTTTTCCGAACGCTCGATGAGCTTTTGAAACGCCTCCGCCCCATTGGCCTTGATAAACTCGTCCGGGTCCTTTGCCCCGGGAATCCGCAGCACTCGTACCGACAGCCCGGCCCGACCTAAAATGTCAATCGCCCGCTGCGCCGCTTTCTGTCCGGCTCCGTCTGCATCATAGCAAATAACAACATGTTTCGTATAGCGCGACAGCAGACGCGCCTGTTCCTCAGTCAGCGAGGTTCCGAGTGAGGCAACCGCACTGTCAAAGCCTGCCTGATGCAGGGCAATCACGTCCATATATCCTTCTGCCAGCAAAAACTGCTCGCTCTTGGTCTTTTTGGCGAGATTGATCGCAAACAAATTGCGGCTTTTATTAAAAATCGTTGTTTCCGGTGAATTCAAATATTTCGGCTTGCTGTCGTCCATGACCCGCCCGCCGAACGCAATCACATCGCCCCGAACATCAATAATCGGAAACATCACGCGATTGCGGAACTTATCGTAATATGTACCCTTTTGGCTTCTCGCCGTCAGTCCTGCCGCAAACAATTCCTCCTTGGTGTACCCCTTTGCCGTCATCGCGTCCAGCAGTGCATGGAACGAATCCGGCGCATAGCCAAGTCCGAAATTGTTCATGGTTTTTTTGCTCAGCGCACGGTTCTGAAAATATCGAAGCGGCTCCGCTCCCTGCGGAGCATGCAGCTGCGTGTAAAACCAGCGCGCGGCATCCTTCATCAGTGCCAACAGCCGCTCCCGCTTCTGCCGCTGCCCCCGGTCCGCCGTGTCATCCGGCATCTCCATGCCGTACTGTCTGGCGAGATATTCCACCGCATCCCGAAACTCCAGCCCCTCCATCTTCATGATGAACCGAATCGGGCCGCCGCCGGCACCGCAGCCAAAGCAGTGAAAAATCTGCTTGTCCGGTGCCACAGAAAACGATGCCGTCTTTTCATTGTGAAACGGACAGAGTCCAAAATAATTGCTGCCGCTCCGTTTGAGTTTGACATAGCGCGATACGATGTCAACGATATCACAGCGCGCATTCAACTCATCCAGAAACCGCTGGTCAATTGCCATTCCCGCATCTCCCTTTTGTTCTCCGTCAGTCCTATTTGATATTCCAGCTCTGCGGAATAAATAACTCCATATATTTGGCGATGGCATACCGATCGGTCATTCCCGCGATATAGTCACAGACAATCCGCTTGTCGCCATCGCGTCCACGGTTGACCTGATAGTCCTCCGGCAGCTCATCCATGTGTCCAAGGAAATAGTCAAACAGCGCCTTCAGCACCACCGTGACCTTATCCGAATCTCCATTGGCCTGTCCATACACGCTGTCAAACAGATAGCTGCGCAGCGTCATCATCGCGTCATGTACCTCCGGAGACATGCCGATGTCCTGCCGCTCCTGCCCGTACCGGATCATATCCGCCACCATCGTATCAATGCGATCGCCATGGTTATATCCCAGCACGCACAGCGCGTCGGCCGGAAGCTGTTCTTCCACCAGCAGTCCTGCCCGAATCGCATCGTCAATATCGTGGTTGATATAGGCAATCCGGTCTGCAAAATGAACAATGCGCCCTTCCAATGTGGCGGCATGCTGCCGTCCGGTATGGCAGACAATCCCGTTTCGAACTTCCCACGACAGGTTGAGTCCCGCACCGTTTCGCTCAAGGTGGTCGACGACTCGCAGACTCTGTTCGTTATGGCGGAACGGGCTGAGCTCATTGAGCACCCGCTCTCCGGTATGACCAAACGGAGTATGACCCAAGTCATGTCCCAGGGCAATCGCCTCCGTCAAATCTTCGTTGAGCCGCAGACTGCGTGCAATCGTCCGCGCAATCTGCGTGACTTCCAGCGTGTGCGTCAGGCGATCCCGGTAATGGTCTCCCTCCGGCGAGATAAAAACCTGCGTTTTGTGGCTCAGACGGCGAAACGCCTTAGTATGGATAATCCTGTCACGATCCCGCTGGAAACAGGTTCGATGCGGACACGGTGCAATGGGCCGGATGCGCCCCCGACTGTTTGCCGCCAGCGCCGCACGCTCACAAAGCATGTCCCGTTCACGCTGTTCCAGCATCTCACGCGTGGTCTGCATCCTGTCCCCTCCTTTGGAAGAAAACTCTCTATTAGTATAATACGCAATGCATCGTCAAATTCCTCTTTTTTTTATAAAAAAACAGAAAAAAGATTTTCAATCGGAGACTTTTCGTCCCATAAACCGGCTTTCGACATATTCCGCCGTCACACTTCCCGCCGTTGCGTCCATCAACGCGCGATTCAGCTCCTCTTCCCGTCCCTCCGGCAGTGCGATGGTCAGCGTCACGTCCGCGCCATACTCGATGTCATCCACCGTGGCATCGTGCTCCGGAAGCAGCTTCTGAATCGTATCGTGCATATTGTATGGACAGCTCAGCAGCATCAGGGAATAGCGATCCATCTGTGCCAGCCCGGCGGCCGCCAACGCAATCTGTGCGCCTTTGGTATAGGCGCGTGCCAGCCCTCCGGTTCCCAGCAAAATTCCTCCGAAATAGCGTGTGACAATGCACACGGCATTGGTCACACCGGCATGGCGCAGCACCTCCAAAATCGGCATACCCGCGGTTCCCTGCGGCTCACCGTCGTCCGAGTAACGCATATAGTTGCCCTCCCGGATGATATACGCATAACAGTGATGACGGGAATCGCGGTATTTGGCCTTGACTTCATTGATTTTCGCCACAGCCTCCTCCGGGGTCTCCACGCGGTAAATATCGCCAATAAACTTGGATTTCTTCTCTTCAAAGCGATCGGTTCCGTGCTCTTCATACGGAACCAGATAGCTGTGCTCACTCATCTGCTGTCACCTCATATTCGCGAAGCTGGCCGTACAGCTTATCATCACATTCTATGTCAATTCGGGTACCGTCTGCCTCATATTCTGTCGCGTACACCTTCGCTTCCTGGTGAATCTGATCCAGCCGATAGCCCTGGTTATACGGAATGAGCAGCGTGACACGGTGTTTTCCGCGACCCAACGCTTCTTCGATCGCCCGTTTGAGTTCCTCCATTCCGCGTCCATATTTGGCAGAAATCGCAACCACACCGCTGCCCCCCGGAATCAAATCTGGATTGTCGCACTGATCTGCCTTGTTGCACACCAGAATCTGCGGAATGCCTCCGGCGTCCAGCTGATTGACCACCTTGTCGACGGTCTCCGCTTGCTCACGCCAGTCCTCGCTGGAAATGTCCACAACGTGCAGCAGCACATCGGCATACGCGAGTTCTTCCAGCGTCGCCTTAAACGCGGACACCAAATGATGCGGCAGCTTTCGGATGAAACCAACGGTATCTGACAACAGAATCTCCTGTGTGTCCGAAATACGCAGCTTGCGCGTCGTCGGATCCAGTGTGTCAAACAGGCGGTCATTTGCCTCTATCTTCGCATCCGTCAGCGTATTGAGCAGTGTGGACTTTCCCGCATTGGTGTATCCAATAATCGCCACCATCGGGATTTCCGCCTTTTTTCGGCGGCGGCGCTGCACGGCGCGCGCCTGTCGGACGTCCTCCAAATCGCGGCGCAGTTTGTCAATCCGGCGGCGGATATGCCGTCGGTCGCTTTCCAGTTTGGTTTCTCCCGGTCCCCGGGTGCCGATACCGCCGCCCAACCGCGACAGCGTCGTGCCCATTCCCGCCAGACGCGGCAGAATATACTGATACTGCGCCAGCTCGACCTGCAGTTTACCCTCTCCGGTACGGGCGCGCTGGGCAAAAATATCCAGAATCAGCATGCTGCGATCCAGAATGGTTCGTCCGGTCAGCTCCTCCAACGTCCGCATCTGAGACGGAGACAGCTCATTGTCAAACACGATCAGTGATGCATCCTGATTTCGCGCAAGCTCGGTCAGCTCCTGAACCTTTCCCTCACCAAGAAAGGTGCGGGCATCCGGCGCCGAACGATTTTGCAAAATCTTCGCAACACATTCTCCCCCGGCGGTCTCCAACAGATCTTCCAGTTCATCCAGCGAACTCCAGCTGGCATCCTCCTCCGCCGTAAACACGTTTGCGTGCAGGCCCACGAGGACGGCCCGTTCCTGTTCCTCCTGATGTTCCTCCCACGGAGTCATTACCGCACCCCCTTACAGAAAGTATTCCAATTTAGTATATCACCTTTCCTGCCGCTCTTCCAGTGGAAAAATCAGAAAATCTCCCGTAAAAACGGGAGATTTTCCATGAGATTTTCCGAGTTTTCCTTACTCCTCGCGGAGCGCCTGTTCCAACGCGTCACAACCGAGCAGCACGGTGTCCAGGCATCCGCTTCCCGGCTTTTTATACTTTGCCACCAGATTTTTGCACTCGGTGTCACCGAGAATCTGTCGAAACGCGGCGACCAGCTTGCGCGTCTTGGGTCCCAGCGTTTTGGTCCGCATCGCGGTTTCCTCAATCTCCATCGCGCTGATCACACAGACGCCGCCGCACAGCGCACCGCAGGTCTGTCCGCATCCCATGCCGGCACCGAAGCCGCCGACCAGTTTCAACGCGCGCTCATCCAGGCCCAGACCGTATTCCTCATTCGCCGCACGAAGAATTGTCTCGGCACAGTTGTACTTTCCTTGCTGATAATACTGTTCTGCCCGTTCTCTCAGCATTCTCACCACTCCTTTTGTCTATCATTCCGTTCGGAAAAATCAAAAACCCGTCTGACACAGACGGGTTCACTTGATTACTTGTCCAGATTAAATCTCTTCTTGAAGCGGTCAACGCGTCCGCCAGTATCTACAAGCTTCTGCTTACCGGTAAAGAACGGATGGCACTTCGAACAAATCTCAACCGAGATGTTCTCCTTCGTAGAAGCAGTCTCATAAACGGCGCCGCAAGCACAACGGATCGTTGTCGGTACGTACTTCGGATGGATTCCTTCCTTCATTCTTGTTTCACCTCTTTCCGCATAAGCCTTACAGTCGTGAAATCATAATACCACAACCGCAACGCAAATGCAAGATAAATTTTTTGCAATCGACAGTTTTTTCTTTGGCGATCTGCTCTCGATCCGAGAGAGCTCCGTATTCTTCCCGATTACAGCCAAACAGCCTGTCCGCTGTACAGAAAAAACAGCGCGCATCCGGCAACCGGACGATCAAACACCGCCTCTACGGCCCGCCGATACGCCGCCAGCTGCGGCCGATACCGCTCTGCCCGCGCCCGCTCCTGTCCGGGCTGTACGCGGTCCGTCTTAAAATCCACAATCACATATCCATCGGGTGTCCAAAACAGACAGTCCACCACACCCTGCAGCAAAACCTCTTCCTCCGGCATGCCTGCGGCTTCGGGCAGATACTCTTCCGCCGGAACCAATACAGAGAATTTAAACTCCCTCCGCACGTCCTCGGACTGTCTCATCTGTTGCATCAACGGAGAGCAAAACAGTTGTCCGATGCGTTCCAACGACACTGCGTCTGCCTGTTCCTCGCGCAAAATATGTTTGCTGCGCAGGCGCTCCAGCTCCCGTTCTCTGCCTTCCGCCGTCTGGCAGGCATCAAAATCGCAAAACTGCAAAAACAGATGGTGTGCCGTTCCAATCTCCGCAGACGACAACCGACGCTCTCCGCGCACAAAACACGGACGGCGCAGCGGCTCCGGCGGATGTTGGGGCTTCCGTGTTCCCTCTCCAGCTTCCTCCGCCCGAAATCCCGCGGCAATCGCCGTTGCGGTCAGCTTGGACGGCAGATTGGCCAGTGCCTCTGCTGCATACGGCACAAGCACAGGGAGTTCTGCGCGTTCATCGGGCAGCTCGCGGATCTGTACCGTATCCGGCTCCTGCTGCTCACCGAGATGAGGATACGAATGGATGGAAATCATCCAGCTCGACTCTTCCTGCTCCGACAATGGCGGCGCTGTGACACACATCGCACGCAGCCGTTCTGCGCACCGACAGTGCAGCAGTGCCGTGCCGAGCCACATGCTGTATTGCTTTGCCGCGCGCAGGGCGTATGCCGGCATCGGACTCATCGCCGCGGCCAGCTCCCATTTTCGCACCGTTTTTTCCAGGTTGTCAAACGACGCCGTCACAATCAACTTTTCCTTGGCACGTGTCATCGCCACATACAGCACGCGCAGCTCCTCACTGACATTTTCCTCGCGCAGCCGCGAAGCCAGTGCCAGCCGATCCACTCCGTCATACTGCAATCCGCGCGCCGGATCAAAGCATTTCATCGCAATGCCCAACTGCTCATGCAGCAGCACCGGACGGGTCAAATCCGTCTCATTAAATTGCTTGCTGCAGTCTGCCAGCAGCACAATGGGAAATTCCAGCCCCTTTGATTTGTGAATGGTCATAATGCGCACGGCATCCACCGCTGACGCTGTCCCGGTAATGCTCATTCCCTTTCCCTGCTCGCGCAGATCCCGCATGGCACGCACGAATGTAAACAGCCCGCGGCTCACGCCGGACTCAAATTTCGCCGCCCGCTCCAGCAGGGCAATCAGGTTCCTCTGACGGTTTTTCCCGCCCGGCATCGCACCGTACACCGCCATCGCATCCGTCTGATTCAGCAGCGTCCACAGCAGCTGATGTACCGACAGATCGGAAGCCTGAAGCCGCCAGTCGTCCAAGCGGTCACAGAAGCTGCGGACGTCTTGGCGCTGCTGCGCCGCGCTGCGCAATGCCGTATAAAAATCACAGTCCGTCTGCGTCAACCGGATTTCCGCCAGATCCTGCTCAGAAAAGCCGATCAGAGGCGAACGCAGTACAGCCAACAGCGGCAGATCCTGGTGCGGATTGTCCAGCGTCTCCAGTAGGGACAGCATCGTCAAAACCTCCGGTGTTGACAGAATTTCATCCTCTGTCTCACTGCTCGCTGTCATGCCATACCGCAGCAGTGCGCTCTGGTAGATCGGCTGACGCATACTCACCGAGCGCATCAGAATGACAAAGTCTCCCGGACGGCAGGGGCGCAGCTGCCGCGTCTCTTTGTCGGTGACCCGAAAGCCGCTGTCCAGCATGTGCCGGATTTTCTGTGCACAGAAGTCCGCCTCCAGTTGGATGCGCTCCGGTGCATCTTCCTCATCCGATCCGGTTTCCAGCAGACACAGCTCTGTGCGGTAGTCCTCCCCGGATTCCGGATACACAGCTCCCGGATGCAGCGCCTCGCGCTCGGTATACTCCAGGTCACCCAGTCCCTCACTCATTACCTGCGCAAACAACGTGTTGACACTATTCAGCACCTCCGGTCGGGAACGGAAGTTCCGGGACAGCACAATACGGCGCGGTGATGCATCCGCCACATCCTCTGCATCCCGGTACTCCTGGTACTTGTGAAGGAAAATCGTCGGGTTGGCCTGTCGGAACCGATAAATACTCTGTTTGACGTCTCCGACCATAAAGATATTGCTCTCCTGCTCACTGACCGCTCGAAAAATCGTATCCTGTACCGCATTCGTATCCTGATATTCGTCCACCATGATCTCGGTAAAGCGAATCTCTCTGGCCAGTGCCGTCGGCTGACCATCCTCCTGCACGAGCAACTTCAGCGCATAGTGCTCCAAATCGTTGAAATCCAGCACACTCCGGCGCAGCTTTTCCGCTGCAAATGCCTCGGAAAACGCCTTCACTGTGTCACACAGTGCCGCAACCGCCGGCGCCATCCGCTCCTGATCCTCGCGGATCTCTGCCTCGGTCAGACACAGCACCTTCTCCATCATCTCTTTGGACAACGCTTTCCATGTATCCCGCATGGATTTCAGCCGATCGAGAAAATCCGGATCCGGATAATTTCGCACCGCGCCCAGCCGTGTCCGCGAGGCATTCAGCGCGCGGCACTGCTCTACGGCGGCATCCCACGCGCCGTCCTCCAGCAGGGTCAGCAGCACGGTCGCCTGTTCCCGGTCGCTTCGAAACGCCGGCGCATACTTCTCCTGCACGTCCGGCGCACTCAGCATCTCCTCCAGCGCACAGTCCAGCAGCCGCACGCCATATCGGGTCATCTCCTCCGCTCTGCCCCGCAACTGGGCGCCCCATGCCGTATCGACAAACCGGTCGAACGGCTGTACATAGCTGTTGCGATATTGCTCCAGCTGCCGCAGCGGGTTGGGCGAACACTGCAGGGTGCGGAACGTATCCAGTACCACTTCGCTCAGCTTCCGGTCATCTCGTCCCGCTCCCATCACATCTGCCAGCAGCGCAAACCCGGCATCGTCCTCAGCATAGCATTGCTCCAACACCTCTTCCAGCACGTCAGTCTGAATGGATAGCTCCTGGTTCTCATCCGCCATTCCAAAGTCCGGCGGCAGCCCCAGCTCGTGATAGTGCTCCCGCAGCAGAGACATGCAGAACGCGTGTACCGTCGTAATCGACGCACGGTGCACCAGCATGAGCTGCCGGCGCAGATGCGCGTCGCCCGGATGCTCTGCCACCAGCTCGGTCAGCGCATCCGCAATTTTTCCGCGCATCTCACTGGCTGCAGCGCGGGTATATGTGACAATCAAAAAGGAATCAATATCGCACGGGTGCTCCCGGTCCGTAATTCGCTGCAACACACGCTCGACCAGAACGGCGGTCTTTCCGGACCCAGCTGCCGCCGAAACCAGCAGCGTGCCGCCGCGATTGGCAATGACCGCCCGCTGCTGCTCGGTCCAGTTCGTACTCATTCCTTCCCCTCCTGTTCTATTGCTTCCCAGATCTGCTCCGGCGGACGGTGATATGCTGGTCTGCCACGATCTCCCAACGTCTCATCGTACTGGCAGACCGCCGCATAGGGGCACCAGGTGCACGCCGTGTCCTTCTTGCCCTTGATGATCGGACGCGCTTCCACATCGCCGTTCATCAGCTCCCGTCCCATTTCCTTCAGCGTCGTTTGAATATGACGGTATAGCTTACCCATCTGCTCCATGGATGCCAGGCTGCTGCGTGAGGAAGCCTTCCACGACAAATCCTTTTTCATACCAACCGGCAAAAACCGTCCGTCTCCGATCAAGCTGTGTTCCATCGCCTGCAAAATCTCCGCATCATCCAGCAGCAGGCCAGAGCGGCGCAGCAGCTTTTCCCGCATGGCTCTCAGCTCGTCCTCGGAGCTACCGCGCGGCGCCGTCACCACAGCCTCCTTCGTCGGTACATACAGCGCTCCTGCCGGCACAATGCGGTCAAATTCCTGTGCCACCTTTTGGCGGTAATAGTCCACGCCCTCCTCCTGAATCGCAAACAGATAGATCATCAGCTGCATATTCAGTCCATACCACAAATCAGACAGCTCAAATTTCTTGGTTCCGCTCTTATAATCCATCACCCGAATGTACAGGCAGCCATCCTTGATGTACCCGTCCACACGATCCACCTTACCGACCAGCTCAAGCTGACCATATTCTCCCTCCATGACAATGGACGGCAGCGTGCCCTGTGCGGAAAAATCCAATTCAAAATCCAACGGACGGAAGTCCGAGCACGCCAACTCTTCCAGCAGATTGTCCAGAATGCGATCCAACATGCGGGTCAGACGGCGAAACAGATAGCGAAACCGCTCGGAATGCGACTCCATGCCGCCCAGATAGGTCTCCACATACTTCTGTGTCCACCGCTGTGCCGAGGAGCGCACCTCCGCTTCCGCCACACCGTACCAGGCCCCGTCCTTCTGAATGTCGCGCAGCACATGCTCCAGCACATAGTGCAGAAATGTCCCGCTCTCCGGCGCATCAAAATCCGCCCGACGGCGCGGCGCGGCATTGAGACCATAGCGCAGAAAATAGGCAAACCGGCATTGGGAAAACAAATCCAGACGTGACGCCGTCAGACGCAAGCGCACTCCGTACAGGGCATGCACGGTTTCCTCGCTCGTCAGTGGCCCGCGCTTCATACGCGCTTTCCCCACCGGCAGACGGCCGCCGCACTCCTTCCATGCCGCCACAGTAGCCGGGGAACGGTCCCCTCCGCACGCACGGCACGCCAGCTCCAGGCGCGGGCGCTCGGCCTCAAGCCGATACTGTCCGTCCAGCTCCGCCTCCCGCGTCATCGGTACTCCCGAGAGCAGACGGCGCACACTGCCAATCAGATACGAAGGACGCATCTCACCGTCCGCATCCACCCCCATCCATGACAGCAGCAGGCTGTGGGATGCCGACGCAAGCACGCGGTATATCGCGCTGTTTTCCCGTGCCATACGATCTTCTCCCGTCTCCAGCTCAATTTCCAGCCCAAGCAGCTCATTGCGCTCCGGATCGGTCAGGATAGCACCGCCAGTACCGGAGGCCGGAAGCACACCGTCATTTACGCCCAGTACGATCAAGTGCGGGATTCCCGTGCGGCAGACGCGGTCAATCGAGCCACAGGTCACGCGGTCCAGTGCGATCGGAATCGTACCCACATCATACTCCGACAGCACCATGCCGAGCAGCGTCACAAACACCTCAGTCTGCATCTCTGCTTCTCCCTGAACCCACGCCAGCTGCTCCATGGCCTGTGTCAGAATATCCCAGAGTTGCCGGTATTCCTCTGCCGTCTGCAGCCGTCCGGCCTCTTCCTGCCCCTGCGCACGTATCTCAATGCGTTCCGGCGCGCCGATTTCCTCCAGAAAATTCATCATCGCCCGAACGTAGTCGGATGCATGCCGCGCCTGCGCAAGTCCTTGTTCCAAATGCTCCAGCGGGGTCACTACCTGCACCCGCAGTTGATTGAGCTGCTCGAGCGCAGCCGCTTCCCGGTCATTCATCACGCCCCGGAATCGTCCGGGATTTCCTTTCCACTCCCGTTTCCACATCGTTCCGCGAATTCGGCGGAAACCCACATAGTTTTCCAGAATATCGCACTCATCCGGGGTCACATTGGCAAAGCCGGTCTTGAGATAGGAGAACACATCCTCATAACGCCATCCACCCGTAACCGCACGAAGCGCATTGGTTACCAGAGCCAGCACCGGTTTCTGAAGGATGTCATGCTTCTCGCTGAGAAACACCGGGATGTCATACTGCGCAAAGACCAGCTCCAATATCGCTGCATACGGCGCAAAATCACGCGCCGTCACGACAAAATCACGTCGGCGCGCACCGGTCTCCCGAATCATCCGACGGATATACGCCGCCGCATACTCGCACTCGCTGTATCGGTTGCCGGCACTGTGCAGATGGACACTGCTTCCGTCACTGTCAACCGATTTCCCACCGCTGCTCAAGCCATACTGCTCCAGCACGGCGAGATCCTGCGGCTTGTTCATACGGCATCCGCCAAAATCACGCAGGGAAACCGACATACCGGCCCGGCTCGCCGCCGCTCGCAGACGCGCCATCGCCGTCATGCTTTCCGAGAACAGCTCCGGCTCCCGAATATCACAGGTCAGCGTGACGACCAGCGGCACGCCATGTCCCATCAGCCAGGTTAAAATATCCAATTCCTGTCGGTTAAAATTATCAAATCCGTCCAAATAAACGTCTGTATGATCAAACAACGTCGTCTCCGGCAGCTGTTCCCGCACCCGGGTCAATTCATCCCGCGGATCCGGCAGCTCCTCCTCAGTAATGCTCTGATAGACCATGCCAATCTGCGCCAGATCGGCCAGCTTACCGCGCAGCATCCCCTCCGCCTGCTCTGAGGCCTGAAACAACTGCTCCGGTGAAACCGAGGCACACTTCAGCTCATCCACTACGCCGAGCAGATCCCGGAGCACCTCAGGGCGCCGTGCGGCCCCCTGATAGCAGCACAGCTGCCCCTCTGTGCGCTGTACCGCTTCATACAGTACCATCAGGCGTCCCGCCGGCGTAAGGCTCTGGTCGGCCAAACCACCTGCCTCCGAAAAGACACGGTTTGCCACACGGCGGAACGTGAGTACTTCTGCCCACGCCGCTCCCCGATTCTCGGTTTTTTTCGCCAGCGCGCGCTCATAATCGTGTGACATCAGTTCCGGTACAATCAGGATTTGCCTCCGGCCACCGGTCCTGACCTGTTGGGCAATATGCGCGAGCAACGCCGTTGTTTTTCCGCTTCCCGCCCGTCCTGTCCACAGCTTCACGGTGTGTGTGCCTCCTGTTCCCATTCCTTGCTCCAAAAATAACTCCCATCTCCGGACGGTGCACCGCACGCGGCGCAAAACATCTGAAACAACAGACAATAGCCGCTCTCCGCTCCGTCAGAATCCATTCCTGTCTGAAAGAAGCTCCGCTGTTCATCGCTCGCCACTGTCAGAATCACCCGATGGACTTCTTCTCCACAGCTTCGGCAAATTGCCATTTCTAATTCATTCACCGGAAACCGCTGTGCCTGCCCATCCGCGCGGTGAGAATCCAGATGCTCATCAAACAGCACAATTTCCCGACCGCACGAGACGCAGGTTGCCATCAAAAATCCCTGCTCCGGATGACGCCAGACACGGAATTGTTCCGCTCCGCACGGGCATCGTATCTTCAACCGGATACAGTTGTCCGGATCGACCGAACTGCTGAGCGGTACCGCAAACGGCAGCAGGCGCGACGGAAGCAGCGCCTGCTGTTCGTCGCTCCACGCCGTTTCGGCCGGCCGATAGTCCTCACTCAAAATTTTCCAGACCAGTACATCACGCAATACAGCTCTTGCTTTGGCTACAATCCGGTTCATCGTCAGAGAAATCAGCGCCAACACAATCCATACCGCTGGCCGCGTCAGACGGATCGCCTGTACTGCACCGCCGACTGCCCCCAGTATCGTCAAAACAGACAACAGTCGGAGCAACAGTCCTCCGACCCAAAATCTTCGGTACCCCTTCTCCTGCCATGGCAAAAGATGAAATACCATCTGTCCCTCCCGGTAGCATCGGCTGGTAATCGTATTTTGGACCGCCGCGCGCTGGGACGCCGTCTTGCGTTCAGACCGCAGCGCTGTAATCTCCTCCCGATATTCATCAAAACAATCCAACAGAATTCGATATGCGATAATATAATCCTGGATTCGTTTGGATAACACGTTCTGTTTCACAATCATCACCTCACAGATCACACACTCAGTATATCATATCTTTGACCGCTGCAACAGTCAGCATATCCGCCATCTTCCACCGTGTTCACAAAATGTTATCGCTTTTTTCACACAGTTTTCCCGGATCGTACCGCAAAGAATCACAAAACACGAGTATCCTCAATGTGTAAAGCAGCAAGCCGCGTGCTCCGTCATCCCATCCTTCTGTCAGATCACGGTTACGGTTATCCATTCCGTTCCTTGTTGCTTTCAACGATTCATCCTTATTTTATTCTCTCTTTATTTTCATTCTTCTAACGACTGCAGCTGCCTATGATTGCATCTGCAGTCATTTTTTCGAAAATATCTGCTCTTGTTCACAATTTGTTTTCACTTTTGTTACAATATTGTTTCTATTTGGAAGTATTTTTTTCACATACCTCTGATATCATAACAACCACGGAAGGGAACAGATCACCGATTCTCTGCACACCGTGCAGTTCTTCGTATATTAGGAACTTCTTTCTTTTATCTACTACTACAAAAAGGGCAGGTGCTTTTGTTGTTTGCGGCACCTGCTCTTTTTGCCAAAATGCTAAATTACACATGTGTATATTTTGTTGTCATAGAATATTCTTATTTCTTATACAATCTGTTTTCTTTTTGGTCTGATTTTCTTCATATTCTTCTGATATGATAAATCCATGGAAACGTGATTCACTCAGTTTCTTTTCAAATCCTTTCTTATTTCTTTTTTTCTTTCTTTTTCTGAACTTGAAGGCAAGACAGACGGTCCTTTCCCACCGTCTGTCTTTTCTTTTTGAAACACACCCTATAATGAAAGCAGGAGCAACCTTTGCTCCTGCTTTGTCTCTGTCGGGTTCTCTTTGCAACCCGTTCCGTTTCCTCAAAGGAATACATACACGTCAACGGAATACAAAAATGATCCGTACTTTACCAACTTTTTTTATCGCTTTGGCAGTCTTCGTTTTGTCTGCGTTCTTTTACCATCTTATCAAACCATTCTACCATATTGGGATCACGATGGTCAAAGAATACGCTGTCACCTGAGTCCAATTGATTAATTTGTTCCATATCTTCCTCTGTCAGCTTGAAATCAAATACGTCAAAGTTTTGTTGCATTCGCTTTTTGTGAGTCGATTTGCAAACAGCGATGATCCCTCTCTGAATTAACCAGCGAAGAATAACCTGTGCCGCAGATTTATCATATTTCTCACCGATATGCACCAGTGTTTCCTGTTCGAACATCCCCTTTCTGCCCTCGCCAAACGGAGCCCAGGCTTCCATCTGCACACCATATTTTCTCATATTTGCTTGTGCGCTGTATTGAGCAAACAATGGATTCACTTCTACTTGATTGACTGCCGGAATCACGGTTCGTTCAAATAAGCACAGGTCCGATAAACGGTCCGGATAAAAATTGCTTACCCCAATCGCTCTTATTTTCCCCTCCGCATAGCATTCTTCCAGTGCTCGATAGGCACCATAATAATCCGCAAATGGTTGATGGAGCAACATCAAATCAATATACTCCAATCCCATTTTCTCCAACGATGTCACAATGAACTTCTTACAATTTTCATATCCATAATGATCAATCCAAACTTTCGATGTCACAAAGATCTGCTCTCGGGGAATCGTACTTTCCTTGATCGCTTCTCCCACTTCTTTTTCGTTAAAATAGCTCTGGGCTGTATCAATGGCACGATACCCTACCTGTAGGGCATCAAGTACACATCGTTTTGTCTCCTCTTTTGGAATTTGATATACTCCAAATCCCAGTATTGGCATTGTTACGCCATTGTTTAACGTTACATACTCCATAGTCCGCGTCCTTTCTTGACACATGAAAATTTATTTGCTATACCTTCATTATAAATGCCGTGAGTAACTCCCGGTCAACAGGTTTTGTATTGTTTTCCAGCGCCAATGATGAGGTGACAATTATGCATGAACAGAGCAATTTATATTCCATGAAACAAACGTGTGATAAAACCGGTCTATCGTATGATACGTTAAAATTTTATTGCAACGAAGGTCTTGTTCCCAATGTCAAACAAAACCAAAATAACTATCGTGTTTTTGATGATCGTGACGTTGCATGGATTAACAGCCTATCCTGTCTGAAACGGTGCGGTATGAGCATTTTGGAAATGAAGGAATATCTCGCGCTATGCTTAAAGGGAGAATCCTCTATTCCAGAGCGAAAAAAAATTTTGGATGTTAAATTAAAGGAATTGGAAGACAAAATGAAAAAAATCCAGGAAAGTATCGACTATTTACACTGGAAACACCAATTTTATGATGATGTGCTGAGCGGAACGATAGAGTATTATAGCAATATACTCCCACCACAAACGGATGATAAAACGACCGTTCGGCAACAGCAAAGGCAGTAAAATCTGCTGCTTCTATTTTACATCGCAGTCCGCAACACCATGACAAATCTCGAACTCGCTATCACACCCTAAAAAATCTTACGATTTTTCAGGGAAGTGTTTACCTTCATATCTTGTTTTGCAG
>CAYLXH010000032.1:0-17196 GCA_964387535.1 uncultured Butyricicoccus sp. | reverse complement strand
ATGATGGGTCACCGTGGTTGCCGTCTGGCCGTTACCTATCCGGAAATTGCCAAAATGCAGACGCGTGCTGTTATGGAGGCTGCGATTGAGGTCCAGGAGGAGACGGGCATTGCGATCACTCCGGAAATCATGGTTCCGCTGGTTGGTGATAAGAAGGAGCTCAAGTATGTCAAGGATGTCATCGTAGAGACCGCAGAAAAGGTCAAGGCAGAAAAGAATTCTGACATGAAGTATCACATCGGTACGATGATTGAGATTCCGCGTGCGGCTCTGCTGGCCGGCGAGGTAGCAGAAGAAGCAGAGTTCTTCTCCTTCGGTACGAATGACTTGACGCAGATGACGTTTGGATTCTCCCGTGATGACGCTGGCAAGTTCCTGGATGCTTATTATGGCGCTAAGATTTATGAGTCCGATCCGTTCGCTCGTTTGGATCAGAATGGCGTTGGTCAGTTGATTCGTCATGCGGCGGAGCATGGCCGTGCAACGCGCCCGGGCATCAAGATGGGCATCTGCGGCGAGCACGGCGGAGATCCGTCTTCGGTTGAGTTCTGCCATAAGGTTGGCCTCTCTTACGTATCTTGCTCTCCGTTCCGTGTACCGATCGCCCGTCTGGCAGCGGCACAGGCAGCGCTGAAAGATGAAAAGTAAGCGAGTTTGTTCCATCATTCAATAGTTGTATCATATTGCAGAGGTCTGAGCGCTGGTTCAGACCTCTGTGTTTGTCTGGAAAGGATGACAGGAAACATCACATCTGAGCGACAAAACTGTCTCAACGTCTGGATGCATGTTAGATGGGATTTTCCTGCATGGACTATTGCATCACAACGAGCATGGGATTGCGCCGCCATAGAGTTCTATACAGGGGATGAGGTTGGAAACGACTACGTCTTTCCGGGGAGAAAGGATTTCTTGAGGGAGTGAGACGCACCATCTTGATTTTACCAGGGGATTGATGTACAATGAAAAACATATGAAAAATCATAGAAAATGAAGCATTTTATGATGAGAAAATGAGGACTGGAATGAGTAAGAAGAAATCAACAGGTGGTATATTTTTTCCGGCATTGCTTTGTGCACTGTTGTGGGGAAGTGCTTTCCCGGGGGTGAAATCGGGCTATTCTCTGCTTGGTGTTGCCGATGATCCGTTTAGTAAGCTGTATTTTGCCGGCTGGCGCTTTCTGCTGGCTGGAATACTGGTACTGATTGCCTATGCCGTGATCTATCGGAAAACAATTCTGCCTCCTAAAAATTTAATCCGTGGAATTCTTCTGCTGGGACTGGTACAGACTACGATACAGTATATATTTTATTATATTGGCCTATCGCATACGACCGGAGTAAAGGGAGCGGTTTTGACTGCAACAGGAACTTTTTTTGCGGTAATTTTTTCTCATTTTATCTTTCCGGACGACAAGATCAACCGGTATAAAGCACTGGGATGCTTGATGGGATTTGAAGGTGTGGTTCTGATTAGCATGGGAAGCGGAGAGCTGTTCTCCGGAGGTGTCGCGCTGAATGGAGAAGGCTTTATGGTGATTTCCGCGGCAGCGGCAGCAGCGGGTGCGGTGATCAGCAAGATGGTAGCGCGCGCCCGGGGAGCAGAGCCAATGATCATTACCGGCTGGCAGCTGTGCTTTGGCGGCGCCATTTTGTTGCTGGTCGGCCGGCTTGGCGGCGGACATTTTTCCCATACTTCTGCTCGAGCGTTTTTACTTTTGGGATACTTGGTCTTTTTGTCGGCGGCTGCGTTTACAATCTGGACAATCCTGCTGAAGAATTTTCCGGTGGGAAAGGTCACCGTGTACAATTTTTTGACTCCAATTTTTGGAACTCTGATGTCTGGATTGATTTTAGGAGAACCTGTATTTCAGGCGCGGAATATGATCTCCCTGTTTTTTGTCTGTGCTGGCATCATTCTGGTGAATTTTGTAAAGCTGGGAGAGCCGCCAAAAGGGAAACGACAGTCTGCATCCGCTAGCCGGAAACGATGGTCTGTATGATGATATCATCCCAAAAGCGTTTTATTTTAGGAGGAGATAGAGAACATCATGATGAAATATTGCTTTGAATGCGGTACGGAGCTGCATGAGAAACCATTGGATGGGGAAGGAATGGTTCCCTATTGTGAAACCTGTCAGACCTACCGTTTTCCGATTTTTAATACTGCGGTTAGCATGGAAGTGCTGAATCCAACGCAGGATAAAGTGATCCTGATTCAGCAATACGGACGGACACGAAATATTCTGGTAGCAGGGTATGTAAACCGTGGCGAGAGTGTGGAACAGACTGTCGTGCGCGAGGTGCGTGAAGAACTGGGATTACAGGTGGGACAGGTTCGTTTTAACAAGAGCAAGTTTTTTGAGCCGAGCAACACATTGATGATTAATTTTTCCTGTGTCGCAGACTCCGAGGATCTAAGTGGCAAGACGGAGGAAGTGGATTATGCGTGCTGGTATTCGTTCGAAGAGGCACGGAAGGCAATTTTTCCGGGCAGCCTGGCAGAGGAGTTTTTGCTGCATTTCCTGGAGCATAAGGAGGAACCGACATGAAGATTTTGGTGATTGATAGTTGCATGCGTGCGGAAGAAGTGTCCCGCACACAGGTTTTGCTGAAGAACACGTTGAAACAGTATCAAGAGGCATTTCCGGATGCGACAGTGGAGACACTGACGCTGACAAAAGAAAAATTGCAGCCGTTGACAGGAGCAGATGTTGACGAGCGGCAGCGTGCGGTAAATGCCGGACAAACAGAGGCATATCAGCTGGCACGGCAGTTTGCACAGGCAGATCGGATCATCATTGCGGCACCGTATTGGGATCTGACCTTCCCGGCTGTGTTTAAAATTTATCTGGAACATATCTGTGTGTCGGGAATTACATTTCACTATACCGAAACGGGAGAGCCGGAAGGACTGTGTCAAGCGAAATCGCTGCTGTATTTGACCAGCTGCGGCGGGTATCTGCAGGACTACAATTTGGGATTTGCTTATGTGGAAGCACTGTGTAGCCATTTCTTTGGCATTGCTGATTGCCGCTGCATTGCGGCAGAGGGCATGGATATTTCGCCGGAACTGACTCAGGAGGGATTGCAGAAGGCGTTGCAGGAAATTGCGGAGCTCTCTTTTTCGTAACGGATAACAGTGTATTTAGCAAACGGAGATGATCTCTCCGTTTGCTTTTTGATATGCACCGAATATGGATAATACAATAGTCAACTTTAAATTAAAAAATGGTTGACAAAAGAGACGAGTGAAGGTACAATACGTAGAGAAATAAATCTCGTTGGAGTGATGACAATGCAGAAAACAAAATGGAGTGTTCGGGAAATGGCGCTCGTTGCAATTATGTCGGCAGTGATGTGTGTCTTGGGGCCGATGTCTGTGCCGATTGGACCGGTTCCGATTTCGTTGACGAATCTGGCGATTTATCTTGCAATATACATTTTGGGAGGAAAGCGAGCGACGTTGAGCTATTTGGTCTACTTGCTGATTGGAATGGCGGGCGTCCCGGTGTTTTCGGGCTTTACCGGAGGATTTGGAAAACTGTTTGGCCCGACGGGCGGCTATTTGATCGGGTTTATTTTCATGGCGTTACTTGCGGGTTTGTTCATTGACCGAGCGCATCAGAAAGTGTCATGGAGCCTGCTTGGCATGATTTTGGGAACGATTGTCTGCTATGCCTTTGGAACGGTTTGGCTGGCATATCAGGCGCATCTTTCCATGGCGGCAGCGTTGGCGGCGGGTGTCATTCCGTTTGTGCCGGTTGATTTTGCGAAAATGGTGGTCGCAGCGGTCGTTGCACCACAGATTCGCAGACAGTTGGCGAGAGCAAGAATTTGCAAGGAAGCATAGTTGTAGAAAGCAGCCGACACCGGAGACGGTGTCGGCTGCTTGTTTGCCTGGCCGGTGGATAGCATTTGCCAAAAGGCGATACCTATTGACAAAACAAGACAGGGCAGATATAATAAAGTTACAGAATGATTACAAAATGCCCAAATGATTCGCCCCCGAAAAGATAGATAGAAGGAGGAAACAATGAGAAACAAACAGCTGTGTGCGTTGCTGCTGGCCATGTCTCTCGTGGTTGGCATTATGCCGTTCTCCGGCTTTGCAATGGATGAAGCGGAGGACAGTATCTCGATTGAAGTGGAAGAGAACGGACCGTCTGAGGATTTGATTGCTGTCAGCACGGACACATCCGCGGAACAGGAATCTGTGGAAGAGGAACCGACGGCAGAGACTGAGACAGAAGGTGAAGCAGATCTGACTGAAGAACTGGAAGCCATTCCGGATGACGCGGAAAGTCAGGATCCAGAGCGCTATCAGGCACTCAGACGGCAGGCGGAAGGCGCGGAGACATCTGCGGCGCCGGTGGCGGAAGAGGACATGGGTATTACGCTTTTGTCCGGTACGAAGACGCGCACAAGCTTTTTGACAGGGAAGAAATATAGCGTCCCGTCCTCCGGCACAATTGCAGATGGAATTGATGTCTCAAAATGGGATGATGAGATTGACTGGAAAAAGGTAAAGAAGGCTGGAGTTGATTTTGCGATTATTCGCGTCGGCTATCGCGGGTATGGAAACGGTACGTTGTATACCGATGAGTTCTTTAAGAGCAATATCAAAAATGCGCTCAGCGCTGGCGTCAAAGTAGGCGTGTATATTTACTCACAGGCGATCAGTGGCAAAGAAGCACGCGAGGAAGCCAAGTACTGCATCAATCGAATCAAGGACTATGATGTGACGCTACCGGTTGTCATGGACGTGGAATATGCGGAGGCCAACGGGGGCTATACCGGTCGTATGTATAATGCGAATCTCAGCCGCACGAAGCTGACGAACATGTGCTTGGCGTTTGTCGACGAATGCAAAGATGCCGGCTATGAGGGCATGATTTATGCCAACCGCACGATGCTGGAAAATAAGGTCTATGCGTCTAAGATCAGCGCGGAGGCAAAGGTATGGCTGGCAAATTATACGACAAACACCTCGTATTCCGGAGAATATGACTATTGGCAGTATTCCGAGACGGGATCGGTCAATGGAATTGACTATCCGGTTGATTGCAATTTTGGATTTAATCTGCCGGTTCCCGCAACCAGTGTTTCATTGAACAAGAGCACATTGTCGATGGCCTGCAAAAATACCGCGACACTCAAGAAGACGGTGAAGCCGAGCAACTCGACCAGTAAGGTGACATGGAGCAGCAGCCGCAAGTCGGTGGCGACCGTGTCCTCCAGCGGAAAAGTGACCGCGAAAGATGTTGGAACGACAACCATTACCGTAAAGGCGGGAAGTAAGAAAGCGACCTGCAAAGTAACTGTCCGCCCTCGAATGACGGCTATTCAATCCATTGAACGGGTTTCTTCTAGCAAGATTAAGCTGACATGGAACAAAAAGTCGGAAGCGGACGAATATCGTGTTTATCGTTCTACCAGTAAAAATGGTACCTATGAGTTTGTCGGAAAGTCGAGCGGAAGTTCCTACACGGATACTGGACTGAAAGCAAATACGACATACTATTATTATCTGCGTGCGGCCGGATATCAGGGAGATACGCGTATTCTTAGCAATAAATCTTCCGTAAAAAGTGCAAAGACGACGGTTTACACGTCCAAAGTAACCCTGAACAGCAATTCACTGAAATTGACTCGCACGGCAAAACGTCAGCTGGTGGCGGAGCTTAAGCCGAGCAATACCCAGCAAGGACTCACTTGGAAGAGCAGCAATACTGCTGCGGCCACAGTTTCGGACAGCGGTCTGGTGCGAGGTGTGGATATTGGCGCGACGACGATCACGGCAACGTCAGGGCAAGCCAGCGCGACTTGTCGTGTTACGATCATTCCGGGGCGGGTGAAACTGATCAGTGTGGAAAAGAAGTCGAGTGGCACCCTTCGTTTGGACTGGAACGCGATTTCGTCGGCGGAATATTATCGGATTTATCGTTCCACCAGCCAAAACGGTACCTATGATTACATCGCACACACATCAAAACTTCATTATACGGATTCGACGTGTAAGAGTGGGACACGGTATTACTATAAAATCCGCTCTTGTGTCAAGAAGGATGGTACGAAATATAAAGGCGCTTCGTCGAATCGGATGAGTGCTGTGGCATAACAGCAACAAAAAAAACAGAAACTGCAAGAGGGCGAACCGTGTTGGTTAGCCCTCTTGTTCTATCGGCGCAGTGCCGGAAGGAAGATCTGCGGCAGGTGTAAATTGTGTCATGATTTGGCGGGTAGTACAGCAGAGGGGAGAGTATTGCCACAGGTCGATGTGGTCTGCTGTGGTATAGTATTCCAAAGGAGGGGACGGAAGCGGACCGAGTACATCAATCAGATTCAGCTTGACTTTCATTCGCTCCGGAAGAATGGATTTGATATAGCAGGACACACTTTGTCCGCTGGCAACCGGAAATCGTCGCTCTGCCAGACCGGACAGATTGGGAGTGAGTTCGATAAAGACACCGTATTCTTCCGTGCTGCGCACAATGCCGCAGACGGTTTCTCCAACGGAAAAATGAGATGCGTTTTCTTCCCAAGTTCCCAACAGTTCCCGGTGACTGAGTGTGATGCGCTGTGTGCGCGGGTTGACGGATAATACGACGGCACGGATGAGCTGACCGGGATGAAAGCGTTGGTTTGGATGGGAGATGCGGCTGACGGAGATATTCTCGATGCCGATAAATGAGACGACGCCGCAACCGATGTCTACAAATGCGCCAAATGGCTCAAGATGGGTTATTTTTGCGGGGATAATATCTCCGGGAGTCAGGGTGCACAGGAGGGTGTCCAGAGCGATTTGCTGCGCCGCACGGCGGGAGAGCAGGGCGTGATTTCCCTCCAGAGACAGGACCTGAAAGCAGACCGGCTTTCCGACACGGGAGAGAATGGCAATTTCCCGCGTTGCTCCGCTGTCGATACCCAGTGCACATTCTTCGCGGGGAATGATGCCCTGAATTTCTCCCAATCGGACGTGCAGGTTGTGATCGGTGTCACAGCGCAGCGCGGTTGCCTCTAAAATAGTGCCATCGGAGACTGCCGCGAGAAGGTCCTCGCGGGTGGGAATGTGATTGGAGAACCCTTCGGGCGGATAATAGTTTTTCAGCAGCATAGCTGTTCCCTCCGTTCTATTACTTGTTGATCCGAGTTTTCTGTGAAGTCTGTTTCATGGTATGCATTGCGGCTGAAAATCTTTCCAGATATTGCGTCTTTTTTTGAAAAATGCGGTGGGCTGTGATACACTAAAAGAAATCGAAGGAGAACGGGAGGAACGATCATGGATATTCGTTTGGGAGATATCTTGACGATGAAAAAGGCGCATCCATGCGGCAGTAAAGAGTGGAAAGTGCTGCGTGTTGGCATGGATTTCCGGCTGCACTGTATGGGATGCGGACATGAAATCATGATTCCGCGATCAAAGGCAGAAAAGAATATCCGAGAAGTGCGGCGAGATGGCAATCTGGTATGAGTGGAAGGTGATTTTATGTTGATTGATGGCAAACAGATGCATCTTCAGTGTACAGAACAGGATATTGGGAAATATGTGATTCTTCCGGGAGATCCCGGACGGTGTGAGCAAATCGCGGCTCTGTTTGAAAAAGCCCGCTTTGTCTCAGCCAATCGGGAGTTTACAATTTGGACAGGGATGCTGGAGGGAGAGTGCGTCAGCGTGTGTTCGACTGGCATCGGCGGGCCCTCGGCAGCCATTGCGCTGGAAGAATTGGTGGAGTGTGGAGCACACACGTTTATCCGGGTCGGGACCTGTGGAGGAATCGCACGGGAAGCTGTGGGAGGAGACTTGGTGGTCGCCACAGCAGCTGTGCGGCAGGAGGGAACGTCCCGGGAATACATGCCGCTGGATTATCCGGCCGCGGCGAGTTATCCAGTTGTACGGGCGCTGGACGATGCGGCACGGGAAATGGGATATCGAGTCCATGTCGGTGTTGTGCAGTCGAAGGACAGCTTTTATGGGGAAATTCGTCCACAGAATATGCCGGTGGCATCGACATTGCAGCAGCATTGGAATGCATTGGAAGCCGCAGGGGTTTTGGCGAGTGAAATGGAATCCGCAGCGCTGTTTGTCGCGGCGGCGGTACTGCATGTTCGCTGTGGATCGGTGCTGAACGTGCTGTGGAATGATGAGACTGAGGCGCCTGCAGTCGGAGAGAATGCGGCGCAGCGCGGCGTAGAGACTGCGGTAAAAGCACTGAGAGAGCTGATTGTTCAGGATCGTGCGAAGGAATAGAAGAAATAAAAAACGGACATCCACAGCTGGATGTTCGTAAGACAGTAAGATATCAAAGCCGAGAAGGCTGTCATCTGAGCTCGGTGAAAGGGCGAGACAAATCTTGCGAATGGTTGTCAAGAAGATAATCATATAAGCATACTATCTGTACGCCATTGATTTTGCGTAGCAGGGGCCAGCTTATCGTTGAATAAAAACAAAACATCTAAAAAATTGACACAAACAGATAGATAACATACCTATATGTAGATGGAAGATCACTTTATAATGGAAAATAATCCGGGGAAGGGGGCAGAGGCTACGATGAAAACAACACATAAAAATATGACATTCGGTATGTCCGTGGGAATGTGTTTCGGTGTTGCGATGGGAAGCGCATTGGGTGAGTCCGTATTTGGCAATACAGGGACAGGTCTGGCAATCGGGTTATGTGCGGGCATGTGTGTGGGTATGATTCTTGGTGCAGGGAAAGATCATGCCGTTAATCAACAGCTGGAAGAGCAAGGATACATTATAAAGGATATTCAGCAGTCTACGGGTAAAAAAGAGTATTCTGTTCTGATTGTTAACAAAAGGGGAGAGGAACGGTCTGTAATCATCTCGAAGGGCGAGTTGGAAGCCGAAACTTTATCAGTTGGAGATGTTGTATATCTTGATGAAGAGGGAAGCCTTGAGCGTGCTTATGACGACGATGATGAATGATTTTACTACATGTTTAAAGAATATAAGGCTGTTCAGGAAGTACAGAAATTTGCAAATCAAAAGTACTTGCGAAAAGGTGATGAAAACTTGACGACACCAAGAATGGAAACGGACAGGTTATTTCTTAGAGAAATACAAGAAACAGATTGTAATGATATTTTTAACTGTTGGATGCAGGAAGAAGATGTATCTAGATATATGTGGTGGAAGGCCAGCGGTGATATTGCGGAAGCACAGGAATTTGTCAAGTTTGAACTTGGACAAATTGAGAATGATACATAGTTCCGATGGATTATTGTGATAAAAGAGACGGGACAGATCATTGGAACTTGCATGGTTTCCTATAATGAGGATGACAGGGAGAAGCATTGGGATATTTCCTATAATCTTGGAAAGAAGTACTGGGGGAATGGATTTACCACAGAAGCGATGAAAGCGGTAATGCGGTTTGCAGAGACAGAGCTTGGCATGAAGGAATGTATTACAACTTATGCTAAAATAAATAGCAGTTCAGCAAAAGTGCTGCATAAACTGGGATTCATTGACGAGGCTGAAGTATCCTATGAATGCAGCGGCGGTGACATAACCACAGAAGGTATTATGTGCCGATATGTTGTACAGTGAACGGATGAGGATATTGTGATGCTTCGATATGTTCCTACAGATAGTATACCAAAGGACTGTTCGCGGTTACGAAAAGGATCACCCCACAAACATTAAAATGGCTGCGTAACAGAAGGAGTAGGCCAGATTGACGAAGTGTGGAAATCGGAATATGAGAGTAAAACAAATAAAGATTGAGTTTCAAGTTACAACAGAGATAAAAAGATTTGTGTATGTATATCTGATTGCAACAGAGAATGGATGTATTTTAATTGATTCCGGTGTTGCGGGAAGTGAGAAGAAAATCGAGAAAGCAATATTGGAAATGGGACAAGATCCAACAGATGTTCATGCGATTTTTTTGACACACGCTCATCCGGATTATATTGGTACTGCTCATTATTTTCGTGAGAAATACGGAGCGAAGATATATGCCAGTGAAGGAGAACGTGCATGGATTGAGAATATTGATCTGCAGTTTGAACAACGACCAATCCCGAATTTTTATAATCTTGCAGGCCAATCTACATTGGTAGATCGTGTCGTCAAAGATGGGGATAGAATACAGGTGACAGAAGATATACATATAGAAGTGATTGGAACACCTGGTCATTCTGCTGATGAGGTGTCTTATTGCGTAGGGGATATGGCATTTATAGGTGATGCGGTTCCGGTGAAGGGGGATATTCCCATTTTCATTCATTTAGATGATACCAGGCGTTCGCTTGCGGCTCTGGAGAATCTGTCCGGAGTTGGGATGTTCTATCCTGCGTGGGACCAGGTATATTCTTTGGAAATGATGAGAAAAAAAGTTGCGGAAGCTCAGGAATTGATCAATGATCTGGAACGAAGTGTCTGTGCCGTCGGGCCGGAGATGGAGCTGACCGCCTTGGTGAATCAAGTCTGTGATAGGCTGCATAAACCTATGTGGAAAACAAATCCATTATTTGCAAGAACGATTGCTTGCTGCAGAATGATAAAACCGGATTGAAGAACCGGAATTGGAAGTCCAGACAACGGGAACAAGACCGATGTGCGACACAGCGTCTTGCGTTATACGGAAAGCATGGAAAGGGAAAATTATGTTAGAGAAAAGCATTTCATCGGAGCGAGGCAAAACATATTACTGGACGGAAAAAAGGGATTCCCCTTTCTGTCTTGTATTTCTCCCTGGACTTACGGCCAATCACCACCTGTTTGACAGGCAAACAGAAGTATTCTCCGAACAATACGATATCATTGTATGGGATGCACCCGCACACGGAAAATCACGCCCATATAAAGACTTTTCGTATTACCATGCCGCAGAAGAACTCAAAAACATCCTTGATACGGAAGGCATAACGCGTGTGGTGTTGGTCGGGCAGTCAGCGGGAGGCTTTGTGGCGCAGTCGTTTTACAAAAAATATGAGGACATGATTGAGGGAATCTTTACAATCGGAACCTGCCCGTACAATCCATCGTATTACAGCAAATCGGACCTGTTTTGGCTGCGTCAGACAAAGTGGATGTTCGGACTTTATCCCGATAGGATTCTGCGAAACACCATGGCGAAGATGTGCGGCAGCACACAGCGTGCGAGAGAAAACATGCTGAATATGCTGGCGGACTATACCAAAGATGAGCTATGCAAGCTTATGTACATAGGCTTTGCCGGATTTATCCCCGAAATCAGTGAGATGAACATCAAATGCCCCATGTGGCTGTTGGTGGGAGAGTACGATAAAACGGGTAAGGTCATGGCGTATAACAAAAGGTGCCATAAAAAGGAAGGTTTTCCTCTCTATATTATTGAAGGAGCAGCTCACAACGCAAACGACGATCAACCAGAGCGAGTCAACGAGCTGTTAAACGCATTCCTTCAATTACTGTAACGCAATGCAGGTGGTTTCGTGTTACTCTAGCATTCCGATATGCGATACAGTCCAGTTTATCGGACGGTGGAACATCTTTTTCGGAACAAAAGGGCGCACTTTGATACAATCCTGTCGGGAGTATCGTGCGTCCTGGGAAGCTTGCCGTTCCGGCGGCAGAATGAAACTGCTTGACGGAGAATGGTTGCGTTATGTTGTTCTGTTTTATTACCGCCAGCAAGTTTGACGATTAGACAAGAACAAATCCTCCGTATGATCGGCAACCATACGGAGGATTTTCTGCTTTACGGACACCGCTCAATACGGGAGTCCGTTTTTTGTTATGTTGTTATTGCTATTTGCTGCCGGCCGCACTGCCGATTTTGACACTGCCGGAGCCGGTGGACGTGATTTGTTTGCTTTGCTTATCGAAAACGTTTTGATACTGAACAATCTTGTAGTCGGACAGATCTGCCACTTCCAGCGGAACCTGAATGTCGTTTTTATCGACACAGCCAACACAGGAGATCACCGGATACTCGTCCATCAGACTGTAAACATATTCCTGGTACTCGCTCATCGGAAGATTTGCGGTATCCAGAGTCAGGGGGCCAAGGTAATTGGCGCTGATGCGTCCGGCATCGTAGCTTTCAATATCATAGTTTGCCCAGATGAAGAACGGAACGGTGTGTTCATCCATTGTAATTTCAGCAGAACTTTTGGAGGAGCCGGACGTGAGATAGTTATAAAAGGAATTTTCAATATATGGCTGGTGATCACCAAACAGCACGATGATGGTTGGCTCATCCTGCTTCGAGAAATATTTTACGAGTCGCTTGATCGCCTTGTCGGATTCTTGAATCAGAGACAGGTATTGTTTGGTTAACGGATAGATCTGTTCATGGCGGAACTCCACTGTTTCCGGGAAGTTGTCATAGAGGGTGTCGTAACTGCAATGATTCTGCATCGTGACATTGAAGCAGAACAGAGGCGTTCCGTCCTCTTTGTTTTCATACTGTTCAATGACTTTGTCAAAAGAACTGTTGTCGCTGATATAACGGCGCAGAATCTCGGCATCCTCATCGAAGTCATCCACATCCAGAAAACGGTCAAATCCCATCAGAGGGTAAGCGCGGCTGCGGCCCCAGCCGGAACCATAATAGGGATGAATCCCCACGGTCTCATAGCCTTGCTCCGCGAGAACGGATGCCATGGATTCCGTCGGACTGTGGACATACTGGAGCATTGGATAGCTGCCGCTCTGGAAGAATGCATAGGTGTTAGAAGTCAAAAATTCATATTCCGAGTTACAGGTACCGCCGCCCCATGCGGGAACGACCAGCTGACCGGTAATTGCATTGTCGTTCTCCGCAAGAGAGTGTACAAATGGCATGACGTCGTCGACGTTGGTCAGACCGAGATCTCCGAGAATCGAGAGATCTGCGAAAGTTTCATCCATAATGACGATGATATTCGGATTCTGTTCATTGGTGCCGTCGGTGGAATAGGTTCCATCTGCGCTTGCCAGAATGCTGGAAGCAGAGTTTGGAGAGTAGCCAGTCGGCTTAGGATTGAACAGGGTACCGCAGTTCATTACAAAGTTTAGAAACAGACCGTTTTGACGGTTTGCTGTGACTTGACGCCATGTGCTGACATAGAAATTCCCCTGGCCGAAGATGGCAATCAGGGTAAAGGAAATCAAAAGTACAACTGATGCTGCGAGGGTTTCCAACCGCTCTCGCAGGTTGAGCAATGGGTACTGACCGATCTTTTTCAGATGTCTGGAAATCATGAGCCAGACGATAACGCCGATAATGGCTCCCACTACCTGAGGAGGTGGAGTGAGATCAAATCCCTCAAGGACGGACATCGCAGTACTGGTTGCCAGGAGATCCCAGGGAGAAATCGGAGCGTTGCGGATTGCGATGGAATAGTACATGACAATACCGCAAAATAAATAGAAAATAGTTCCAATGCAGAGGGTCAAATGGGTGCGCCGTGTGAGAGCACGGAGCAGTAGGAATACGCCATAGTATCCCATGAGATTGACCCAGAAGGCGAGCGTTGTGGGAAGCATACAGTAGCTTTCGTCGCCAAATTCCAGAAATTCCGCTGTCCAGAAAATGAGCAGCGGGGTAAGATAAAAGAAAATTTGTCCGCCGTATGTACGCAATATGTGTCTCGGCGAAAAATTGAAGTGATGCATAATAAAGCCTCCGCAACACGAACGTGCGAGATGGAAGGAGCGTGTGCATGGTATTTCCCCCTCCAGGCACACGACCTTTGATTCCTTGCAGCGAATCACAAGTATGGTTCAGGAACCGCTGGATGATCCAGCGGTTCCTGTCATAGTAGTAAATCGTCAGTCTTATTTTAAGAGCTTTTTGATGCGCTCCACCGCTTCGATGGTCTGGTTGCGATCGCCAAAAGCGGTCAGACGGAAGAAATTAGTTCCATTTTTACCGAAGCCAGCGCCCGGAGTGCCAACAACATTGGCGTTCTCCAGCAGATAATCAAAGAACTCCCAGGATTCCATATTGTTCGGGCACTTCATCCAGACATAGGGAGAGTTCTTGCCTCCGGTATACCAGATGCCCAACTCATCCAGTGCTTCGGACAGAATGCGGGCGTTTTCTTTGTAGTAGGAAAGATTTTCCTGAATCTGCGCCATGCCTTCTTCCGTGAATACGGCAGCGGCGCCGCGCTGTACAATGTACGGTACACCGTTAAACTTGGTGGTCTGGCGGCGCAGCCACATTTTGTTGAGGCTCATACCTTCGCGCTCGAGAGCCATCGGGACAACGGTATAACCGCAGCGGGTTCCAGTGAAGCCGGCAGTTTTCGAGAATGAGTTGAACTCGATGGCGCACTGCTTGGCCCCTTCGATTTCATAGATGCTGCGCGGCAGGGTATCGTCGGATACAAAGCATTCATATGCCGAGTCGAACAGCAGGATGGCCTGATTGTCGAGTGCGTAGTCTACCCAAGCCTTGAGCGCATCACGGCCGTATACAGCACCGGTCGGATTGTTCGGAGAGCAGAGGTAGATAATATCCGCTTTGACAGACGGATCTGGCAGCGGCAGGAAGCCGTTATCCTCATTGGCATTCATGTAGATGATCTTGCGGCCAGCCATTGTATTGGTGTCAACATAGACCGGGTAAACCGGGTCTGGAACCAGAACCACATTGTCCGAATCGAACAGATCCAGAATATTTCCGACGTCAGACTTTGCGCCGTCGGAAATAAAGATCTCGTCGCGCTCCAGCTCGGTGCCGTGAGAAGCATAGTAGGCCTGAATGGATTCTTTCAGGAAATCATAGCCCTGCTCCGGGCCGTAGCCATGAAAGCCTTCTTTGGTGCCCATCTCATCCACGGCCTTATGCATGGCTTCGATGACAACGGGAGCGAGCGGAAGCGTGACGTCACCAATACTCAGACGAATGACCTTTTTGTCTGGATGTGCTTCCTGAAACTCACGCTGCTTGCGGGCAACCGTGGAGAACAGGTAGCTGTCTGCTACGTTCTGATAATTCTTGTTGATTTTCATGAATTTACTTACTCCTTTTCATAGCTGCAGCGATGAACGCTTTAAACAGCGGATGTGCGCGGTTAGGGCGGGACTTGAATTCCGGATGGAACTGAACACCAACATAGAACGGATGATCCGGGATTTCTACCGTCTCTACGAGCTCGCCGGACGGAGAAGTGCCGGAAATGATCATGCCATTCTGCTCAAAATCATCGCGGAACTTATTGTTGAATTCATAGCGGTGGCGATGACGCTCTGAGATGTCACGGACGCCATAAGCGGCAGCCATCTGTGTGTCCGGACGAATGCGACAGGGATAGGCACCCAGACGCATTGTGCCGCCCTTTTTGGAGATACCCTGCTGGCTTTCCATCAGGTCGATGACACAGTGCTGGCTTTCCGGATCAAATTCACCGGAGTTGGCATCCTTAAAGCCCAATACGCTGCGGGCGTATGCGATGGCGGCAATCTGCATGCCAAGGCAGATACCAAAGTAGGGAACTTTATGCGTGCGGCAGTAATTGGCCGCACAGATCATGCCTTCAATGCCACGGTTGCCAAAACCACCCGGAAGGATAATGCCGTCTGCGGTTGCCAGCAGCTTGTCTACCGTAGATTCATTGATTTCCTCGGAATCGACCCAGTCGATTTCGACGGAGGTACCATTTTCAAAGCCGGCGTGCTGCAATGCTTCTGCCACAGAGAGGTAGGCATCGTGCAGGCGGACGTATTTTCCGACCAGTGCAATGCGGACAGAACCGGTTGAGCTGGAGATGCGGTCAAGCATCTCATGCCATTCGGACATATCGCCCTTGCCGACGCCGAGAGCCAATTCGCGGCAGACGATGTCAGACAGATGGCTTTCTTCCAGCATCAACGGCGCCTGGTAGAGGATCGGCATGGTACGGTTCTCAATGACACAGTCGTGTGGGACATTGCAGAACAGGCTGATTTTGCGTTTGATGTCCTCGGTCAGTGGCTGATCAACGCGGCAGATAATCATATCCGGCTGGATACCCAGGCCGCGAAGCTCCTTGACCGAGTGCTGTGTCGGTTTGGATTTTGGTTCATTGGAACCGGAAATAAACGGAACCAGAGTCACATGGAGGAACAGACAGTTGCGGCGGCCAACTTCGGTGGCTACCTGGCGGATGGCCTCCAAAAATGGCTGGGATTCAATATCACCGGTTGTTCCGCCAATTTCGGTGATAACGACATCAGCATGGGTTTTTTCGCCGACCGAATAGATAAAGGATTTGATTTCATTGGTGATATGGGGGATAACCTGTACCGTATCACCGAGGTACTCTCCCTTACGTTCTTTGTTGAGAACATTCCAATATACCTTGCCGGTCGTCAGGTTGGAAAACTTATTCAGATCTTCGTCAATAAAACGCTCATAGTGTCCGAGGTCGAGATCAGTCTCTGCACCGTCCTCGGTGACGTAAACTTCACCGTGCTGAAACGGGCTCATGGTACCCGGATCAACGTTGATGTACGGGTCAAGCTTCTGAGCCGCTACTTTGAGTCCGCGGGATTTTAGAAGACGTCCGAGGGACGCGGCAGTAATGCCTTTGCCCAGACCGGAAACAACGCCGCCAGTCACGAAAATGTATTTTGTCATAGATCAATACTCCCTTCAAATACTTTGGTTGCAGGGCCGGTCATATAGACGGCTTCTTCCGTATAACGGATGCGGAGATCACCGCCGCGCAGATGCAGCGTAATCTCTTCATTCATGGGGCAGTAGCCATTTAGAACGGCAGCGACCGCAGAGGCACAGGCACCTGTGCCGCAGGCCCAGGTTTCGCCGCTGCCGCGCTCCCAAACGCGCATCTGCAGAGTGTGGTCATCGATCACGCGAATAAACTCCGTATTAATGCGTTCGGGGAACCGTTCATGGTTTTCAAAGCCCGGACCAATGGCGGGGAGATCCAGACCATCTACATCGTCGACAAACAGGACACAGTGTGGGTTGCCCATGGAGACACAGGTCACCCGATGCTCCACGCCGTTTGCGATGATCGGGACAGCGACAGCCCGGTCTCCCTCCAGGCGGACTGGAATATCCGACGGGGTCAGGATTGCCTTGCCCATGTTGACCGTTGCGCCAACGGCTGTGCCGTCTGCAACTTCCATTTGCAGCGTCTTAATTCCGCTGAGAGAATCGACTGTAATTTCCGGCTTGCGCGCGATGCCGCTGTCGTACAGGTACTTGCCAACACAGCGGATCCCGTTGCCGCACATTTTCCCTTCAC
>CAYLXH010000031.1:0-17436 GCA_964387535.1 uncultured Butyricicoccus sp. | reverse complement strand
AGGAGCCCAAATACTTGAAGGTGGTGTGGGGAATTGGCTACAAAATGGAAAACATTCATGAAAAAGCGGTGGAATAGAGGCCTGATCTTTTTTCTTGCCTGTGCGCTGACCGGACTGTCCGCTTGGACGGGAGTGCAGACCGTGGTGTATGGTCTGGACAACGACCTGTCGCCCGCGATGTTGCTGGACGATCACGCGTGGGTGGAACAGGTGCTCACCGAACAGCATATACTCGGCGCGTATCTGGCCGAGATGGGCTATTCGCTCCGTTCCGAGGAGAACATTAAGGCCGGCAATACCGTGACAGAGGAGAAACTGGCCGAACGCATTTACACGGAATACTGGGATGGAGGGAACGAATGGACGGGAAGCGCTGATTCCGGCGAAACCCTGTCAAAGAAACAGAAAACGCGGCTCGAAAAGGCAATGCTTGCCTGGCTGACGAGTGAGCAAGGATATGACTACGAGCAGCAGGATGCGCAGAATGAGGTGCAGCTGTGTATGGACTGGCTGGATGCCAACGAGGCAATGTATGCGCAGGCGCGGCAGGAGTGCATCAATGAGGACCTCGCGCGGTGGCAGGAACGGAACAATGCGGTCAAGCAATACGACAAGTGGTATGCGTACGATGCCTCGTTTGTTCAGGACGGAGATAAGATTGTGTTCACCAACGTCGAAAACAACGAGGACTATCCGATTACCTATGAGCTGGACGCGGCGGAAGGGATGTTCTCGTATTCGGTCCGTGATGTCGATGCAGAGGTCAGAAACCGTGCCGATCAGCGGATGCTGGATTATGCGTCTACGGACAACTGGCTGTCCGCAGAGTATCCAGTCAATGAGAAGGATGTCATCCGTGTAGGGCTGCGTCCCGAGGCGCTGGACTATTTTATGTCGGGCGACTGGGAGACGATCCGAAGAACCGCGTGGATGGGAATCGGTCTGATGCTGCTGCTCCTGCTGGGAGCATTTCTGTGCGTGCTCTGGCTGATTGCAGCGACCGGCCACCATGAGGAGGACGACGGCGTCCGGCTGTATCGAGTGGACCGAGTGTGGAGCGAAGTATACTGGGCTGTCGGAATCACTGTCGTGAGCCTGTGCCTGGTGGGAGCGGTCGAGGTGGCGGCGAATATTCCGTTCTATCAAACCTCGCTTGTGTGGATGTTCTGCGCGATTCCGGCGGGATTGTGCGCACTGGGAGCAGCGGTAGGACTGTTCTGCCTGCTGACGCAGGTGCGGCACCTCAAAACGCGCACGTTCCTGGACGGCTTTGTGTGCATCCGCGCGGCCAAGTATGTGGTGGAGCGCTGGAAGCAGGGGCCGCTGTATATGAAGGTGATCTCTGCGGCGATTGTCATTCCACTGGTATGCATTCCGTGGATTACGATTCCGTTTGTCATGGCTGGTCTGCTGTATGTGGGAGTCCGGTTTGCCGAGCGTCTAACGGCGGTTTTGGACGGGGCAAAGCGCATTCGCGCCGGAGAGACGACGGCGAAGATACCCGTTCGGGGCGGACGCGAACTCCGCGAGCTGGCGGAGGATCTCAACAGCATCTCGGAAGGTCTGCACAATGCGGTAGAAACGGCGGTTCAATCCGAACGGCTGAAATCGGAATTGATTTCCAATGTATCGCATGACCTGAAGACACCGTTGACCGGCATTATCACCTATGTCGATCTGATGAAGCAGCTGTCGCCGGGCGATCCAAAGCAGCAGGAATACCTGACTGTGGTTGATCAGAAGACCCAACGGTTGAGCCTGCTCATCAATGATCTGTTGGAGGCATCCAAGGCGTCGAGCGGCGCGATGAAGACCGATCTGACCCGTGTGGACTGGGAGGCTCTGTTCCAACAGGCGTGCGGCGAGATGCAGGAGAAGCTGGACGCGGCGGGACTGACGATTCGAGTGTCTACGAACGGACGGACCGACGTGATGGCGGACGGGCGCAAGCTGTGGCGCATCATGGATAACCTGCTGAGCAACTGTGCCCGCTACGCGATGCCGAACAGCCGTGTCTATGTCGAGTTGAAGGAGCAGGGGCGCTGGTGCGTGATGACGATGAAAAACATCTCGGCGCAGGAGCTGAACATCTCGGCGGATGAGCTGATGGAGCGCTTCACCCGCGGAGACCGCGCCCGCTGCACGGAGGGAAGTGGACTGGGCCTGTCCATTGCCCGCAGCCTGGCGGAGCTGATGCACGGCACGTTCCACATCACGGTGGACGGCGACCTGTTCAAGGCGGAGGTATTCATGCCGCTGTGGACGGGAGCGGGATCGGACACCGAGGCCCGGACGGAGAGCGGAACGTGACCATGGCACGGATACTGTGGGCCGGAACCGACGCGGCGGTCGCCGGAATGGTGTTGATTCCCGTACTGCTGGTATATAACAGATTGTATTTTAGAGACAATAAGAAAACGATATGTTATATCTTGTTTTCCCTGTATCTCGCAGCGGTGTGCGTGCTGGTCGGACTGCCAAGCGTCACCTATGTCCGGCCGGATGCGCAGGTCAATCTCATCCCGTTGGTCGGGATGGCGGAAGATTGGAAAAACAGTCTGTGTAATGTTCTGCTGTTTGTGCCGCTGGGGGTCGCGCTGCCATGCCTGTGGACGGAATACCGGAGGCTGTGGAGGACGGCGACAGCCGGATGTGCGGTCTCCATTCTCATTGAGCTGCTGCAGATGCTGACTTACCGGACGACGGACATCAATGACGTCATCACCAATACGGTGGGGACAGTACTGGGGTTTTGCGCCGCGTCCGTGGTGGCCGGACGAATCCCGACGCTGTGGGCACGGCGAAGCGAATGGATCCTGCTGGGAATGACAGTGCTTACGGTGATGATTACGATCCAGCCGGTTTTGTCCGCCTGGATCCGAAATGGAATTTCATAATGGTATGGCACCCGCACGGGAACTCTCCTGTGCGGGTGCATTGCGCCCTGTTCACAAATTGTTTGCAGGATTCTGTCGACGGAGTGGCCGCGGTCGGATGACAAGTTGGGAGTTTTGTGATATAATAACCAAATTATCAACCATACCCCCTGAATTCGTTTATGGAGGACAAAAGAATGAAAGTATACGGAATTGACATTCCGATTCACAACGTGCCCAAGCTGGATCCGGACTTTATCCCGCTGCTGCAGTTCAACCGCGCGTTCCGAAAGGGTGCTGCGCAGCCGCTCAGCATTGCTGTTGAGCGATCCAATGGACAGATCGCGACCTATCACACGGCGATCCACGGCACACCGGAGATGGCGGAGGCGGATCACTACTATATCCACCGGCTGGTTAAGACGGTTTTGTGGATGAAGGGTGGTTTCCGCATCTACATCAGCGGTGACAAGGACATTTATGAGGACATCAAGGCGGCGTATTCCGTCGGCGGTAACCGGGATTTCGACCGCGACTTTATGGAGAGCGTGTTTGAGCGCCCGTTTGAGGTCGTGTACTGCGATGCCGTGCCGGAGGAAAACACCAGTTCGGAATCTATCGGCAAACATGTCAACGGCAACCGAATTGGCTTTGACGTCGGCGGAAGTGACCTTAAGGTCTCAGCGGTCATCGACGGAGAGACCGTATTTAGTGCGGAGACGGTCTGGTTGCCCAAGCTCAACGCGGATCCACAGTATCACTATGATTACATCTGTGACTCTCTGCGCAAGGCGGCGGAGCATTTGCCGTCGGTAGACGGTGTCGGCATCTCGGCATCCGGTGTCATTGTGGACAACAAGTCCATGGTGTCTCATGTCTATAACAAGGTCAAGGAGGCGGACCCGGAGCTGTTTGAGCGGACGATTAAGAACATCTATCTGCGCACGGTCAAGGACTGCTTCGGTGAGGTGCCGATGGCGGTGTGCAACGACGGCGACGTCACCGCCCTGGCGGGTGCGATGAGCTTTGAACGCAACAATATTCTGGGCATTTCCATGGGAACCAGTGAAGCGGTCGGCTTTGTCGATGCCGGAGGAAACATCACGGGCTGGTTTAATGAGCTGGCCTTTATGACGATTGATGCCAATCCCAAGGCGATGGCGGACGAGTGGTCGGGCGACATCGGCTGCGGCGTCAAGTATCTGTCGCAGGACGGTGTGCTCAAGCTGGCGCCCGCTGCCGGAATCCAGCTGCCGGAAGAGATGACGCTGGCGGAAAAGCTGGTGGAGATTCAGAAGCAGATGGAGGCCGGAAGCACGGCTGCGGCGGACATCTATGACTCCATCGGTGTCTATCTGGGTCATACGCTGGCACTGTACTGTGATCTGTACGGCTGCACCAGTGCTCTGTTGCTCGGACGAGTTATGTCTGGAGAGGGCGGCGAAATCGTGTTGAACAGCGCGCGGCGCGTGCTGGAGACGGAGTATCCGGAGTATGCGCAGCTGGAGCTGCTGCTGCCGGACGAAAAGTTCCGCCGTGTCGGTCAGTCTGTAGCGGCGGCCAGCCTGCCGGATGTGAAGTGAGGAGAAACAGATGCTCGTAAAAAATGGTATGATTTTTCAGCCGAACGGCACCTTTGCGGTCGGCGATATGGAGTTTGGTGAGACAATTACGGAGATCGGCCAGATTGACAAGCTGGCAGACATCAACGCGACGGATAAATACATCATTCCGGGTCTGATTGACATTCACACGCATGGCGCGATGCAGGAGGATGCAAGCGATGGCAGTGTGGCAGGCTTGGAGAAAATGTCGATCTACTATGCGAAAAATGGTGTGACCTCGTGGTGCCCGACGACCATGACGCTCAAGGAAGAGACGCTGGTTCCGGCGATGCACGCAATCCGTGATTTCACGACCAAGGGAGCGCGCTGTGCTGGCATCCATCTGGAAGGACCGTTCCTGTGCTATGACAAGCGCGGAGCACAGGCGGCGGAGAACCTGCACGCACCCGACATCGACATGTTCCACCGGCTGAATCAGGAATCCGGCAATCAGATTCGTCTGGTCACTGTGGCTGCCGAGGAACCGGGAGCGATGGAGTTCATTGAGGAGATCTCCAAGGAGTGTACCGTGTCGCTGGGACACACGATTGCGGATTACGATACGGCAATGGAAGCCTATCGCCGCGGTGCATCGCATGCAACCCATCTGTTTAACGGTATGAACCCGTTGCACCACCGCAAGCCGGCGGTCATCGGTGCCGCGTACGATTCCGGTGCGACGGTCGAGTTGATTTGTGATGGACTGCATATCCATCCGTCGGTGATTCGCATGATGTTCCAGCTGTATGGCGACAAGCTGACACTTATCAGTGATTCGCTGCGCTGTGCCGGCATGCCGGACGGACAGTATGAGCTGGGCGGACAGCCGATTGTCATGAAAAACGGCAAGGCGACGCTGATGGATGAGGTCACGCTGGCGGGATCTTCGATCAGCGTGCTTCAGGCGGTGCAGAATGTCGTTTCGTTCGGCGTTCCGCTGGAACAGGCAGTCGCAGCGGCGACCATCGTTCCGGCCCGCGCAATCCGTATGCAGGATACCATCGGTTCTCTCGAAGTCGGCAAGCTGGCGGATTTCCTGATTTTGGACAAGAATCTGAATCTGGAAGCGGTTTATATCGGCGGAAAGAAATACCGGTGACGGCCGAAAACAATAGTATATCAAGTCATGCAGAAAGACCTGCCCCCCAAACGGGGGCAGGTCTTTGTTCATTATCAGAAAGGGAGTTGAGGCCAATACCATTACTCGGGCTTTATCGTGCACAGCAGATGCTGCTGGCTCATGTCGTGGTACACGAAGCAGGACTGCTGGCTGACATCGTACAGGGCGAGAATCTCCGTCAGGGCGCCGCTGTCCGGGATGATGTCGCGCAGCCGATTGGGCAGGGGAGCCAACACTTCCGGTGCAAAGCGGAGGGTCTTTTCGTTGTGAAATACCGCGCCGTACAGGATATCCGCTTCTACGAGATCCTGGAAAATATGGCTTCCATAGGACAGCTCCGGCATGTATCCGGCTTTGGTCTCGGACACTTCGCAGATGACGTCAAATTCGCTGATATCTGCGAACGTGGTGGGGACGCCCAGTTCTGGAGAGGATGTACAGATGCGTCCGGGGACGAACAGCATCAGATGGTTGCCCTTGTCGCGGAAATACCAGTTGATTGCGCTGATCGCCTGGGCAACCGTGTGCTTGGCACGATATTCCATCTGATAATACGCGATGGCATCGACCATGACGATGTAATCCAATGCGATCACCTTGGACAGGCCCATGGAGGCGTTGCGGCATTCCAGCAGAATGGACTCCGGACGAATATCCGTGGGAATGCGGACGTCGTCCGTGTCGTGTGCAACCTGAAGGGGGCGGCACTGAAGCAGATTGATGACACTCTCCCCGTGCTGAGACAAGTTGATGGTGAATTCGATATCCACCGGGTACTCGTAGGCGGTCTGGATCACCGCCAGAATTTCCTTGAGTGCCTGCATGAGAGCCGTGTTTTTGACCAGACCATCGCAGGAAATAAACAGGACCTGCCGCCGTTGTCCGCGTTCGCGGAACATGGCTTCGGTTTCATAGTTGTGTTCCAGCAGAGCCTGTTTGATATAATCGGGGAGCTTGGATTCCAACTGGGACAGCGGGATGCTGGCAACGCGGTGTGCTTTGGTGTCCACGACATCGACAAGCCGCTGAGAAAACTGATGCTTTTCGGCGACGGTGTGCGCGGAGGTGACATCCGGGCGGTCCAAACTGACCAGACGAGGATAGGAGCCTTGGGTTCGGTCCACTGCGCCGGTGCCGAGACCCATGACCAGCCGAAGCATGCCGGCGGATGGGTCGATGGACGGCAAGAAACGATAGGGGCTGTAGGAATAGCCCACACCCGCTGCACACGGGAGGAAGAAGTCGCCGTGGCGGGAGCCGGACACGCGCTGAATCAGCAGTGCCATCTGTTCGTCTCGTCCTTCCAGCCCACGGCGCAGACGGTAATCCAGCGCCGATTTGCTCATGGTGCTGGCGTATACGGTTCGAATGGCGTTCTCCAGCTCCTCCAGCCGCTGCTCAAGCGTACCGGTGTTGGCGCAGAACACGGACTCATATTTTCCGGCAAAGGCATTGCCAAACCCGTCCTCGAGAATGCTGCTGGAACGGACGATAATCGGATTTTGTCCGTAATAGTCCAACATGCGGCGGAATTGTTCGCGCAGAGATTCGGAAAACTTACCGGACAGCAGGCGCTGTGCAAACGTGTCGGCCAGACTGAAATATTCCGCTCGGGTGCGCTGGCGCACACGGAGATTCCAGAAGTGGTTATACACGATAAAGGAGTAAAAGACATCCGAGCCAACGTAATAGGAATCGTGCGGCTCGAGCAAAGAATACAAATCAGGACGCTGGTTTTCCAACAGCTTGCGTGCCAGCAGCATGCCGCAGGCTTTGCCGCCTACCATACCGGTTCCGATCATGCGGCTGCGAATGAGAAAGTAATCCTCCGGGGTAAAGTTGGCTTTGACCATGGTGCGCATTTTCTCGTCTCGCGTCATCATGATGCGGCACATGCGATGACAGGCTTCTGTGACGTCCATCCCCTGCCGATGCATCTGGATGGTTGTGTTGAAAAAACGGTCCCAGAAGTCGGTGTTCTGGTCAGCGCTGAGCGCCTGCTGCGTATTCATCAGCTCGTAGAACCGGCTGACCTGGATTCCGTCTATGAGAGGCTGGAATTCGCCCGTGGCCGAGTCATAACTGTGCGGCAGGAACATGGTTTCGGAATAGCGATTCCACACCTTAAGTGGGCGGACAAATACCTGCCGGGAGTTGGAATAGACGTCCAGAAACAGCTGGGTGGTTTCTTTGATTTTGGCAATGGCCTCAAAGGAGTGCTTTCCACGGATGATCGGGAAAAAGGCCACGGTGTCCAGATCAAACAGATACGGACAAGTAACGCGGAAAAAATTTCCCATCATCAGGTCGGTAGACCAAGCAGTCTGCAGCTCGGAAAGGCAGTCAAACACATAGAATGCATCGCGCCCCTCGCGCTCAATCAGGTGATGGATTTCTACGGTAAAGGTTTCAAAGCGGTGCGAGAGCTCGACCGGTATGATGCGGAGGCCCTCCCGCTCGGTCAGGAGCGGCGCATGGGAGGCAAAGCGTACATAGATTAGGTTGCGGTGATCGCGGATGGCCTGAGCGACATAGGGCTCGAGAAACAGACGGAATTCCTCCAGGGAACTGACTCGCCACACCACGTTGTCGCCCAGACGGATGTTGTCCAGGGCGACATCCATCTCAGGGATACCGGACATAATTCGTTCGAATGCTGCCATATGGATCGCTCCTTTCTGTAACATATGGGGAACTATACTTGTGTCTGCGGCCGGCATGGGCGGAGGGGAAAGCAAAGAATATACTTTATTATACCATGAAATGGATAGTGCGAAAAGAGGATGTTGTGATAGAAAACTGGACAAAACCTTTACGGAATGGTGCTTTTGTGGTATAGTTGGAGCGCAAAGGAGAAACAATACATGCAACTTACACCTCTTACGTTTTTGATCGTCTGCCCACTTGTCGGTTTGGCGGGTCTGGTCGATGCCATCGCCGGAGGAGGCGGTCTGATTTCCATTCCGGCGTATCTGTTTTCCGGACTGCCGGTACATACTGTCATTGGAACCAATAAACTCAGTTCAGCCATGGGAACCGCTCTGGCGACATTCCGCTACGGAAGAAGCGGATTCATCCATTGGCGTGTGGCGGGGCCGTGTGCGATCGCGGCCGTGTGCGGTTCGGCGTTCGGCGCCAATCTCAGCCTGCGTCTGAACACGCACTGTTTAAAAGTCGCGATGTTGGTGCTCATTCCGTTTCTTGCGTTTTATGTCCTGCGCAGTGACAGCCTGCGTAGACAGAAGCAGCCGTTTTCGCAGCGGAAAACGCAGATATTGTGTCTGTTGATTGCGTTGGGAACCGGTGTGTACGACGGCGTGTACGGGCCGGGTACCGGAACGTTTTTGATGCTGTTGCTCACGGGAGCGGCACATATCAGCCTGAATGAGTCGGCCGGTACGACCAAGGTCATCAACCTGACGACGAATGTCACCTCGCTGCTGGTTTTTCTGCACGGCGGGGTCGTATTGCTGCCGCTGGGTCTGGCAGCCGGTGTGTGCAACCTCGTGGGAAGCTATCTGGGAACCCGATTGTTTACCAGCCGGGGAGCGGCATTTGTCAAACCGCTGATCCTGGTGGTTCTTGTGCTGTTTGCCGTAAAACTCGGGGGAGAAATTTTCTTTTGATCGGTAATATTGACGAATTCCCTCACGATTTGGTATGATATGATTGGAGGGGATCTTGATCAATCAGCCAATAGGGGAGGAATGACGATGAGAGTATATCATTTTGGCCCGGGCGGAATGAATCCGTTTTCGGAGATCTTCCGGGCGATGGGAGGTCAGCAGAACGGGGAACAGACGCAGAACACGCCGCCGGAGCCCCCGCCGCGCCGTTCGCGTCCCAAGACGAGCAAAAAGGGAATCGCGATTCGTGTGATCCTGTTTTTGCTGCTGCTGGCAGCAGGCTACTATATCGTGCTGCCGCCGCTCAACCCGCAATCCACACAGTGTTGGAGTTTTGTGGCAGTCTATCTGGTGTTGGCATTGATGCTGATGTCCACGGTATCGCATGGTGGGGAGCAGGAGGTATTTGGACCGGATGGAAAACCGGTGAAGCGGCGCCAAAAATTCACGCCGCGCAAGGCGGTCAGTGCGGTTTTGGGTATCGGCATTGTCGTCTATATTGTTTGCACGCTGCTGTCCAGCCCCCTGTTCCAGGCAAAGCGGTATGCGTCGATCATTCAGGAATCCATGACGACCAAGGAGATCGCGGAATATACGCCGACGATTGATAACGTCCCGCTGCTCGACCGCGACAGCGCAGAACGGCTGGCCCAGCGCGCGTTGGGCAATCTGGTCGATGAGGTCTCTCAGTTCGTGCTGTGGGACAGCGATCAGATTACCGTAAACGGTGCGCCGGTGCGGGTACAGCCGCTCGGCTATGACGGCGTCATCAAGTGGTTCCTCAATCGGGATACCGGCATACCGGCGTATATCACGGTGGATATGAAGAGCCAGAATACCAAAATTGTTCGGCTGGAGCAAGGGATCAAATACTCTCCCAGTGCGTATCTGAACGACCGGCTGGAGCGACATCTGCGCTTCCACTATCCGACAGCCATGTTTGGCGATGTCAAATTTGAGCTGGATGAGGAGGGAAATCCGTTCTGGGTTGTACCGGTATACAAGCACCGGATTATGCTGCTGGCGGGTACCGATGTCAAAGGCGTGGTGACCTGTAACCCGGTAACAGGAGAGACGCAATATTATCCGCTCGGTGAGATTCCGGACTGGATTGACAATGTATACAGTGCAGAACTCATTATGGAGCAATACAATTGGTATGGGCTGTATCACAACGGGTTTATCAATTCTCTGATTGGCCAGAAGGGCTGTGTTATCACGACGGAGGGCTACAATTATATCCCGAAAAACAACGATGTGTACTGCTACACGGGTGTGACCAGTGTGGTCAGCGATGAGAGCAACATCGGGTTTATTTTCTCGGATATGCGCACGCGGGAGACCGAATATTACGAGATTGCGGGCGCAGAGGAATACTCCGCGATGAGCAGTGCAGAGGGTCTGGTGCAGAATTTGAAGTATCGGGCGACGTTCCCGCTGCTGCTGAACATTCACGATCAGCCGACGTACACGGTGGCGCTCAAGGATGACGCCGGGCTGGTCAAAATGTATGGCATGGTCAATATGGCGCAGTATCAGGATGTTGTCACAGGAAAGACCATTAAAGAATGCCTGGCCAACTATGAGCAGCTGCTCATTGACGACGGTTTGATTCAACCGGAGGAGCAGGAGCTGACCGAGACGGTGGAGGTTGAGGGAAAGATTACCGACCTCCGCTCCGCAGTGCGCGACGGCACAACGTACTATTATCTTCGCCTGGATGACGGCGATGCGTACTATTCGCTGAGTGCATCCGAAAATGAGACGGCAGTGCTGCTCAATGAGGGAGACACCGTTCATTTGGTGGTCACGGAGAGCGAGGGAACCATTCTCGCAGCAGCATTGGAATAAGAGACGGAAAAACGGGGTCATCGAAAACGATGATCCCGTTTGATTTCATGAAAGACCATGGACACAGCCATTATTCTTCTGTAGACAGCTGCTTTTTCACGAAGGCAGCCACCTCGTCCGGCTCGATGCCAAAGGCAATGGCAAACTCGCTGTCCAGCAGCTCGCGCCCGCGCTTGAGATATTTTTCCTCCGTATAGCTCATGTGATGACCGGTTTTGAGCAGATCGGACCGCCGTTCGGAGAGCTTGCGGACAACACCGAGGATGGTTGCGCAGTCGCTGTTTTGCAGCAGATCTTTGTAGTATTTTTCAGCGGCATTTTTGCCGTGATCGGTACACAGCGCGACATCTAGGTTTGGGATGTTACGGATCAGCTTCTCTGCTTCAAGACGGGAGATAACCGGACGCATGGGAACAGAGGAATCCATTGGCACATAGGTACGGCACTTTTGCCGGGTCGCCTGCAATTCGTAGTACCGGCGATCGGTTTCCGTTCCGGTTGGATCCGGCAAATCGGTATTCACAATGCAATACACGCCGGAGGTACCGTAGACAATCCAGTCATTGACTTGAAACACGGGAGAACACCTGACCTTTCTTGATAATACCTGCATTTTGTTACAAATAGTATACCACATTTTTGCGGATTTTGGCATAGATGATTTGTCCAAAAAATGAATGAAATTTGAGAAAACTGCGAGAAACATTCACTATGACAGGAAAAATATTCTATATTGGAACAAACAAGGTGAAGAGCGAAGAGACTGGGAGAGTGTGTTTTGTAGCATAGAAGTATGCTATAATAGAAAAAACAGAGAGGAGTGCTGCGGGGATGAGACAAGGAACGCGGTGGCTTGGCGCACTACTGCTGTCAGTACTGCTGACGGCGGGCGGTGCTGCGCTGGCGCTGGAGAAACCAACTGTACAAGGAGGGACGTGGGGCAACTTGCCCGACAGCAAGTACGGCACATCGGAGACCTATGCGACGGTAGTGGTCGGCCATGTGCCGGAAGATGCGGATATCGCGGTGGAAGAAGACGCGTTTGCAAAGGTTGCAGAATATTATTGGTTTGACTATGACAGTGAGTCCCAGGCGGCGACCTTGTATTTTGAGCCGGTGCAGACCGGCTCTGTCACGGGCGCGATTTGGATCAATGATGAGGAATTGTCCGTCACGGTCACAGTGGTTCAGCTGCACTTGACGCGGGATGTTCGTGCAATTGGAAAAGGTGACAGCTATCGGGCGAAGGTATCAGGGGAAACCGGTGACGCTGATATTGTGTGGCGTTCCGAAGACCCGTCGATTGCCAAGGTGAGTAAGAACGGAACCGTTACCGGGACGGGGTATGGAGACACCACGGTTACCGCGAATATTGAGGGCATTGCGCTGGATCTGTGTGCCAGCGTGACCTATCCCAAGGCAGCCAAAGCGGTCAACAAGGCGCGTTCCGCGGTAGGAGCCAAATACAGCCAGTCACGGCGCATGGAGAAAGGCTATTATGACTGCAGCTCGCTGGTGTGGCGCTGCTATGAGCCATACGGAAAGAATTTTGGCTCCTCCAAGACGGCGCCGACGGCTGCGGCAGAGGCCAAATGGCTCAACGACCGCAATTATACGATTGCGAAACGGAGCATGGACGTCAGCCGTCTGCGTGCGGGAGATCTGATTTTTTATACCAATGGAACCGACAACGGGCGGTATCGGTCGATCAGCCATGTTTCGATTTACGCCGGCTGGGGTGTGATGATTGAAGCGACGAACTCCGGCGTGCGTGAGAGCTTTTATCGGGAGGACTACGGCAATTCTTCCACAAACATTGTTCTGATCGGACGACCGTTTGCCTCGCTCAAAAACGGGATGCTGCGGCCGATTGTGCGCACGCTCCGAGTCAAGTCGGACGGCTGCGTGTATCTGTCATGGGGACGTGTTTACGGTGCGAAGGGCTATTGGGTAGAGCGAAGGCTGTCGGGAAGTGATACCTGGAAAACGGTGCGGCTGTCGGGTGCCGGATCGACATCGTGGACGGATACCGGGGTCAAAGCGGGAAAACGCTACTCCTACCGGATTTGTGCGTATCGCTCTGCCAAGCAGAAAAGCAATTATTCCAGTGTGAAGTCGATTACGGTTCCCGTTCCGGCAGAGAATGCGCAGGAAGAAATTGTGGTGACGGCAGAGACCGCCTGATGGGCGAGAAAACAAAGGAGGTGCGATATGACGCAGGTGGTTGCGGCACTGATCTGGGAGCAGAACCGATTCTTTATTTGCCAGCGTCCGGCGCATAAGGCGCGCGGTCTGTTATGGGAGTTTGTAGGCGGAAAGGTCGAGCCGGGGGAGACGCGCGAACAGGCGCTGATTCGCGAGTGCCGCGAGGAACTGGGAGTGACGGTTTCCGTGGGCGAAGTCTTTTATGAAGTCGATCATGTCTATCCAGATTTGACGATTCATCTGACGTTGTTTCAGGCGAAGATTACTGAGGGAACTCCGCAAAAGCTGGAGCATCAGGAATTTCGATGGATTACGGCAGATGAGCTGGACACGGTGACGTTTTGTCCGGCGGATGAGGAAATTTTGCGCGCCATTCAGGCGGCATATGGGACAGGAGGGAATGACGATGCCATTACAGCTGGTACAACATGACATTACCCGCATGGCGACGGATGCAATTGTCAACGCGGCCAACAGCCAACTGCTGCCCGGCGGCGGCGTGTGCGGAGCTATTTTTGCGGCGGCAGGGTATGGACCGCTGGACCGCGCGTGTCAGGCAATCGGACATTGCGACACGGGAGAGGCCGTGATTACCGAGGGCTTTTCTCTTCCGGCGCGGTATGTCATCCATGCGGTTGGCCCGATCTGGCGCGGCGGCGGACATAACGAAGCGGCGCTGCTGAGCAGCTGCTATACCAATGCGCTGCGTGTGGCGGCGGAGCACGGCTGCGAATCGGTTGCATTTCCGCTGATTTCCTCCGGGATCTATGGATACCCCAAGGCAGAGGCGCTGTCGGTGGCGGTTTCTGCGATTCAGGCGTTTCTGCGTGAGCAGGAGATGCTGGTGTATCTGGTGTTTTTTGACCGGAGCGCGGTTGCGCTGGATCGGGGAACGGAGATGGCGTTACGACAGTATTTCGGGGATTGCTGTGAGAAGGATGCTTTGACGCCGTGCACGGCGGAGGATTGGCAGGCATTTCTGGCCCTTGTGCGGCAACATACGGAACAAAGAGGGATGAGCGAAGCAGAGCTTTGCTGGCGGGCCAATCTGGGGCGCAAACGGTTTTCCGAGCTCTGCAGCCAACCGGCCAGTTATGCGACCAAAGGGACGGTGCTGGCGCTCGCCATCGCATGGGAGCTGGATCAGCAGGAGACAGACCATCTGCTGAACACGGCGGGATTTGCACTGTTGAACCGCAGCATAGCAGATAACATCGTTCGGTATTTTATCGCGCAGAAACAATATGACATCGTTACACTGAACAATGCATTGTTTTTCTTTGAACAGGAGACGCTCGGCGGGTGAGGAATCGCGCGGATAATTTCTATGGAATCGGGACAGCCTAAGGAAAAGCAATACAAGGAGAGATGGCTGATGGATTCCGTGGGAACGAAAACGTTTGCCAACGCTGTGTTGGAGAGCAAACAACCTGTGCTGGTGGATTTCTGGGCACCGTGGTGCGGACCGTGCCGGCGGCTGGCTCCGCTGTTGGATGAGCTGGAGCAGAAGCATCCGGAATGTCGGATGGTCAAGGTCAACGTGGAAGAAGAGCCGGCACTGGCGCAGCAGTATCAGATTTCCGCTGTGCCGACGCTGGTGCTGTTCCGCGATCGGGCGGAGCAGAAACGGGTCAGCGGTGTGCAGAGCCGGGAAAGCCTGGAGATGCTGCTATCGTGACGGAACGATGGGTGTTGAACACAAAAAGACAGCGAGAGGAATGGCCCCATGTCATTCCTCTCGCTGTCTCCTTTTTGTTTTGCCGGGAAAAATCGTTCAGCCCCTTTGATTACTATACATATAGTAACTATTTATAAGCGATTCGTCAAGAGGTTTCTTTTTCGATAGTATAGTAGTCAGAGGTGATGGCATGGAAAATACACTGTATACGATGAAGGAATACGGTCATATTGAAATTCATTTGAAGGAGTATATGGATGCCAGACACATCACCCGAAATGCATTGGCCCGTGCGGTCAATACCCGCTTTGAAGTCATCGACAAATGGTACCATGGACAGGTAGAAAAAATAGATGCGGACGTTCTCGCGCGCATCTGTTTTGTACTGGGCTGCACGGCGGGAGAGCTGGTGCGGTATATTCCCGCTGAGAAGTAGAAAGACAGGTACAGAGATTGGTTTATTGATGCTGCAAAAAAGCCCTCCGGTTTTGTTTACCGGAGGGCTTTTGGTATACCTGTTTTTTACTTGAAGTACTTCACACCGTTTTCAAACAGCGGCTGATACTTTTCGCCGAAGATGTTCTTTCCGACGTACTTGGTGTAACGCTCGGAGTGGCCCATCTTGCCGAGAACACGGCCGTCGGGGGAAGTGATGCCTTCGATTGCGCACATGGAGCCGTTCGGATTGAACGCAATGTCCATGGACGGCTTGCCGTCGAAATCGACGTACTGGAAGGCAACCTGGCCGTTGGCGATCAGACGGTCGATCTCCGCCTGCGGAGCGACAAACCGGCCTTCGCCGTGGGAGATCGCGATGGAGTGCAGGTCGCCGACCTCACAGGAGGACAGCCACGGGGACTTGACCGAAGCCACACGGGTCTGCACGTAGCGGGACTGGTGGCGGCCGATCAGATTGTAGGTCAGCGTCGGACAGGTGGCATCCAGGTCGCGGATTTCACCGTACGGAACCAGGCCCAGCTTGATGAGAGCCTGGAAGCCGTTGCAGATACCCAGCATCAGACCGTCGCGGCGGTTCAGCAGATCGTGAACGGCGTCCTTGATGGCCGGAGCGCGCAGGAAGGAGGCGATGAACTTGCCGGAGCCGTCCGGCTCGTCTCCGCCGGAGAAGCCGCCCGGAAGGATCATCATCTGTGCGCTGCGGATTGCGTTCTCCAGTTCCTCAGCGGAAGCCATGAGAGAGTCGTGCGACAGGTTGCGAACGACGACAATCTTTGCCTCGCCGCCGGCAGTCTCAATAGCCTTGGCGGTGTCGTACTCGCAGTTTGTGCCCGGGAATACCGGGATGACAGCGGTCGGACGGGCGAATTTTGCAGCCGGAGCCTTGGTGAAGCGCTCTGCAAAGCTCGGCGTGGTCAGATGCTCATCCGATGCGTCGGCACGAGTCGGGAAGACGTCCTCCAGCGTGCCCTCGTAGGCGTTCTTGAGCTCGTCGAGCGTGATGATCTCACCAAACGCATCAATTTCCGGCTTGTCAGTGGTCATACCGATCAGCCAGGACGGAATGTTCTCCAGCTCCTCGGTAGCTTCGAGGATGATGCCGCCGAAGTTCTTGAGGAACAGGGCTTCCGGCTGGAAGTATGGGCTGAAGGTGAAGCCGATGTCGTTACCCAGCGTCATCTTGGTGATGCCCTCTGCGATGCCGCCGACCGACATGGACCATGCGGATACGACCTTGCCTTCAGTAATCAGCTTCTGTACCAGTTCCCACATGGTGCGGATGTCGGAGTACAGCGGAGCGCCGTTTTCATCGTACGCGGCATCAAAGAAGTAGACCGGATGACCGGCAGCCTTGAACTCCGGAGAGATCAGGCGATCTGCTTCCTGCGGAGCGATGGCGAAGGAAACCAGCGTCGGCGGAACGTGCATGTCATCGTAGGTGCCGGACATGGAGTCCTTGCCGCCGATGGCAGCGCGGCACAGGCATTCCTGGGCGTCATAGGCGCCGAGCAGGGCAGCCAGCGGAGTGCCGAACTTTTCCGGATCGCGGTTGAGGTGTTCAAAGTATTCCTGGAACGTCAGGTACGCGGTGCGGTAGTCGCAGCCCGCGGCGACCAGACGGGTGATGGATTCGATGACGGATGCAGATGCACCGAGGAACGGGTTCTGCTCCATGTAGTAGGGGTCAAAGCCAAAGCCCATGACCGAGGCGGTGGAGCACTGACCGTCCAGAGCGGGCAGCGTCGCCGCCATGACCTGCGTCGGGGTCAGCTGGTTCTTGCCGCCGTATGGCATAAAGACGGAGTTGGCGCCGATCGAGCCGTCAAAGCGTTCGGTCAGGCCACGCTCCAGGCAGACATTCAGGCTGGAAGCCAGATGGAGGATTTTTTCGCGCACGGTTTCGCCTTCGACCGGGAATGCGATGTCCGGATTGGGCAGAACCGGGACGTGTGCGGTGGTGTGCTTGGACGCGCCGTTGGTGTTCAGGAAATCACGGGAGACGTCGACAATGCGCTTG
>CAYLXH010000030.1:0-18373 GCA_964387535.1 uncultured Butyricicoccus sp. | reverse complement strand
GAGGATTACTTCGCAGCCATAGTGGCGGACGAGCTTGCGGCGCTCTTCACTCACCGAGTCCGGCATGATGATAATGGTTTTATAACCGCGGACGGCGCCAATGAGTGCGAGGCCGATGCCCTGATTGCCGCTGGTCGGCTCGACAATAATGGAGTCGGGATGAATTAGCCCCTTCTCCTCCGCGTCGGCAATCATATTGAATGCCGTTCGGGTTTTGATGGATCCTCCGACGTTGAGGCCTTCAAATTTTACCAGAATCTGGGCACTATCCGGTTCACTCAACCGATTGAGACGCACAATGGGAGTGTGACCCATCGCTTCTAAAATATCGTTATATACCATGGTACAAACCTGCCTTATTCTGAAAATCAATGTTGCCTATATAGTATATCGCAGAAGAGACAGAAAAGCAATTGTAGATTTTTGGCGAGACAGGAAGAGAGGAGACAGGAGAGAGTCAGAGTTGAAGATCCAGGCTGATGGCGTAGTTGCGATAGGATGGATCATCAGTTACCTCTCGGATAATGGAAAGAAAGTCCGGAATCTGAATGTGCTCGGACTCGGTTGTCAGTTCCACGTGAAGAATTGCTTTTTCATCGGAAAATGGATACAGGTCAATACGGAAGTTTTGATTGCGATAGAGGAAACAGACCTGTTTGCAGCTGAGCTGATGGAAACGGGTGTCCGCCTCCATCAATAAAAGCAGATATTTTTTTTCGTCAATGTGCTCTTCCGGTTCGATGATTTCGGAGTTGGGGAGCGGCTTGCGTTCGGAATAGTAATAAACGAAAGCGCCATCGTGACCGACTTGAAGAATTTTTCGTTCCACACCGGGCTGAAGTTGATTCAAATAGGTTTGCATGGTTTGAGAAACAGAACAGTCAACGTGCTTTTGCAGTTCTTCCAAAGACGGTTTTCGAATCAGGTACTTGCGGTGGGATTTGAGTGGAACCGGTTCTCCGAGCAGGGAATAGATTTCATTCATGGCGCGGGTAATTTTTCCCTCAAAATCTGTGGAATTGTCGATCACGCGCAGATAGGGATGGCCGCTCCAGGCGCGAAGGGTTTTTCGGTCCATTTCTCTGGCCTGTTCCGGTGTTTCGGTGCGTGCGGTATTGTTGGACAAGGTATAGGCATACTCCGCGCCGTCAGCGGCCGTGACAAGATGGATCACAGCGTCATAGGAGGCGCGGACGGCATCCTCCTGTTTGCTGAGCTGCTCGAGAATCTGGTGAAACTCCTGCTCGGAGATATATGCTTTGTTGTCTAAAATTCCGCGGTCGCAAACGATAACGACCTTGTCTTCCGGAACAATCTCAGCAGCCCGGAGATACATTTCTTCCTTGGAAAATTGTGCCGGGAACACAAAGGTTTGAAAATCGTACATACTCATACAATTGCCAAAGGGCTTGATGCCTCCGAGAATCAGCTCGGTTGCGGTTTCCGGGATTAAAAACACGCGGTATCCTTTGGACGTCAATATTTTTTCAACACGGCTTAAAAAGCTGGACTTGCCGGCGCAGGGACCGCCAGTGACAGCAATCTTGGTGATTTGTTTCTTCATGTTCAATCCCTCCCAGGTATGGCTGGAATCAATGTGGTCTGACATATGTTATTTTATTATAACAAGTTTCATTATGAAACGCAAATACACAGATGTACCTAAAAAAATTTACAAAAAACATGAAAAACTCTGTACTCTTGGGAATGGAGACGCTATAATAAAAAAGAACGCGAAGAAATGTATATATGGAAAAGTCTGAGAATTAGGAGATTAGAGAATGACGGTTTTTGACTTATTTGCGCTGCTGGGTGGCGTGGGCTTGTTCCTTTATGGCATGACAATTATGTCAACGGGACTGAAAAATGCAGCAGGTGATAATCTGCGTACGATATTGGAGCATGCCACAACAAATCGCTTTGTGGCAGTTATGGTAGGAATTGCCATTACCATACTGGTGCAGAGCTCTTCGGCAACGGATGTTATGGTGATCGGTTTTGTTAATTCCGGGCTGATGAGCCTAGGACAGGCGATCGGCATTATTATGGGCGCCAATATTGGTACGACGATCACAGCGCAGATTACTGCATTTAACCTGAGTCAGTTTGCCCCACTGATTTTGTTTGTCGGTGCGATTATGTACCTGTTTATCAAGCGCAACCTGGTTCGCTATGTCGGTATGGTCATCATGGGCTTCGGCATGCTGTTTGAAGGCATTGCAATTATGAAGACAGCCATTGCACCGCTTTCCCAGTCTCCGGTATTTGTTAGCTTTTTGACGACATTGTCCAATCCGGCTCTGGCCCTGCTGTTTGGCTTGGCGTTTACGGCATTGGTACAGAGCTCTTCTTCGTCTATCGTTATTTTCCAGGCCTTTGCGATTCAGGGAATTCTGAGTTATGATATTGCAGTGTACTTAATTATGGGTGCGGCGATTGGTTCGGTTACACCGAATATTCTCGCATCGCTGACGGCAAATCGTAAGGGAAAGCGGACGGCGATTCTAAATCTGTTGTTTAATGTGTTCCGCGCTGCCATTTTGATTGTTTTGATTAACATTTTCCCACAGGTTTTGACATTCATTCAGGGACTTTCGCCGAATAATATTGGCCGTCAGATCGCTAATACGCATACGATTTTTGCGATTTTTGCTGTTCTGGTGGAACTGCCGTTTGCACAAAAGATTGTCCAACTGGCAGAAAAGATTATTCCGATTACGCAGGAGGAGATTGGGGCTTCGGAGGATCGCAAGCTGGTCTATATGAACAATATCCGTGTTGCCACGATTCCGTCTGCTGTGTTGATTTCTGATGCGAAGCATGAAATCTGCCGCATGGGTGATTTTTCCTTGAAAGCACTTCGTCTGTCGCTGGAAAGCTTTTTTGAAGAGGATGATGCCAAAGCAGAGGAAGTCATTGAATTGGAGGAAACGGTTGACTGTCTGAACCGCGCCATTACAGAGGGACTTGTGGTATATCGTTCACACAATATGGCAATCGGTGACATTAAAAAGGTTTCGATGATGACGCTTGTAGTGGCCGACTTGGAACGCATTTCGGATCATGCGAAGGAATTTGCATTGTTTGAATCGCAACTCCGGCAGGATATTGCTAAGATTTCTGAAGATGCCCTTGCTGATCTGCGACGCTTTGCGGAAATGACGATGGAGACGGTGATGTTCTGTCTGAATATTTTTGCCACAGAAGAGTTTGACCGTGTACCGGAAGCAGAACACCTGTGTCAGATTATTGATGAATTACAGGTTGAGCTGACAAATAATCATATTGAACGGTTAGGTGCGATGAACTGCGATCCTGCGGGCGGTGTCGTCTTTACGGACATGCTTACTGGCTTAGAGCGTTGCGCAGCCCATGCGATTAATGTTGCCTGTGCGCTCACGGACAATCCACTGGATAACTAAGCGAATATATAAGAAAATGCCTGGAATATTCCAGGCATTTTTTATGCAGAGATTGCGTTACTTCCGGCGGAGTGTCCGCAGATATTGTTTGGTTGGCTTGTCAATACGGTTACTCTCCATCGCTTTTTGAATGGTTTTGTTGTGAATCCACGGCGAAAGAATTTGATTTGTGAGATATGGAATGGTTGTGCTGTACTGCTTGGAAAGAGCAGTGGCGAAATACCATGCAATCATCATGTTGACATAGTATTCTTCGGTATGGATTGTACTCACGCGTGCGAGGTGCTCTGGACGAAAATGTTGATCGAGGTAATGGCGCAACAGCATACCGATGCCATAGCGGATGGTGTAGGGGTGTTCGGATCCGAGCCAGAGCAAAATCTGAGGATAGAGTTCCTGAATATGCGATGCAAACACACGGGGAGACATCATGTCACAAGTTGCCCAATTATCAACAAACGGTAAAAAAGTGTTGAGTTCTTGGATTACCTTCGGGTAGCTTGTATGCGTTTCAATGAGGAAGGCGTGCAGATTGTTTTCCTCATAGTAGGTGTGCGGCAAGGTGTTTAGAAATAGATCTGCCTTGGGTGAGCCGGAGAGCTGTTTGGCGAGTTTGCGCAGTGATGGGGTGCGAACACCGATTATCGTATTGGGATCCACGGTTGGAATCAAGCGGGAATGAAAGTCCCGGTAGTTAGTATCCTGGAGTGCAAACAATTGCTGTTGGATGGTGTAGATAACATCGGGCATTGTGATCACATCCTTTTCTGGGCATCATTATACCATATGATTGGGAAAAAGCACAGAGTGCGCCTGTGGTATCACAATGGGTTGACAGCAGCGAGAGAAAGATGGTTTAATAAAAAGAAAGGTAGTATGAGAACAAAAAACTGCCGTCAAACTATCCAAAGACGCTTAGATTCATAACATATATCGTTATTTTTGAAAAGACCAACGAAAAGAAAAGGAAGAGATGGGATGAAAACAGTACGCACACAGGATGCGGTGGGCCTGCCACTGGCACACGATGTGACACAGATTATTCCGGGAAAATACAAAGGTTCACGGTTCCGCAAAGGGCATATTGTTGAGGAATCGGATATCCCGATTCTGTTGTCTATGGGAAAAGAAACGCTGTTTATTCAGGAATTGCAGGAGGACGATGTGCACGAGGATGAGGCCGGAGAGCGTATTGCGCGCGCCGCGGCCGGAGAAAATGTTACCTGCAAAAGTACGGGAGAAGGCAAGGTAGAACTGTTTGCGGGATGCCGTGGCGTGGTACGCATTGACCAGGAGAAACTATTGGATCTGATTGATGATGACGATGTGATGTTTGCCACGATTCATACGAATGAATGGGTAGAAAAAGGACAGAAAATTGCGGGAACCCGTGTCATTCCGCTGTATGTTCCCGAAGCGACCGTGTCTCGGGCAGAGCAGATTCACGATGTCATATCAGTGAACCCGATTCATCCGGTTAAGGTTGGTATTGTTACAACAGGAAGTGAAGTATATCATGGACTGATTCAGGATCAATTTGGCGATGTTCTTCGCCGCAAATTTGCAGCACTGGATTGTCCGGTGCTGGATCAGGTGTTTTCCGATGATGATGAACAGATGATCGCGGACTGTATTTTGCAGATGAAAGCGCGAGGGGCTGAACTGATTGCGGTGACAGGCGGCATGTCAGTGGATCCGGATGACCGAACACCAGCAGGAATTCGGCGCGCCGGAACCAAAATTGAGAGCTATGGAGCACCGGTTTTGCCGGGAGCCATGTTCCTTTTAGGATATTTGGAGGATATTCCGGTTGTCGGTTTGCCGGGATGTGTGATGTATCATGGTACGAGCATTTTCGAACTGGTGATTCCACGTTTGTTGACAGGGGAACGCGTCACAAGACGCGACATCAAGCAGTTGGGACATGGTGGGCTGTGTCGCGGCTGTGCTTCATGTACCTATCCCAACTGCAGTTTTGGAAAGGGGTAACGCGTGCGGGATCAGATTGGGCGTGAAATCAATTATCTGAGACTGTCGCTGACGGAGCGGTGCAATTTGCACTGCATGTATTGTTGTGCCGATGAGGCATCGACGGAGGGGCAGCAAGAGCTGACGGGCGAAGAGATTGGGCAGCTGCTGGCGGCCTTTGTTCGGCTGGGCATCACCAAGGTGCGTCTGACGGGAGGTGAGCCGTTGCTGCGGGAGGATTTGGAGGACATCGTTAAAAGGATTTCTCAGTTTCCGTCGATTACCGAGCGCTGTCTCACGACCAATGGACAGGGGCTGCCGGAACGCTTTACGGCGCTGCGGCGAGCCGGATTGCAGCGGATCAATATCAGTCTGGATTCTCTGCGGGAAGAACGATACCGCATGATGACAGACGGTGGTTCCCTGCATCGCGTTCTTTCCGGAATCGAAACGGTGCTGCGAGAGGGCATGCCGCTGAAAATCAATGTGGTACTGGTTCGTGGAATCAATGAGGATGAGCGGGAGAATTTTATTGCACTGGCACGTGAGAATCCGATTGAGGTTCGTTTTATTGAATTGATGCCGTTTGGAAGAATCGGGCAGGAGCACGGTGTTTTGGGAAACGAGCTGCTGGCCGATCACCCGGAATGGGAATTACTGCCCAGCCAGTTGGCGTCGCCGGTGGCGGAGCGATATTCTGCCCCTGGTTGGAAGGGCTGTGTGGGCTTGATTCGTCCGATTTCTCACAAGTTTTGCCGCATGTGTAATCGGGTTCGTGTGACCGGCAGCGGCAGGTTACGGATGTGCCTGGGATGTGAGCGGGAAATGGATTTACGTCCTTATCTGAGTGGCTCGCCGGATCTGCTGTATCGAGCGATTCGCAGTGAAATGTATGCCAAACCGATTCAGCACACGATGGAATGCGGTGAACCGATGAGAGGACGAGGAATGTGGCAGATAGGAGGGTGATATGGCGATTGTTCGGGCAATTAACATCAGTGAACAGCGTGGGACAGTGAAAATACCGGTGCGGCGTGCGGAGCTTCGGGTCAATCATGGGATTGTGGGAGATGCGCATGCGGGAAACTGGCATCGGCAGATCAGTCTGCTGGCTCAGGAAAGTATTGATTCGATGACAGCACTGGGGGTTGAGGGGCTGTCGGCAGGGAAATTTGCAGAGAACATTACCACAGAGGGAATTTGCTTACACACGCTTCGGATTGGAACCCGTCTGCGACTGGGAAGCTGTTTGCTGGAGGTGACACAGATTGGAAAGGAATGCCACCGACATTGTGAGATTTACCAGCAGATCGGACGATGCATTATGCCATCGGAAGGAATTTTTGCCCGGGTGTTGCGCGGCGGAGTGTTGCATTGCGGAGACAGTATTCGAGTGGAGGAGAAAAACGATGACGATCCGAATAGCGATATTGACGGTAAGTGATAAGGCAAGCGCCGGTTTGCGGGAGGATACCAGTGGCCCGACCATTCGGGAGTGTCTGGATTCATTGGAATATGAATTGCTCTGGTACGGTATTGTACCGGATGAACGAGAGACGATTACCGAGACGTTGCGTCATCTTTCGGAGCAGTGCGGTGCCGATGTCATCCTGACGACGGGTGGTACGGGACTTGCGCCGCGTGATGTGACGCCGGAGGCGACGATGGCGCTGGCGGATAAGGTGGTGCCCGGTATTGCAGAGGCGATGAGAGTACAGAGCGCTTGCAAGGCGCCGCGTGCCATGCTGTCCCGCGGCGTGGCTGTGGTACACGCTCAGACACTGATTGTCAATTTTCCCGGAAGCCCGAAAGCAGTGCGGGAGTGTATGGAGGTACTGGTCCCGGTGTTGGAGCATGCGGTCGCTGTCATCAAGGGTGCAGCGGGAGATTGTGCCGCACAGTAGGAAAACGTGTAACAATATAACTGTAATAGATTAATATTGTTGTCCCCTCGTTATTCTTTATCGAGAATAACGAGGAAAAACGCAGAAGGAGGATTTTAGGATGAAAAAAACACGACAGGCAGAAGCGCTGGGACTGGCGCTGAGTATGGTAATGGGATTGGCAGGATGTGGCGCTGCTAGCCAGGAGGCGGGCAGCGGATCCGGAGAAGCACCGATAGAGTTGCATGTTTTTGCGGCAGCTTCTATGCAGGAGACGCTGGAACAGCTGGAGCAGCAGTATGAGTCAGATCATCCGTCCGTGGAGATCGTGCTCAATCTGGATTCTTCGGGCACGCTGAAAACGCAGATTCAAGAGGGGGCGGAGTGCGATCTGTTTATTGCAGCATCCCAGCTTCCGATGAATCAGCTGGACGCCGCCTCGGATGAAACGATCAATCCGGAAGGATTGGATTTTGTTGATGAGAGCACTCGCGTCGATTTACTGAAAAATCAAGTGGTTTTGGTTGTTCCGGAGGGGAATCCAAAGAAAATTATGTCATTTGATGACATTGAGAAAAACGCAGATTTGATTTCGTTGGGCAACGAGGATGTGCCGGTGGGACAGTATTCCGAGGAAATCCTGACCAACTTGGGGGTTCTGGACGAGCTGGAGGAGAGCGGACGGATTACTTATGGTTCCAATGTCAAAGAGGTAACGACCCAGGTCGCAGAAGGTCTGGTCGACTGTGGAATTGTCTATGAAACGGATGCTTATTCTGCGGGATTGGAAGCAGTTGCATCGGCAGACGAGTCGCTGTGCAGTCCCGCGATCTATCCGGCAGCCGTGATCAAAACTTCAGAACACGAGGATGAGGCCAAGGCATTCCTGGAGTATTTGCAGAGCGAAGCTGCGGCGGAGGTATTTCAGAGCGTTGGATTCGAGCCGCTGACTGCAACGTGATCGGAAAACAGACGATATCCGTTGGAAAGGAGGAACTGTGGTGGATTGGTATCCGCTGGTGAACTCGCTGCGCATCGCGCTGTTGGCTACGACAATGATTTTTTTTGTTGGAATCGCGTCGGCGTATTATATCTCTCGCTTGCCGAGGGTGTGGAAAGGAATACTGGACGTCATTCTTACGCTGCCACTGGTTCTTCCACCAACCGTGGTGGGGTATGTCCTGCTGCTGCTGTTTGGGCCAAAGCATCCGATTGGATCATTTCTGGCACAGATAGGAATACAGGTTTCTATGCATTGGTATGGAGCAGTATTGGCGTCTGCTGTGGTTTCCTTTCCTCTCATGTTCCGTACGGCGCGGGGAGCGTTCGAAGCATTTGATCCATCGCTGCGCTATGCAGCGCAAACGCTGAGGCGGAGCAATACATATATTTTCTGGCGGATTACTATGCCGATGTGCAAAAGTGGAATCTTGGCAGGGACAGTACTGGCATTTGCCCGCGCACTCGGGGAGTACGGTGCAACCAGTATGATTGCCGGATACATCCCGGGAAAGACGGCTACCATTTCCACAACCGTGTATCAGTTGTGGCGCACTGGAGACAGCGCAAAGGCGGCCGGATGGGTGCTGATCAATCTGGTAATTTCTATGGTGGTACTGGTAGCTGTGAATTTATTGGAGACATCGAGAAAGACGCGAGGAGCAGGAGGTTGAGTGATGGCGTTGCATGCGACGTTTCGAAAGAGCTTCCCTGAGTTTGCACTGGAAGTTTCGCTTTCTGCGGAACAGGAGACATTGGGACTGCTGGGAAGTTCGGGATGCGGAAAGAGTATGACCCTCCGCTGCATTGCAGGCATTGTCCGTCCGGACGAAGGGCACATTGAGCTGGATGGGACCGTACTGTATGATTCCGTGTCGGGCATTGATTTGCCGCCACAAAAACGGCAGGTTGGCTATCTGTTTCAGCACTATGCGTTATTTCCCACGATGACTGTTTGGCAGAATCTCAAATGCGGATTGCGCGGCAGACAACGCGGTGCCGAAGCACAGATTACGGATATTCTGGAGCGATTCTATTTGACGGGATTGGAAAGGCGGTATCCGGCTCAGCTGTCCGGAGGACAGCAGCAGCGTGTAGCACTGGCACGGATGCTGCTGTCTGAGCCCAGAATTTTGCTGCTGGATGAACCGTTTTCTGCGCTGGATACTTATCTGCGCGGAGAGATGGAGCGAGAGATGGCGGGACTGCTACGTGAGTTTGCGGGGCCTGCGCTGTTGGTTTCGCATAACCGGGATGAAATTTACCATCTGTGCGACCGGATTGCGGTGTATTACAGTGGTGGGATCGACGTGATGGGAGATAAAAAAGAGGTGTTTGACCGACCCATGACAGTAAATGCTGCAATTCTGACCGGATGCCGTAATGTCTTGCCAGCGGAGTTTGTTGATGAACATCATCTTCGCGTTCCGGCGTGGAATATTATTTTAAGGTCGGCGGAATGTGTGTCCGAAGAGATCAATGCAGTCGGCGTGCGGGCACATTATTTCCATCTGGCAAATGGGAGCGAAGAGAATGTGGTTGTGTGCTGTGTGGACTCGGTGACGGAAAGCCCGTTTGAACTGGTTGCGTATTTGAGACCGCTGGGAGGAACAGGATTGCTGTGTTGGAAGACTCCGAAAGAGGTATTCCGGCGTGTGACTGATCCGAGCAGGATCGCGTTGGCCGTGCAGGAGAAGGACGTGCTTGTGCTGACGGATGGAAAGAAAGAGAAGGAAATATTGGAAAAAATGGGAATGTAAAGCGTTTGTAAGAAAAAAATTTCTGTTTTTGCTGTGAAAGATTAGACAGAGACGAAGACACATGGTACAATCTGAGTGTATGAATACACGATGCTTGAGGCAGGGCGATCGCAGTATCGTTCTGGGCCTTGAGTGAAATTGAATGAAGATGGGAGACATACCATGGGCGGATTTTTTGGCGTAGCATCACAGAATGATTGCTCGTTAGACTTGTTTTACGGAATTGATTATCACTCGCACTTGGGAACACGGCGCGGCGGTATGGCAGCATACGGAGAAGATGGCTTTCAACGCGCGATTCACAATATCGAGAATTCTCCGTTCCGCACCAAGTTTGAACGCGATGTCGATGACATGCGTGGTCATCTGGGCATTGGATGTATTTCGGATTATGAACCGCAGCCGCTGTTGATTCAGTCTCACTTGGGAAGCTTTGCGATTACAACTGTTGGAAAAATCAACAATTTTGAGGAGTTGGTGCAGGAAATCTATCAGGATCGGCCGGCTCATTTTCAGGAGATGTCCAGCGGACAGATCAACGCGACGGAGCTGGTTGCAGCGCTAATCTGTAAGAAAGAATCGCTGGTGGAAGGAATCCAATACATTCAGGACATCATTGACGGTTCGATGTCACTGCTGGTGATGACGAAAGACGGAATCTACGCGGCGCGCGACCGTTTGGGTCGGACACCTGTTGTCATCGGCCGCAAGGAAGATAGCTACTGTATCTCCTTTGAGAGTTTTGCCTATGTGAATCTGGGATATCAGGACTACAAAGAATTGGGGCCGTCCGAGATTGATCTGGTGACACCGGACGGAGTCACCATGGTAAGTCCGCCGAAGGAACAGATGAAGATCTGCTCTTTCCTGTGGGTGTATTACGGATATCCGACGTCTTCTTATGAGGGAATCAATGTCGAAGAAATGCGGTATCGCTGCGGCAGCATGCTGGCAAAGCGTGATGGAGATTCCGTTCAGCCGGATCTGGTTGCCGGTGTGCCGGATTCCGGCATTGCACATGCGATTGGTTATTCTAATGAGGCACATATTCCATACGGACGTCCCTTTATCAAGTATACGCCGACATGGCCGCGTTCGTTTATGCCGACCAATCAAAATCAGCGTGATCTGATTGCACGCATGAAGCTGATTCCGGTGAAGTCACTGATTAAAGACAAAAAGCTGCTGTTGATTGATGATTCGATTGTGCGCGGCACCCAGCTGCGTGAAACTACGGAGTTTTTGTATCAGAGCGGTGCAAAGGAGGTCCACATTCGACCGGCCTGTCCTCCGCTGCTGTATGGATGCAAGTACTTGAATTTCTCGCGTTCGAAATCGGAGATGGAACTGATCACGCGTCGTGTCATTCGAGAGCGAGAGGGAGATCAGTACACACGGGAAACGTTGGATGAATACGCGAATCCATGCAGCTGTAAATATGCACAGATGCTGGAAGATATTGGACGAATCCAGAACTTTACAACACTGCGGTATCATCGCTTGGATGACTTGCTGCAATCCATTGGTCTGGATCCGTGCAAGGTTTGCACCTATTGCTTTGACGGAAAAGAATAAGTGGCATTTTGTTGGGAAACGGTGCAGCAGATCGTTGGATTTGCTGCACTGTTTTTGCGTTGCGATATCATAAACATAGCGTTCTGTATTTCTGCGTACAATACAAAGAGAGGATGAGGGGGAGTATGTATGCGGAGAATCAGACTACTCGTTGGAACGATCATATTGAGCCTTGGAATTGCGCAAGCGGCGCAGTGGATTCGAAACAGTGCGGTTGAACTGCCCGTAATGGATTCGCGCGAAGCCGTGCAGGCAGCAGGAGCGCTGATCCAGCATCCGGAGGGAGTGGGGGAGGCAGTCGCAGTGATTTCGCAATCATTGCTGGAGGGGAATGACGGCGTTGTTTCTGTGACGGCGCCGGCGGAAGTGAAGGACGACGATGCGCACTGAATTTCGGCTTCATCCGTCTTTTTTTCTCTTTTGGGCGCTGTTTTGTCTGTTGGATGGAGGAGAATGTTTGCGGTATTTTGTTCCCGCCGCGCTGCTGCATGAGGCGGGACATGTGCTGGCGGTCTGGATGTGTGGTGGGCATGTACGATGTGTTGAACTGTCCGGTCCGGGAATCTGCATGGAGGTGCATCATCCGAGAGGATATGGTGGGGATTTCCTGATTGCAGCAGCCGGACCGGCAGCCGGGTTGACCGCTGCACTCATCGGCGGCGCGATGAGATATTGTCTGTTTTCTGGAGCAAGTCTGTTGCTGACGGTATTCAATTGTCTGCCGATTTTGCCGTTGGATGGAGGGTGCATGCTGGTAAGTCTTTTGTGTATGACGCCACTTGGCCTACGCGGAGAGGATATCGTTCGCTTTGTTTCTCGAGTTGGCGCAGGGTTGGTGGCTCTGTTTGGGCTGATCGTGCTCTGGCAGACCCGAACGAACGCGGCATTGCTGGTGATTGGATTGGTTCTGCTTGTCGGCAAAGACAGAGCAACTTGCAAAGTATGAAATGATTGCGTATAATAAGCAAAAATAGCATTGGGAAAGGGAACTGCTTATGTTTGGACGAAAAAAACAATCAGACATTATCGAGCGACCAAAAGTATATGCAGTCATTCCCGCCGCAGGGACATCGCGACGGATGGGCGGTGGAAATAAGCTGCTGCTGCATGTGGGAGGACAGCCGATCTTGCGTCATACGCTGGCGGCATTTGATTGCTGTGATTCCATCGACGGAATCGTTTTGTCCTGTCGGGAGGATCAGCAGGAGGACTATCGGCAGCTTTGTCAAACATGGGACATTGAAAAACCGGTCATTGTAACCGTAGGAGGAGAGACACGGGCACATTCTGTTTATCAGGGCGTGCTGGCTTGTCCGCCGGATACGGGATATGTGGCAATTCATGATGCGGCTCGCCCATTTATCCGACCGGAGCTGATTACACAGGCGGTGGAAATCGCCAGACGGGACTCTGCAGCGGCGTTAGCGGTGGCAGTCAAAGACAGCATCAAGCGGGTAAAGAAAGGGCGTATGGTAGAGAACATTGAGCGGGATTCTATTGTCAGTGTGCAGACACCGCAGTGCTTTGATATTGATTTGATCCGCGCCGCGCTTTGCCGTGTGATTACGGATGGAATTGCTGTTACGGATGATTGTGGGGCTGTCGAGGTCTTGGGACAGCCGACAACGGTCGTCCCGGGAGACTACAATAACATCAAAATTACAACACAGGAAGATCTCATCTTGGGAGAACAGATTTGGAAGGAGCAGCATGAATGAGAATCGGACATGGCTATGATGTACACCGCTTGAAGGAAGGACGCCGTTGTGTGATTGGGGGCGTGGACATTCCGCATCCCGTTGGACTGGATGGACACAGCGATGCCGATGTGTTGACCCATGCGATTATGGATGCATTGTTGGGAGCCGCAGGCCTTCAGGATATTGGACACTTGTTTCCTGATTCCGACGATGCGTTTCTGAATATTGACAGCCTGGTTTTGCTGTGCCGTGTACAGCAACTGCTCCAGAACCATGGATTCCGGTTGGGAAATTTGGATGCGACGATTGTGGCACAGGCTCCCAAAATGGCACCACATATTGAGCAAATGCGGAAGAATATCGCCGATTGCCTTCAGGCGAAGGTCAGTCAGGTGAACATCAAGGCCACGACAGAGGAACATTTAGGCTTCACAGGGGAAGGTAGGGGTATTGCCGCCCATGCGGTGTGTCTGCTGGAAGAGATGAAATAACATTGTTTTTGGATGAAAGGGCAGCGACGATGCCATGAAAGACACGGTTGGTCAGAGCAGAGAATCTGATCAACACGGTCTTTTTAGGGCACAGTTGCTGCTCTTTTTTAGATCAAAAAATAAAAATCGGAACGAAAGACGAAAATCACTGCTTTGACACATATTATGCTGGCAGAGAATAGAATGAAAGGAACGCTCTTTGTGTTTGGACGCGGAGGAAAGTGATTATGATGAAACATAAGACGATATTGTGCTGCACACAAAATGATGCGATGATGGTGCAGCGGAAACTGATGCACTGCGGCATTCCGAGTCGAACGGTAAAGCCGCCGAGAGAGAACATGAGCCGATCCTGTTCGTGGGGGGTGGAGATGGAGAGAGAGTATGCGAGACGGGCAGAGGGATGCCTGAAGCAAATACCGATTCGCTGGCAGTGGATGGAGGAGGGGATGCAGTGATTTATCTGGACAATGCGGCAATGACGATGCCAAAACCGGACACGGTGCAGGAGGCAGTGCTGTCTGCCATGAGGGAGGCATCCAGCGCGGGACGAAGTGCACACAGACCTGCCATGCGTGCGGCAGAGATTTTGTTTGATGCGCGACAGCTGGCAGCAGAACTGTTTTCTGTTGACGATTCAAGAAAGGTTATTTTTACAAAAAATGCAACAGAAGCATTGAATATTGCCATTTTTTCCATGGCAGAACACGCCCATCACTTTGTGATTACCGGAATAGAACACAATGCGGTGGTGCGGCCGCTTCGGCGTTTACAGCAGAAGGGGCTCCAGGTGACCGTATTGCCGACAGTGCTGTGGGACGATGCGCGACTATTGGAATCGACAGAAGAGGCATGTAAAAAAGGGGCGGATTGTTTTGTTGTCTGCCACGTATCCAATGTATTTGGATGGAAGCTACCAGTTGCGGAGATGAATAAAATCCTTGAACAGTATCATGTGCCGATGATTTTGGATGCCTCTCAGTCGGCAGGTATTTGTCCGGTTTCTGCGGCACAGCTTTCGAGTGCGACGGCAATTTGTATGCCAGGCCATAAGGGCTTGTATGGACCACAGGGAACCGGGATTCTGCTGGCGTTGTCCGATGCGATCTCTCACCCGCTGCTGCTGGGAGGCACTGGAAGCCGATCGCAGGAGACGGAAATGCCAGAGGAGCTGCCGGACCGTTTTGAGGCGGGGACCCATGCGATTCCTGCCATTGCGGGTCTGACGGCAGGAATGAGATTTGTCAAAACGGTGGGGATTGATTCCATTGGCCGTCATGAACACATTTTGTGCCGACAGATGGCAGACATGTTATCGGATGTCCCTGAGATACAGTGTTTTGTTGCGCCGCACGAGGAACAGCAGACAGGGGTTCTCTCTGTGGTCTCTGATGTGATGGATGCGGAGGATATGGCACAACGGCTGGGGGAACGCGATATTTGCGTTCGTGCGGGATTGCATTGTGCCCCGATGGCTCATCGGACGGCGGGAACGCTGTCGTCGGGGACGGTTCGCCTCTCTCCGGGCTGGTTTCAGAATACCTGCCAGATGAAGAGCACGGCGAAGGCGATACGGAAAATTTTGAAGGTTCAAGACCGCAAAAAAGTATGATGTTTGGAACTCAAACGGATCAGACCGTCGAATGATCGGAGTTCTGGTAATTTGCCCTCGTATTTCATGGAATCAGCTATTCACAGGATGCCAAAACTGTGTTAAACTATAAGTGCTTTGATTTTGGCGGGCTTCTGTCAGACCGAAGAATGTTATCGAAAAGGAATCAGGCAATATGAATGGAGTTATTCAGTTAATCCTGCAAAATTTAACAACGATGCACCTTAATGACATCGCAGATATTGCCATTGTTACGATCTTGATTTATCAGGTGCTTCGACTGATTCGAAAGACCAGCACGTCGCAGATCGTGAGTGGTATCATTGTGCTTTTGGTTGCTATGGTCATCTCGGATGCCTTGGATCTGGTGATGGTGAGTACGCTGTTTCACGCAGTGATTACTTGGGGAATCGTCGTGCTGGCGATTGTATTTCAGCCGGAGCTGCGCCGCATTCTGCGCCGTGTTGGGGAGAGCGGTGTTGCTTCCTTTTTTATGCGAAGAGATACCCTTTCGATGGAAGAACACGTGATTCAGGAGATGGTAAAAGCATGCAAGGAAATGTCATGGTCGCGCACCGGTGCTTTGATTATTTTTGAACGACAGGATTCTCTGGATGAAATCGTGAAAACCGGTACGTCATTGGATGCGATGGCTGTCGACGAACTCATCCGTAATATTTTCTATGAGGGAGCGCCGCTGCATGATGGCGCCATGATTGTTCGGGAAGGACGGATTCATGCCGCGGGCTGTGTCCTTCCTCTGTCGGATAATCGGAATCTTGCAAAAGAGTTGGGAACGCGCCACCGTGCGGCAGTTGGTATGAGCGAGTCTGCCGATTCCGTGAGTCTGGTGGTATCCGAAGAAACCGGCGCGATTTCCATTGCCATCGGTGGAGTGCTTCAGCGAAATTTGGTTCCGGAGCAGCTGGAAGAGGTTTTGCGCACAGAACTTATGGAAGAAGAAGTGACGGAAAAAACAGGGATCTGGCAAAAGCTGGCCTCCAAGGTGCTTAGAGTTCGAGGTGACCGGTCGTGAAGAAGCAAGGCAAAACAATAGATCCGGTGTCTGTTATTATTTCGCTGTTATTGGCGATTTGTTTTTGGAATTATACGATGAATTCACAAAATCCGACTCGGACGCTGGAATACCGTGATATCAGTGTGCAGTTGGTGGGAGCAGATGATTTGTACAATGCATATAGTCTTTCTGTTGTCGAAGGTGCCGACACAACCGTGAACGTCAAAGTATCTGCTTCCAGTAATCGCTTGGCTAATTTGACCGCATCGCAGATTAAGGTGCGCGCGGATTTGACAGAGTCGATCTCTTCTCCAGGGCAGTATGATATTTCGTATGAGGTTGTCCTGCCCGAAACTGGTATGACCTGTGTCAGCAGCAGTCCGGCTACGATTCGGGTTACCGTGGATCGGATTGAGACAAAAAGTGTTCCTGTCGAGGTCAAGATTGATGGAAAACCATCGGATGAGTACAAAATCGGCACACCAGTTCTGCAGGTGAGTACGGTGAATATCACTGGACCGGAACAAGAACTGGATAAGGTTGCGAATGCAGTGGTTATGTTGGATGCGGAAGAGCTGACAGATTCTGTTGCTGATGTCAGCTATGATTACAAGCTGGTTGACAGTGAGGGCAATGGCATCAGCAGCAAAAACATCAGCCGTGAGACCACGCGCGTGAAACTTTCTTTGGATGTTTTAAAGGTCAAGACTGTCCCACTGAAGGTATCCTTGACGCCGAAAGAGGACGCGGATGTTTTGAATGCATCAGCCGTATTGTCTGTGGATAAGGTGAAGATTCAGGGAGATCCGGAAGCCGTGGATGCAGTGGATTCCATCACAGTGGGAACGATCAATGTCAGCAAGGCGGAAAACGGTGATATGTTTACGTTTGAGATTCCATTGCCAACCGGTGTGGAAATGACAGACGGACAGGAAAAGATTGTGCATGCAGAGTTGAAGCTGGATGATGTCAAGAAAAAATCAATTCAGGTGACGGATATTCTTTTGACAGATACAGCGGCGGCAAAAGGAAACGCCAAGCAACCCAAACTGCTGACGGATGCCGTGACCATTCGCATTGAGGGGCGTGAGAAGGTGCTGGATCAACTGGAAGCCGGAGACATCTATATTGTGGCGGAAATTGATTCGTCAGAGTTGTCAATCGGAAAGCATAAAGTTGGTGTCCAGGTGGAAGTTCCCAATACGATTTCTGTTATTGGGTCATATAGTGTAGAAGTTCAGATCAGTGAGAAATCATGAGCATTTTAGTCAATAATATTCGTATTCCGCTGGAGGCACCGGAGGAAGAGGCTTTTGCACTGGCGTGCTGTCAGTGCGGACTGCTGAAGAACGATGTCATCGCAACGGTATACCGGGAATCGTTGGATGCGCGCCGCGGTGCGATTACTCGAGTGCTGACGGTGCAGTTAGATGGTTATGAGCAGGAAGATCAGTTGGTGCAGCGGTTGAATCAGCCGAACATCCGATGCAGAACACCGGTGCCGGAGCCGAAGGTGACGGGCACCGAGAGACTGGAGCATCGTCCGGTTGTGGTTGGACTGGGACCGGCCGGACTGTTTGCGGCATATCTGCTGGCACGGTACGGTTACCGTCCGCTGGTGCTGGAACGCGGCGATTGTGTGGAACAACGTGATCAGGCGGTGAAAGCGTTTTGGACACAAGGATGCTTTTCCGAGCAAAGCAATATTCAGTTTGGAGAGGGCGGTGCCGGCGCTTATTCCGACGGCAAACTTACGACGCGGATTCATGACCCGCTCAGTGAGTTGGTATTAACGATTCTCTGCCAGTACGGCGCGCCTGCTGATATTCGGAGAAAGGCAAAGCCGCATATTGGGACGGACGTACTGAAACAGGTTGTGCGCCGGATGCGGGAGGACATTATCCGCATGGGCGGTGAGATCTGTTTCCAAACACAGATGACAGCA
>CAYLXH010000029.1:0-18503 GCA_964387535.1 uncultured Butyricicoccus sp. | reverse complement strand
GGCAAAGCGGATCGGGAAGCTCTCTACGCATTCCTGAACGACGCCGTTGGCGTTGTACAGAACGGCCAGATTCTTTTCCGGAACCGGGCTGATGCGGATCGAACCGTCGGTACCGACGATTTCGGTCTCAACATGGTAGCCATGCGGCGCAGTGCGTCCGACGTGAACCATACCGATGGCGCCGTTCTCACACTTGTAAACTGCAACGCCGGTCTCATCGTCTCCGACCTGACGGAACTCCGGATGCTTGAATGTGGCACCGATCGCATGAACCTGAACCGGATCGCTGCCCAGGAACCAGCGCATCAGGTCGATGTCGTGAACAGCCATGTCGATAAAGATACCGCCGGAGTTGGCAGCGAACTTGATCGAGCCTTCCACAAGTGCTTCCGGGTCAATGCCGGTCGCTTTGACCATATACGGGGTGCCAATAGCGCCCTCATCAATTTTTTTCTTGGCGTAGGCATAGGACGGATCGTAGCGGCGCATAAAGCCGATGAAGAAGATCTTGTCCGGATTGCGCTCAACAGCAGCTTCGGCGATCTTGCACTGATTGACATCGACGCCGAGCGGCTTATCGGTAAAGACGTGCTTTCCGGCATCCAGTGCGGCTTCGATCTGCCAGCAGTGTTCGGACGATGTTGTGACGATAGCGACAGCGTCGATGTCAGCCTTTGCGATCATCTCGCGGAAGTCGGTGTACACATCGGTCACACCCAGCTCCTTCTGGGCATATTCCAGCTCTGCCGGCATGATCGAGCAGGCTGCGGTCAGCTCTGCATTCGGAATCTTGTAGGCGAGGTTCTGTGCGTGAACTTTGCCCAGGCGGCCGAGGCCGGCGATGCCAACTTTAATTTTCTTCATGACAACAATCCTCCAATATAATCAGTTGTTTTTCAGGGAAACGCGACGAATTGAGAACTTTTCTCCTGATGATCTTCGGTACTGTCATTATACGCGAAAACCGGAAAGAACGCAATATCCCCGACAGGATTTCGGAGATTCGCGGACATTGGAGGGATCGGTTTTGTACAGGTTGCAGAGCAGAAAGCGGGAAGTTTTTTTGCTCTGCGCTGTGCATTGTGCTTTTTTCTTCGGCGGAGGTTTGCTATAATGAAAAAAAACGGTGGGAGGGATGCGAAATGAAACCGACAATACAGCAGATTGCCGCGTTGTGCGGGGTTTCGCGCGGTACGGTGGACCGTGTGCTCAATGACCGCCCGTATGTCGACCCGGCGGTTCGGCGCCGTGTGCTCCGGGCGGTGGAGCAGACCGGATACATTCACAAAAAAACCAAAAAGAACCGAACCGACACGGTGACCATCGGGTTTCTGATGACGAAATGGGAGGATGAGTATTTTCGCCGTCAGACCGAGGCTGGAATCCGGCGGGCAGAACGCTTTCTGCACTCCGACCGATTTGAAATCCGGATCGATAGGATGGACAGCCGATCCAATGAGGAGTACATCCGGCGCATCTATTCGCTCGTGGAAGGCGGAGCACGGGGGATTTTGCTCAATGCGGCGGACAATATTATGCTCAGTGCGACGGTGGATGATTTGGCGGAAAGGGGCATTCCGGTTGTGACGTATAATTCCGATCTGCCGGACAGCCGGAGGGTGTGCCATGTGGGACAGGATCTTGCCAAGAGCGGAGAGGTTGCGGCAGGGCTGCTGGTGCGCAGTTTGGGTGCGAAGGACATCATTCTGGCGATCACGGGAAATCTGGAGTTTCGTTCCAACCGCAACCGGCTGGAGAGTTTTATCCGACAGGCAAAGGAACTGGGCGTAGGGCTGGAGCGAATCCAGATGCAGGAGTGCTACGAGCGATATGATCTGACCTACGAAACCGTCCGAAAGGCGCTCCAGGATAACAGCCGGATCCGCGGCATCTATATGGGGACGGAGAGCGTCCCGGCCTGCATGGATGCGGTGCGCAAGGCAAAGCGGCCGTATCCGCTCCATGTCGTTGCCAACGATCTGACGGCGGCGGCCAAACGGGGACTGCGCAATGGTATGCTGGATTTTGTGGTGGAGCAGGATTTTTCGGCGCAGGCATATGATGCCGTGCTTGTGATGCACTCTCTGCTGCTGCATCATCGGACGCCCAAGCAGACAATATATTATGTGCCGACGAGCATTTATACCAAAGAGCTGCTGGATTGAGCGGCGAATACAACAAACACCAGGCGCGGTCGCCATGGATACGGCGGCAGAGCCTGGTGTTTTGTCGGTTCACAGACAGAGTGCGGTGAGCAGCGGGATGGAGACAATGGAGACCAGTGTGGTGAGAAACACGGTTTTGGCAGCCAGCGTTTCGTCTCCGCCGTAGTTGGTGGCGAACAGAACACTGTTGTTTGCCACCGGCATGAGCAGAAGAATAAAGGTGATGTGGAGAACAAAGGAATCCGTGACGATCAGGCGGAGCAGCGGCCAGAGCAGGAGCGGAAGCACGAATTGCTTGACGATCGTGTATGGATACAGATGCCAGTCCTGAAAGACAGTTTTGAACTCCATACGGGCCAGCGTGGCCCCGATCAGTATCATGGCCAGCGGTGTGGTGACGCTGCCGACGGTGGCAATCGGTTCGCTGAGGACGGAAGGGAAGTGGATATCGGCGAAATAAATCGCGATGGACAGCAGACAGCCGAGAATGCCGGGGGAGAGAAAACTGCGCAGTGAAATCGAGGCAGATTCGTCCTTGCCGTAATGCATGAGAATCAGTCCGACGGAAAAGCAGGAGAGATTGAACAGAATATTGATGATGGCGGTGTAAAACACGGCGGTAGAACCGTACAGAGCGTCGATGACAGGGAAGCCCATGAAGCCGACGTTGCCGTAGACCAGCATGTACATATACAGACCCTGATCCGCTTTGGGAAGCCGCAGCAGCTTGACGATGACGACGGCGAGCAGGGGAAAGACAAAGTACAGACCAAATCCGATGGCAAACACCGTCGCGACCTGTGCGCCGGCAAGGCGCTCGGTCTGCTGGAGTACGGAGCTGAGAATCAGAGCGGGTACTGTGACGTACAGCAGCACTTTGGTGAGCTTCTGGTTGAAGTCGACATCCAGCAGTCCGGTGCGAAACAGGAGAAAGCCGAGACCGATCATCAGAAACAGTTCGATCATCTGGGTGAGAATTACAGAGTTGTCCATAAAACATAGATCCTTTCGGAATACAGGGTCGGGCATTGCGGTGTCCGGCTTACCAGGAGGGGTCCGCGGCGTGGCGGCGCAGTTTGCGGGCGGAATACCAGAAGGCGAGACAGATCATGACGGCACAGGCCGTGCAGGTGATCGGCTCACACAGGCAGACACCGAGGTAATCGAGTGCCGGAACCAGAAACAGCGCGGACAGAATGTTGCCGGTCATCTCCATGATGCCCTCGGCGACGGCCGAGAGCTTGCCGCCCAGACCCTGGAGCGCGTAACGCAGGATGATGAGCACGGAGATGCCATAGTAGAACGGGACATCAATGCGCAGATAGCGTGTGACCGCGTTGAGAACCGCGGGATCGCTGCTGCCGGTGACGGCGCGCGCAAGCGGCTCGCACTGCAGGAAGATGAATAGGTTGACCAGAGTAACCCACATGAGGCCGAGCAATACAAGAATGCGGATACCGCAGAACGCGCGATCGAGCTGGCGTGCGCCGAGGTTCTGTCCGGCGAAGGTGGATGCGGTGTTGCCAAAGGCAAACAGGACCGCGAGCAGCAGGCCATGGATTTTTCGTGCGGCGGTGTAGCCGGCAATGGTTGCAGTGCCTAAGCGATTGACTGCCGACTGCATAATCATGGTGCCGAAGCAGACGGTGGACTGCATGAGCCCCATGGCCAGACCGGTGACGAGCAGCTCGCGCGTGAGTGCGCGGTCAAACCGGAAGTCGGAGCGGGTGAGATGCAGCTCGGGACAGCGGCGGATGAGGTACAGCAGACAGGTGACGGCAGACACCAGCTGCGACAACACGGTAGCAAACGAGGCGCCGAAGATTCCCCAGTGGAATACGGCCAGAAACAGCAGATCCAGCGCGACATTGAGCACGGAGGACAGGATCAAAAACAGCAGAGGATACAGGCTGTTGCCGATGCCGCGCAGGATGCCGGCCATGGCGTTGTAGCTCATCGTGAAAAAGATCCCGGCAAAAAAGGTGCGGATGTACACGAGTGACGGGGTTAAAATAGATGCTGGCGTGTTGAGTGCAAGCAGCATCCGACGGCTGAACAGCAGACTGACGGCGGTCAGCACAGCGGACAGCAAAATGGTCAGCACCAGGATGGTGGCGACGGTCTGCCGCAGCCGCGCAGGGCGGCGGGAGCCGAAAATCCGGGCGATGACAATGGAAAAACCGGCGGTCATGCCGGTTGCAATGCACAGAACAACCTGATACAGCGACGTGGTGCAGCCGAGTGCAGCGAGGGCGTCTGAGCCGAGCAGATGGCTGACTGCAGCGGTATCGACAATGTTGTACAGCTGCTGGAACAGGTCGCCGATGAGAATCGGCAGGGAAAACAAAAGAAGAGAGGACAGCAGCGGACCGCGTGTCAGATCGCGAGACTGTGTGGCTTGGATAGGACTTCGCCTCCTTGTGTCAGACAGAGTGACAGATGGTCGAAAACAGGGTGACACATCATTGATTATTAAAGCACGCCGATGAGGAGAAGTCAACGGATATCTGTGGTCTTGCCAAATGGGCAGTCGGCGATGGGAATACCCGAAATTTGGCATTTCGTTTTGTACGGAATTCGTGTATACTACAAGAGAAGAACGTCACAGAGTGCAACAGACGACGATGAGGTGATACGCGATGGAGTTTCAGAGAGAATACCGTGCCAAGCTGCGCACGCCAGAGGAGGCCGTACAGGTCGTTCGAAGTGGGGATTGGGTGGACTACACCACCTCGCTGGGCATGCCGGTGCTGCTGGACCGTGCGCTCGCGAAACGGAAAGAGGAGCTGTGGGATGTCAAAATTCGCGGCAATCTCATTTTTGGGCCGATTGAGGTGGCAGAATGCGATCCATCCCAGGAACACTTTATTTATAACACCTGGCATTACTCCGCGTACGAACGAAAGCTGAGCGACCGCGGATTGTGCTATTATATCCCGATGGTGTTCCACAACAATGCCGCGTATTATAAGCACTTTCTGACGGTCAACGTAGCGATGATGAGCGTTACGCCGATGGACAAGCACGGGTTTTTTAATTTCTCCACGTCAACCGGGGTCTGCGGTCAGATTCTGCGCAAGGCGGATGTCGTCATTCTGGAGATCAACGAGCACCTGCCCAAGCTGTACGGGGGATACGACGAGTGCATTCATATTTCTGAGGTCGATTATATTGTGGAGGGCGAGCACCCGCCGCTGCCGAATATGGAGATTCCGGAGCCGACCGAGACCGACATTCAGATTGCGTCACATCTGATGCCGTATATGAAAAACGGAGTTCCGCTGCAGCTCGGCATCGGAAGCCTGCCCAACGCGGTGGGCTCACTGCTGGCGGAGTCCGACTTGAAGGATCTCGGCATGCATACCGAACTGTGTTCGGATGCGTATCTCAAAATGCATAAGGCCGGGAAACTGACCAATGCGTACAAGACGATCAACCGGGGAAAGAGTGTGCTCGGCGTTGGAATCGGGTCGCGGGAGCTGTATGAATGGATGAATGAAAACCCGTCTGTGTCGGCATTCCCGCTGGAATACGTCAACAGCCCGCATGTCATCTCGCAGTTGGACAACATGGTTTCGATTAACAGCTGTGTTGCGGTGGATTTGTTCGGTCAGGTGTCCTCGGAGAGCGCCGGAATGCGCCAGATCAGCGGCACTGGCGGTCAGCTGGATTTTCTGACCGGGGCCTCCTCGTCGCGCGGGGGCAAGGCGTTTTTGTGTATGGGTTCGACTTACCATGACAAGAACGGAGTGCGCCACTCGCGGATCTGCCCGCACTTTGAGGGGGACATCATTACGTCTCCGCGCAGTCAGGTGTATTATCTGGCGACGGAGTACGGTGTGGTTAATATGGAAGGGCGTTCCACGTGGGAGCGAGCGGAGCTGCTGATCTCGCTGGCGCATCCGGACTTCCGGGAGGAGCTGATCCGGGCAGCGCAGGAGCAGCATGTGTGGAGACGCTCCAACAGACGATAGGCGGCAGAGAATGGCTTAATTTGTAGAACCGTCCAGTTGACGGGGAAAAAATGCTGTGATATAATTGGAAACGATTAAAAAATGCGAATAAAACTAGCCAAAATGTTGAAACGACAGCGGTAGTTTTTAGACAAATATGTAAAAACAAGGAGCGCTCTCATCCGGTCTGTGACCGGGCGATGCAGCCGCTGAAAAAATCTGTAATTCTAGGTTGAGGTAAGTGGAGAAAAATGAGCTATTACGATAGTTTTGGAAAATTTGGAGAAAAGACTGCCTTCCTTCAGGAGGACGGTGAGACGTTGACCTATGCGGGATTGGAGTCCTATGCCAACGATCTCGGTGCGGCAGTCGGCGGACGCTGCCTGGTGTTCTGCTTCTGCAAGAATGCCATTGGCTCTGCAGCCGGTTATCTGAGCTTCCTGTACAACAAGATTGTACCGCTGATGGTGGACGCCAAGATCAACGACGTGCTGGCGGCACATCTGATTGACGTGTACAGCCCATCGTATCTGTACCTTCCGGACGAGTTACTGGAAAAGTACCCGTACCCGGTGGTGCTGTCCCGGTTTGGATACTCGCTGGTCAAGACGAATTTCGACACCGTCTACCCGCTGAACGAGCAGCTGGCGCTGCTGCTGACGACGTCCGGTTCGACCGGAAGCCCCAAGCTGGTTCGCCAGAGCTATACCAACATTCAGTCCAATGCCGAGGCGATTGTTGAGTACCTGGAGATTGACGGGGACGAGCGTCCGGTTACCACGCTGCCGATGAACTATACCTATGGACTGTCGATCATCAACAGCCACGCGCAGGTCGGCGCGACGATGCTGCTGACGACGCAGCCGATCGTTGCCAAGCAGTTCTGGAGCTTTATGAAGGAGAACAAGGCGACGTCATTCGGCGGTGTACCATTTACGTATGAGATGCTCAAGCGCATCCGCTTTTTCCGCATGGATCTGCCGGATCTGAAAACCTTCACGCAGGCAGGCGGCAAGCTGGCTCCGGAGCTTCACAAGGAGTTTGCGGAGTACGCGGAAAAAACCGGCAAGCACTTTGTCGTCATGTATGGTCAGACGGAGGCGACCGCCCGCATGGCATATCTGCCGTATGAGAAGTCGCTGGAGAAGTTTGGCAGCATGGGCATCGTTATCCCAGGCGGCAAATTTATTCTTCGTGACGTCAACGATAACCCGATTGAACAGCCGGGTGTTGTCGGCGAACTGGTCTATGAGGGCGACAACGTCACGCTGGGCTACGCCGAGTGCGGCGCGGATCTGATCAAGGGCGATGAGCGCGGCGGCCGTCTGGAGACCGGTGACATGGCAAAGCGTGACGAGGACGGCTATTACTATGTCGTCGGACGCAAAAAGCGCTTCCTCAAGCTGTTTGGCAACCGTGTCAATCTGGACGAGGTGGACCGCATGGTCAAGGCGGAGTTTGAGGACATGGATTGTGCGAGCACCGGCAACGATGATCTGATGCAGATCTTCATCACCAATGAGGCGCACAAGGACGCCGTCATGGAGCTGATTCATGACCGAACCCACTTGAACCCGCGGGCGTATACCGTCCGTATCATTGACGAGATTCCGAAAAATGAGGCCGGCAAGGTACTCTATAAGGATCTCCCGCAGTAATGAATTGTATACCATAGAAGATTTATATTATATTGAAACTGGAGGACAAGATTATGGAAAAGCTGTTGGAAGCGCTCAAGCGCGTGAACCCGAATATCGACTACGAAGATACGTCCAAGAAGCTGTATACGGATAAGGTAATCGACTCGATTGATATGACTTCGATCCTGACCGAGCTGGAGGATACGTTTGATATCGAGATCGATATGGAGTACATCGTTCCGGAGAATTTTGATTCTCTGGAGGCTATGTGGGCAATGGTTCAGGAGCTGATGGACTGATTGTCCGGCGGCTGCATAGGTATTATCATGGATACGGTCGGGCGGCGCAGCAATGTGCCGCCCGATTTAGGGGAAAGATATGACTTTTATTCAACTTGATTTTCTGGTGTTCCTGGCGGTCAGCTTTGTCGCATTTTATGCCTGTCCGGTGAAACACCGTTGGAAGATGCTTCTGGTCATCAGCCTTGTCTTTTACGGCATTGCCGGCATCAAATATTTTCCGTTTATTTTTATTACATCGTTCACGGTATTCCTGACCGGACGCAAGATCGGCCAGATCTATGCCGAGCTGGATGCAAAGCTGGACGCGGATGAGACACTGGACCGCAAGGCGAAGAAAGCCATGCGGGAGGCGGCGAAAAAGCACGCCAAGAAATTCCTCATTCTGTGTCTGGTGTTCAATCTGGTCATCCTCTGCTACAGCAAATATACAAAGTTCCTGATCAATCCGATTGATGACTTTGTCCAGATGCTCAACAGCGGAGCGCACTTCAGTGCAGCGATGATTATCGTTCCGCTGGGCATTTCGTACTATACGTTCTCGTCCCTCAGCTATCTGCTGGATGTATTCTGGAAGAAGATTGACTACGAGACCAACTACGCCCGCTTCCTGCTGTATGCGATTTACTTCCCGCATATCCTTCAGGGCCCGATTGAGCGCTATGGCCGTCTGGGTCAGCGTCTCAAGCAGGAGCTGCGATTTGACAGCAAACGCTGTTCGTATGGCCTTCAGCTGATGCTGTGGGGCTTCTTCAAAAAGCTGGTCATCGCGGACCGAGCGAATGTGTTTATTCAGTCGGTCTACGGCAATTATCTCGGCTCAGACGGCGGCCTGATCTTTGTGATCACGGCGCTGCTTGATGTCGTATACATCTATTCGGACTTCTCGGGCTGCATGGATATTGCCCGCGGTGCGTCCGATCTGTTTGGCGTAGAGCTGGATCTCAACTTCAACCACCCGTTCTGCTCCAAGAGTGTTGTTGAGCTGTGGAGACGCTGGCACATGTCCCTGGGCTCCTGGTTCAAGGACTATGTTTATTATCCGGTCAGCACCTCGCGATTTGTCAAGAATTTGAACAAGTCGCTGCGCGGAAAGGTTCCCAATCGCATGGCCCGCGTTATGGTCACGGCGGTTCCAGTTACCATCACCTGGGTTCTCACCGGCACCTGGCATGGCAACGGCATCGGTTATGTCTGCTGGGGCGTCTATTATGCCTTTATGATTCTGATGTCGGTTTCGTTTGCCGAGGACTTCACGCGTTTCGGCCAGAAGCTGGGCATCAACAGTGAGGCCACGTCGTGGAAGGCGATTCAGGCAATTCGCACGACGCTGATCTTCGCCGGCGGCCGTCTGCTGACCACACCGGGTTCGCTGGGTGCGACATGGTATATCTGTAAGAATGTTCTGATTACGTTTAATCCGTGGGTTCTGTTCGACGGCAGCCTGCTGGATTATGGTTTGGATATTTTGAATATCTTTGTCCTGATTGCCGCTATCGTTCTGTTCGGCTTTATCAGCCGCGTGCAGATCAACGGAGAGAAGGACGGCGTTCGGGTGCGTGATATTATCAGCCAGCAGAATCTGGTCGTGCGCTGGATGATCTACTTCGCGGCGATCTTTTCGATCATCATCCTTGGTATCTATGGACCGGGTTACGATGCATCGTCGTTCGTATACATGGCGTTCTAAGAGTAAGGTATTGATATGAAGAAAACAATTGCAAAAGTAGTCATATTCGTTGCCATCTTTGTGGTGCTGTTTCTGTCGATCACAAAGCTGTTTACGGCAAAGTTTACTGACAATAACTGTCAGTCGTACACAGCGGCGCAGTTGTATGAACTGGAAAACAACAGTGTGGAGGTTGCCATCAGCGGCAGCAGCCAGGCGGTGTTCTGTGTCAACGCGATGGAGCTGTACGACAAGTATGGAATTTCGGCGTATGCAACCGGCTCCCCGAACCAGGCGATTTTGTGTTCGTTGGGCTGGCTTAGAGAACTGGACAAGACACAAGACATCAAGGTAGCGGTTCTGGACGCCAGCCAGCTGTACGAGGAAGTTTCTGAGAGCTTTTATCGTCAGACGCTGGATACCATGCGCCTGTCTTCCAATAAGATTGATATTGTCCGGCAGCATATTGCGGAGAGCGAGAATGCGGACGGATTCCTGAGCTATATGATTCCGATCATCAAGTACCACAACCGGTGGGAGGAGCTGGAGGAGCAGGACTTTACGTTTACCACGGAGGACAGCCCGATGTATATGGGTACCCGTATGGCAGACTATGTCTATTCCTTTGACAACTATGAGGATCTCATGGACAACGAGGATGAGATGCTGAAGAAGCCGCAGATGGTAGATTACCAGAAGGCCGGACTGGAGAAGTACGTTCAGTACTGCAGGGACAACGGCATCGAGATGGTTCTCATCAAGACGCCAAAAGAAGATTGGACGGAAACCAAAGATATTGAGACGCAGGAACTGGCGGACGAGCTTGGGATTCCGTATATCAATTATGCATCCAAGGAGTGGGGCGAGAAGCTGGAGCTGAACTATTACTCCGACTTTAAGGACCCGCAGCACATGAATGTACGCGGTGCGGATAAGGTTGCCGATGCACTCGGCGACTATCTCACAACGCACTATGAGCTGTCGGATTTCCGTGAGACAGCGCCCAAGAGTGAGACACTCATGGAGCGCTATCAGGCGGAACACAAAGAAGCGTACTTCCTGACCAACAGTGATGTCGCAGAATATCTGACAGAACTGAAAGAGAGTTATATTGATTCCGGTGACTATGATGTCCTGATTGAGCTGACCGATGACGCGGTCTGCGATGTGTGGACGGATGAGATGCAGGCGGCGCTGGAGACGTGCGGCATTGAGACCGACATCCGCACGCTCAAGGGCAAGGCCTATGCCGGAAGCATTGTGGGTGGAATCGTGGAGGAAGCCACGGGAAGTGAGTTGGAAATGCAGTTCAAGGGACACTTCGGCAACGACTTCCCGTTTGTCTGCACCTCGATTCCCAGCGGAAATGCTCCCAGCCGTCCGGTGTTTATCATCAATGGCGTGCGCAAGTACATGTCCGCAAAGGGATTGAACCTGTTCCTGTATAACCATACGACAGGCGAAATTCTGGATACTCCTACGGTTGCTGTCTGCACGGATGGTCAGCTGAGACTGAACCGTCCGGAAGAGGACAAACATCAGTAAGAAACCGGTACTTGCCGTGGGATCTGCGCGATTTCACGGCAAGTGCTGTATTAGAACCATTGACGTATCGGGAAAGCAATCTACAATCATGACAAAACGAATTGCAAAATGGGATAATGCCCGGCTGTTGTTGATCCTCTGTGTTGTACTCGGCCATGTCATCAACTATGTCCGTTTGGACGGGGATGTGATGAATCGGGTGTATCTGTTTATCTATGCCTTCCATATGCCGGCGTTTATCTTTCTTTCCGGCCTGTTTGCCAAGCGGGCCGTGCGGGGATATCGCTATGATAAGGCGCTTACCTTTCTGCTCCTGTACTTTGTAATCAAGTTTTCCCTGTTTCTGACGCGGGTAGCGATCGCGAAGGAGGCGGAATTCCGCATTCTCTCTACGGTGGGAATTGACTGGTATGCATTGGCCATCTTCCTGTTTTATCTGGTGATGATGCTGCTGCAGCGGTTTGATAAACGCTATGTGATTCCGGCCGTCCTGTTTTTTGGGTGCATGGCCGGATATGACCTGACGCTGGGCGGCCGAATGGTTCTGGCGCGGGCAACGGCGTTTTTTCCGTTTTTCGTGCTGGGATTTTATCTCAATGCCGATACCCTGTTGGCAATCAGCCGGAAGGTCTGGGTAAAGCTGCTTGCCGTGGTGATTTTGATTGCGGCAGGCTGGACGGCAGCCAATTATTACGACGATCTCGCGTGGCTCATACCGATTCTCAAGGGCTTTGCCTACCGCAATCTGGACGAGGATCTGTTTTATTTCGGCGGGCTGTTCCGTCTGGGGAGCTATGCGGTGGCACTGCTGATGATGTTTGCCGTGCTGGCGCTGGTGCCGTCGATTCGTGGCGTTTGGTCTACGATGGGCAGTCGGACGATGGCAGTCTATGCCTTCCATTACAGCGTGATTACGTGGCTGTTCAGCGGCATGGGCGTAAAGAAACTGATGATTAAGGAAATGACGGAAGCGCAGGCCAATATCTGGATGGTGGTGATCGCGGTCGCAGTGGTCGTGATCCTGTCACTCAAACCATTTGACTGGCTGATCCGGCTGTTTGCCGTGCCGCCGCTGGAGCGCAGCGAGCGGGCGAAGTGCGAGGAGAGCCAGGATGAACCGTTACCGGAGGAGAGCGAATGAGTATAATTCAGCTGTTTTGCCTGCCGTACGCCGGGGGAGGTCCGGAGTTTTTTGCGGGCCTGACGGAGTACCTAGATGAGGACATTTCTGTTTGTGCGTTGGAATACGCCGGGCACGGCAAGCGAATCAAGCAGCCGTTCTATGCGGATTTTACCGAGCTGGCGTGTGATATGGCGCAGCACATCAATGACCGGCTGCAGCCGGAGTGTGACCTGATGCTGTTTGGATATAGCATGGGGACCATCGGCGTATATGAAATGCTGGCACAGGGATTGCTGCACCGACAGCCCAAGCATGTCTTTCTGGCATCGCACGAAGCGCCGGACGGGGACTGGGACAGCAAACAGTATTTGACGATGTCGGATGAGGATTTTCTGAAGGCAATGAAGCAGTTCGGCGGGTTTGACAATGTGCGGCCGGAAATGCTGGGCAACCGTTTTTTCCGACGGATGTATTTTCAACCGATCCGGGAGGATTACCGTCTGCTGGGCCATTATCCGGCAAACCGCCGCTGGACGTTTCCGATGAATATCACGATGTTTTACTCGCCGCAGGATATCCCCGCGCCGTTGATTCACGGGTGGGACCCGTTTTTTGGAGCGGAGAGTGAATTCATCGAACTGGGAGAGAACCACTTTTTCCTGAAAACCTGTGCGCAGCAGACCGCGTCGGCAATCAACCGCGCGGCGAGACGAATACGAGAAGCACGGTAGAACAATACTGGGTGAGACACGCTTCGGACAGAGCGTGTCTCACTGTTTTCTTTTTTGGCGGATGCGAATAGAGGATGGGCTGCTCGGCCGGCCGGATCGGAGCGGTTGTATGATTGCGTTTGGCGATAAAAAAGCGGCAAGAGTATTCTTGCCGCTTTGGTTTTCAACGATGTTCATTCCAATCAAAATTTTGTTTACCGGCACCCAGTTCAAAGTGGTACTTTACAATGCCGAGATCGACTTTGGTGTAAAATCCCAACCCCGCCTTTGCCGTTACGCTTCGACCGGTGTGAGTCAGCGTGAATTTTTGCTGATTCATGGCAGTCGGGGCGAGCAGGGCGGCGTCGATCCCAGACTGAAACCAGGAGGGAGAGTCGTTGCGGATATTGCTTACGGCCGTTGGAGTCTTTGATGCATGGTGTGTGCCTTGGTTTTTTCCATAGCCGAGAGCAATCACGGCGGTTAGCTTTTCTCCGGCATTGATTTGAAAGGCGCCGGGAATTTTCTTGTATGTCAGGGCCACCCAGCAGGTGTTGAGTCCCAACTGCTGTGCCTTCAGAACCAGCCGTTCTCCATAGTATCCACACCGTTCGTCCAAGGAATCGTTCTTCTTTCCGATCAGTGCGAGGTAGTTTGTAACCCCCCGAAACTTGCCGTAATGTGCCATGAGGCTGTTGAATGCATTTGGCTCCTGGGTTACGAGCTGAATGTGCAGATTCCCCTCCTGGTTACACGCAGAAATCTCCGACCGCAGTGCCGCTACCGTTTCGGCGTCGATGGGGGTGTCTGTGTATTGGCGGACACTGTGCCGTGTTTTCATTGCTTCCATCAGTTCCATATATCGTTCCTCCGAATTTATGTCGTCTCTCCGCTTCTGTCGGGCAGATGTTCCATGAGTTCTTTTGCGTGAGTGAGCTTTTGCAGCAGGTCATTCATCGACGCTGCGTTTTCATTAAAAATAATAGTAATTTTTTGTGCCTTCGCGGCGCATTTTGATCAGACCGGCCTCCGTTAGTATTTTGAGATGATGGGATACGGCAGGTCGGGAAAGATGGGTCTTTTGGGTAATGGTACCCACGCGAACGCCATTGCATTCCCCCATCTGCATCATTTCCCAAGTAAATGTTGACGGTTTTTATCTCCAAAGGCCAGTAAGGTTTTCTGACACATTGAATTCGTTTGCCAATTCTGCTACCGCCTGTACTAGTTTAGCCCTCCATTAGTTCATTGATTGAAACCATTATATCATATGATTTGGAAAACAGCGCATGGAGAAAGAAAATCAAGACAATAGAAGAGCATGACAATCCGTGCAGAAGAAAAATGAAGAATTTTGTAACACTCTTGAATTCCCTTAAACCTTCTGGTATACTAGGAAGATGAGGGGAGGAATATACGATGATGATTTCAACCAAAGGTCGCTATGCATTGCGCGTCATGATTGATCTGGCAGAGCATCCGACAGAGGGCTTTATTCCGCTCAAGTCTATTGCAGACCGTCAGGGTATCTCTGTCAAATATTTGGAGAGCATTATCAAGGTGCTGACACAGGCGGGATTTTTGCAGGGCCTGCGCGGCAAGGGAGGCGGCTATAAGCTCACCCGCGCACCGGAGCAGTATACCGTTGGCGACATTCTGCGCCTGACGGAGGGCAGTCTGTCCCCTGTATCCTGCCTGACGAAAGAGACAATGGACTGTCCCCGCGTGGCGGATTGCCGTACGCTGCCGATGTGGGAGGAGCTGTACCGTTTGATCAATGATTATTTTGACCATATCTCGCTGGATGATCTGGTTCAGCCGGAGGTTCCGGGAAACGATTTTGTGATTTGAACAGTAAGACGTGTTGGAACGACGGTTCTGCTTTGTGACGTCGCGTTGTGTGATAAGCGCAGAGCAGAGATGGTTTCTCAGCAGAGGAATCCGAAAAAAGTCGATTCAACATGTCTTTTTTTTTGACAAATGGAAAAAATGGATTGACATAGAAAGAGAATGGGTTTATAATACCGATATACCCACAAGAAAGATAGGAAATAAAAATATGAAACCATTGGATCGACGGTTTGCTCCGTACCTGTGTCCCCGACGAATGCACCCGTATTGTTGCGGCATGGGAAATTACACAAAGAAACAATAAGTTGATATACTGATATGAATCACAAGAGTTGGGAGGAACGTTATTATGAGCAAGATTTATACATCCGCAGACCAGTTAATTGGCAAGACACCGTTGTTGGAACTGACGAATACAGAGAAAGCAGAGGGGCTGGAGGCTCGTCTGCTCGGTAAACTGGAATATCTGAATCCGGCGGGTTCCGTTAAGGACCGTATTGCCAAGGCAATGATTGATGATGCAGAGGAGAAGGGGATCCTCAAGGAGGGTTCCGTGATTATCGAGCCGACGTCCGGTAACACCGGAATTGGTCTGGCATCGGTTGCCGCAGCACGCGGATATCGTCTGATTATTGTCATGCCGGAGACCATGAGCGTAGAACGCCGTCAGCTGATGAAGGCTTATGGTGCAGAATTAGTTCTGACAGAAGGTGCCAAAGGCATGAAGGGTGCCATTGCCAAGGCAGAAGAGCTCAGCAAGGAAATCCCGAACAGCTTTGTCGCCGGACAGTTTGTCAATCCGGCAAACCCGAAGGCACACCGCACCAGCACGGGACCGGAGATCTGGGAGGACACGGATGGAGCGGTTGATATCTTTGTTGCCGGTGTCGGTACCGGCGGCACGGTTACCGGTGTCGGAGAATATCTCAAGGAAAAGAATCCGGATGTCAAGATTGTTGCCGTTGAGCCGGCGTCGTCTCCGGTTCTGAGCGAAGGCAAGGCTGGTTCGCATAAGATTCAGGGTATCGGTGCAGGTTTTGTCCCGGATGTACTGAATACAGCCGTATATGATGAAATCATTCCGGTAGAAAATGACGATGCATTTGCCACCGGAAAACTGATCGGTCGCAGAGAAGGCGTTCTGGTCGGCATTTCGGCCGGCGCAGCCGTTTGGGCCGGCATTCAGTTGGCAAAGCGGCCGGAAAACAAAGGCAAGACGATTGTTGTCCTGCTCCCGGATACCGGTGACCGGTATCTGTCCACGGCATTATTTACCGACTAAGTCAGACACAACACGCATCCTATTGATCTCATAAAAACAACAAAGAATAACCACCGGAACAATTCCTGGTGGTTGTTCTTTTGTGTAAAATACGCAGAAAATGATGGTTTCATGCTTGTGAAAGTGACGAAAAATTAAAATTTGTAAAAAAAGGATTAGAAAAACAGATTCCAAGAATGGTACAATTATGATAGGCAGGAAGGACGGTGTATCCAAACAAGGGATACGCCGAATGCCCGCAACGCTTTGGATGATACCAACAGAGTTGCATCTATTCACGATACAGAAAGGAATATCAGGACAATGAAACGAGTATTGAGCGCTTGCCTGCAGCAGACCATTCGCTTTGAAAGCAGACAGGAATTGGAAGAGTATAAGAAGCAGATGGATCAAAAGGGGAAAAAGTACTGCATTGATACGGAACAGGATGAACCTACTGGCTCGGTTGTCATCACGGTTCGCAAACAATACAATGAGTATCGTGTGGGAGAATACCTTGACTGAGTGTACCGTTTTCACGACCAGGTATTGACGTGTTCGATCTTCAACAGAATGGTTGATAGGATGGATTCCCGCTCTTGGGATAGATTCACCTCCATGTTATTACCAACATATGTGAATGGAATTATTGACATATGACGCAAATTGTTTTATACTATGGGTGTTCAGGGAGGTGCATCCATGGAGTTTTCTTCGTATTTTCCGATTTGGAATAAAATGACACCGGCACAGCAGCAGCTGTTGGAGCAAAATACGGTGTTTCGAAACGTGAGCAAAGGGACTGTGATTCACAACGGAAGTGTTGATTGTACGGGTCTGCTTCTGGTAGAAAGCGGACAGCTCCGTGCTTACAGTCTGTTCGATGAGGGGAAGGAGATCACGCTCTATCGGTTGTTTGAGCGGGATATCTGCCTGTTTTCTGCCTCGTGTATGATGAACAGCATTCAGTTTGATATCACCATTGAGGCAGAGAAGGATACCTCCCTGTGGGTGATTTCTGCGGACACGTATCAAAGCATAATGAAAGAATCCGCAGTGGTATCGAATTTTACCAATGAAATCATGGCTACCCGCTTTTCTGAGGTGATGTGGCTCATGGAGCAGATCATGTGGAAAAGCTTTGATAAGCGGTTGGCGGGATTCCTGTTGGAAGAATGCAGCGTAGAGGGAACCAACATCCTCAAGATTACCCATGAGACCATTGCCAATCATATGGGCACCGCCCGGGAGGTAGTTACCCGAATGCTCCGCTACTTCCAGAACGAGGGCATGGTCAAGCTGACTCGTGGAACCGTGGAGATTGCAGACAAAATCAAACTGGAACAACTGCAAAATGCGTAAACAAAAAGGACATCTGCTCTCTGCAAGCAGATGTCCTTCTTTTATGTCCGATCCATTCCGCAGGCCGTAGCCGATTCAATCAGGCAGTGATCATTGGTCACAGCGTCATAGAACCGGAAGCCGCCGGAGAAGTTATAACAGTCAAAGCCATGTTCCGCCAGGATGCGGCAGGCAATGTAGCTGCGCAGACCGCTCTGGCAGATGACGTAGACAGGCTTTCTCTGATCCAGCTCATCCAGATGCTCCCGAAGCGCATCCACCGGAATATTGATGAAGCCATCGATGTGTCCCATACGATATTCCGCAACCGTTCTGGTGTCCAGCAAGGTCACACTGCCATCACGAGCAAGTGCATCGGCATCCTCCAGATGCCACTGCTTCATAACACCGTTTGCGATGTTATCAATCATGAAGCCTGCCATATTCACCGGATCTTTGGCAGAAGAATACGGCGGTGCGTAAGCCAGATCCAGATCCTTCAGGGCGGTCGCCTTCATTCCCGCCCGGATCGCGGTGGCCAGCACGTCAATGCGCTTGTCCACGCCGTCATAGCCCACGATCTGAGCGCCCAGCAGGCGGTAGGTTTGCTTCTCAAACACCACTTTCATGGTCATGACCTTTGCACCGGGGTAGTAACCGGCATGGCTCATGGGCGACAGGATCACGGTATCGACCGAAAGCCCTGCCTTTTTCGCGTTGGTCTCATTGACACCGGTCGCAGCGGCAGTGATGTCAAAGACTTGGATGACACTGCTGCCTTGGGAGCCGGTATACCGGCTGTCTCTGCCGCAGATGTTGTCCGCAGCAATGCGTCCCTGTTTATTGGCGGGGCCTGCCAGAGAAATCACAGCGTCCTGCCCGGTGACGAAGTGCTTGACCTGCACCGCATCGCCCACGGCGTAGATGTCCGGAATGGAAGTTTCCA
>CAYLXH010000028.1:0-18815 GCA_964387535.1 uncultured Butyricicoccus sp. | reverse complement strand
TATCTGTGTCAATGATGACCAGCTCTGGCTGATAAAACGCACCAACCAGATTTTTTCCTTGTGGAAGATCCACACCGCATTTGCCGCCGACAGAGGAATCCACCTGTGAGAGCAAGGTGGTCGGGATCTGACAAATGTGGATGCCGCGCAGATAGGTGGCTGCGGCAAAACCGGTAATGTCACCGACGACACCGCCACCGAGTGCGATCAAAAGATCAGAACGGGTTAAACCGGCGTTGCATAAATCGTCATAAATTGTCGATACCGTAGACAGATTTTTGTGATCCTCGCCGGCTGGAATCACGGTTGAGGTGATGGTCATCGGAAATTGTTTTGCCAGTCGATCCAGATATAACGGTGCGACATGAGAATCGGTGACAACATGGATCCGGGATGGATGAAATTTTTCTGCGACGTGTTTGGCCGTCTGTTCAAACATACCGCTTCCGATGAAAATATCTGACAGGCTCAGCGAACCCTGAAGTGAGAGATGATACATAGATCAGATCTCCTTGCCGACGGCGTTGGCAATGGCGCGGAGCTTGCTCATTGTGCGGGCAAAGTGCTTGTACGTCAGTGATTGTGCGCCATCTGAGAGCGCATGTGCCGGATCATTGTGTACTTCGATAATCAGACCGTCCGCTCCAGCTGCGATTGCTGACATTGCAAGCGGTTCGACCATCCAATAGATACCAGCGGCGTGAGAGGGATCAACGACAACCGGAAGATGGCTCAGACGCTTTAGAGCCGGGACGGCGCTGATATCCAGCGTATTACGGGTGTAAGTTTCATAAGTGCGGATGCCGCGCTCGCACAGAATGACCTGTTCATTGCCACCGGCCATAATATATTCGGCAGACATGAGGAATTCTTCCAGCGTATTGGCAAAGCCGCGCTTGAGCAGGACTGGCTTGTCGGTCTTGCCGATTTCTTTCAGCAGTTCAAAATTCTGCATGTTGCGTGCGCCAATTTGGAAGCAGTCAACTTTATCCAGAAATAGTTCGATGTGTGCCGGATTGGTGATTTCCGTGACAATCGGAAGATTGGTCTTTTCCTGAGCTTTACACAGCAGCTCAAGACCTTCTGCTTTCAGACCCTGGAAGGAATACGGGGAAGAACGCGGTTTCCAGGCGCCGCCGCGCAGAATCGTTGCGCCCTGTCGCTTGACTTCCTCGGCAATCTCGCAGATCTGAGCTTCACTCTCTACGGAACACGGGCCCGCCATCACGGCAATTTTGTTCCCGCCAATGGGGACATTGCCGATGTTGACAACACTGTCTTCGGGATGCATGGTGCGGTTTGCAAGCTTGAAAGGTTCCTGCACCTTCATGACGCGGTCAACCCAGTGATTGAGCATCAGGGTGTCCTTGTCGATTGCTGTGGTATCACCGACAAGACCGAGAATCGTCGTTTCCTCACCGACGATCGGATTTACTTTGACGCTGAAATGTTCAATCCAAGTGGATAATGCTTCAATTTCCTGCTTTGGCGCGCCCTTTTTCATTACAACAATCATAATTATGGTTCTCCTTACATGATACAATATTTCCCGGCGGAGGAAAACAGCCAGTGGAATAAACCGCGAGAACAGTAACACTGCAGGCATAAAAAAAGTCTTTCTCCCCAATTATACAGGGACGAAAGACATACATTCCGTGGTACCACCCAAATTCGGCTCAATCTGTGAACCGCACTTTTCAAATACGAGGCCGGGAAGCCCGATATTCTATCCTGATAACGAAGGAAACCGTCCACGCCTACTAAAGTTCAGCGTGAAAGCTCGGGAGAGAACTTCAAACCAACCAGACCCTGCATTGGCTTTCAGTCACGACCAATGCTCCCTGATGAGCTGTGATGGATTTACTTTTCTCCGTCATTGCTTTTGCTGTTTTGAATTACTGTTATTATAAAATAGGGGGAGGAATCTGTCAAGAGAATAAATAAAATTTCTTTGTATGACAGAAGAAGAGGGTTTATTGTGTGTCTCTTTTTTACTTTGGCATTTGCCAGAAGGATGCGATTTATGTTACACTGACAATACATATTTCGGACAGGAGGGGATGGGTATGAGACGACAGGTGATAGGGATTTTTTTGGCCTTCGCTATAATACTGGGGCTGTTCCCGCCCATACAGACAACGGCGCGGGCGGAAGAACTGGCAGTCACCGAAGAGACGACGGAACTGCCGTTGGAAAGCGATGAGTCAGCGAATGAGGAAACGGAAATTCTATTGGAAGAGACCGAAGATGAGAATCCAAGTGAATGGCCTCAAGAGTGGTCCGAGGAAGAACATGAGGAGTCGGCAGCGAGTTCTGTGATGGAATCAGAGGAAATACCAGTAGAAGTTTCGGATACGACAGAGGATTTCACGAATATTGTGCCGCAGCTGACGGCGATTTCTGGCGGTGGAACAAATGTGACGATTCAATGGAATGCTGTTGCAGGCGCAGAACAGTATGGGGTATACCGCAAGACATCGGATTCTGAGTGGGAGAAGCTGGGAACAGCGACAAAATCGGAAACGGAGTATGTGGATTCCACAGCGAAGGGAAGCGTGAGCTACTATTATTCCATTCGTGCGGAGCAAAAGAAAAATGGAAAAACGATCCGGAGTAAGCGATCCGACGCATTTCTTCGTGTAGGACGTCCGACTTTGAAACCGGCAGAAGAGATCACCGGTGCGGTAAAAGTTCGTTGGCGCAAAGTCGATGGAGCGGAATCGTATCGAATTTACCGGCGCACAAAATCTTCGAGCAAATGGACGCAGATTGGAAATTCGGACATCAATGGATACCGTGATTACGAAGCGAAGACGGGAAAGACATATTATTACACCGTCAGTGCGGTCTGTTCGAATTACGGAGCAGAGTTTGTGGGCGGATACAACAAAGATGGCGTTTCGGCAAAGCGAGTTTTGACCGCTCCGGATATTACTGCGTTGTCCGGATTAAAGACGAAGGTCACATTGGAGTGGAATGCTGTGAGTTCTGCCGAGTTCTATGTTATTGACCGAATGGAATATGGCGGAGCGTGGGAGCAGCTGGATACGACGACTGCACTCAGCTATCGAGATGTGAATGCTTCGACAGAAACAACATATTATTATCGAGTTCGTGCAGCAAAGACGACATCAACGGGAAGCCTTGCCTATGGAGAAGCGCAGGATCCTCTCGTCCAAAGACCGGGCGGCACTACAATGCTTGGTGTGGAGTCTTCTGGCAGTGGACTGGTGGTAAAATGGGAGGCCGTTCCCGGCGTTGTGACTTATCGGGTATATCGCCGCAGCACTCAGGATGAAAAATGGAGTTGTATTGATACGGTGTCCGAAACGTATTATCAGGACGATTCGGTGGTCGCAGGAACCTATTGGTATACTGTGCGTGCGGTTAGCCAGAATCCGACAACCTTTTATAGTGCGTTTGATAAAGAGGGCGTGTCGGGAACAAAAAAACTGGCAACACCAAGTATGGTGAAAATCAGCAATGTCGACTCCGGAATCCGCGTGGAATGGGAACAAGTAAACCAAGCAACTGGATACTTTGTCTATCGCAAAGAAAAAGGTGAGAGTAAATGGAAACAAATTGGAACGGTTTCTCGGGGAGATAAGGTAGTCTATGTTGACCGCACAGCGAAAGAGGAGACCACATATACCTATACAGTCTGCGCATCCTATCAAGATGTAAAGGCGGGAAACAGAAATTCCAAGGGTTTAACGATTCAAAGAATAAAAACACCAAAGATGAAGGAGATCTCGAAACAGAATGAGGGACTGAAGGTCCGTTGGAACGCAGTATCCTATGCTGATGGATATTATGTGTATCGTCGAAGCAGTACTTCTGCCCAGTGGACGAAAATAGCAGAAATATCTGGAGGGAAAGAAACCTATTATGAAGATGATTCCGTGAGCAATGGAAAATGGTATAATTATACTGTACGTGCATTTTGTGGAAGTTACTATTCCGGAATTACGTCGGAAGGAAAGAGTTATGCGTATTTAAAACCAGTGTCCATTGAATCAATACAACATTCTAAGAGCCAGACAGTAGAAGTGGCTTGGTCATCGAATTCTCAGGCAGATCGGTATGTAATATCGTATGCAACGAAAGAGGATTTTTCGGATGCAAAGACAACAACTGCGGAGACAAATAGTGCCACTCTTTCTGGTTTGACAAAGGGAGAGATCTACTATATCCGTGTGAATGTTCGTAAGCAGATAGATGGGGTAAAATATTTCAGCCGGTGGTCCGCGGTTCGTGCGGTCGCCATTGATAAATAAATACAATGGCACACTGCAAATGGGTTTCCTTTTGCAGTGTGCCATTTTGTTGTAAGGGGAGGCTCGTAATCGGGAAAAGGAGGTAAAACGAACAAGGGGAAAGTTCGAGCCGATTACGAGCCTTACATGGGGATGGGCAGATTAATCCGAAGCAATTACCCGGCGAAGTTTGGACCGCGCAGAAGCGGCGATCCGAAGTGTGCCAGAAAGTTCTCTGGCAGTATCAATTGGCGTATCTTCGGTCAATTGATTGTTGCACTCACGCGCCAGAAAGTCCAAAGCATAGATCATGTGGGTAATTTCGTCGTGGCGAAAATCGTCAAAAACGTTGGACTTAACTTTTTTCCTTGCAGAAATCAGCGGGGTAATGTCTAGTCTTGGGGTTGACGGATTTTGTACCACGGCGTTTTGCTTTTTTTTCTCCAGCTGAGAGAGGCAAGACACTAAGACTTCCGCCTCATACTTTGAGAACGGAACCTTGAGCTGAAGCATACAAACACCTCCGGTATCAAATTATAGACAGAAATCATGAGCATCAATCATCAATACTGCAAAAAGTGGGGAAATGACAATAAAGATGAGATGATAGCACATTATGTTGATTTCTTAACAAAATTATAACATGCTTCCTAAATCGGTGCAAGAAAAAGCCAAAAAGCAAATGCAACAAAGTTTTAAGCAAATTTTAATGCATAAGTGATATAAAAAGTAACATAAGTGTATCATTTGAAACGAAATAAAGCAAAAGGAAAAAATTAGAAATTTATAAGAGTAAGGAAAGTGACGGGGGTGAGGGGGAAGTAGTATGCGGAACGATAATTGTCTATTGGAATAATTCGTACTGTGCAAACATGATACCGAAGGGAGAAAACGACCATGTACCTGTAGAAGAAATAGTACTTCGATAGATACATGGTCGGAAAAGAGAGATAGATTTTACGGATTGGAGTCCATCTGTTTCATTTGAAGCTGCATGGACAGCGGCATATGCCAGCTTTCATGGTTTGTGTGAAGAATTTCCTCGGCACGTTCAGAAAGGGGCTCCCCAAGATATTCGTCGTATAATGTACAGATTTGTGCGTTTTCATGAGAAAAACGAAGCGGGCTCAGACGATCCAGCTTATACAGCAGATCACCGCGTACATCTTGCTGTTCCATTTGATTGAAGGAAACCGGCTGACCGCCGCCGCCGACACAGCCGCCTGGGCAGGCCATCACTTCGACAAAGTCATAGTGTACTTGTCCGGCAAGCAGCGCATCAATTAACTTTCTGGCATTTCCGAGACCACTGACAATGGCACATCGAACCGTGACATCCCCCATCTGGAAGTTTGCTTCGCGCCAACCTTCCTGTCCGCGAACGGCGCGGAATGCGTCTGGCATGGGATTAACCCCCATGACAGTATGATAAGCGGTTCGGAGCGCCGCTTCTATAACGCCGCCAGTAGCGCCAAAGATAATACCAGCGCCGGAACCGATACCGAGTGGGGAGTCAAATTCTGCGTCCGGCAATGTTTCGACATTGATATCGAGCGAGCGGATGAGACGGTTGACCTCACGAGTGGTCAGAGCGATGTCGACGTCCGGGATACCATAGGTTTTCTGGGATTCACCGGCGATTTCATCTTTCTTGGCTACGCAGGGCATAATCGAAACACAGCAGATTTTCTCGGGATCCACGCCAAGGACCTGTGCAAAGTATGTTTTTGTGATAGCACCAAACATTTGCTGTGGACTTTTGGCCGTAGAAAGCTGTGGCACTAGCTGGGGATACTGGGACTTGACGAATCGCAGCCAGCCAGGGCAGCAGGAAGTGAACATTGGGAGGTCATTGAGAGCTCCGCTCTGGAATCGATGAAGAAATTCTGCAGCCTCTTCCATGATGGTGAGATCAGCGGAAAAAGCGGTATCAAATACATAGTCAAAGCCAATAGAGCGGAGGGTCGCTGCCAAACGACGTACGGTGGCCTGCTCACGCGGCAGATTCAGGTGTTCTCCCCAGGCCGCACGAACCGCAGGAGCGATTTGAACCACTGTGATCTTGTCCGGATCTTCCAGGGCATCCAGCACATTCATCAGGTCATCGCGTTCGCGCAGTGCTCCCACGGGGCAGTGCGTGATGCACTGTCCGCACAGGGCACAGTCAGACTCTTTGATACGACGGTTGTGTGAAATGTCAATGGTAGCGCGACCGCCAGAGCCGGTCAGTTCCCAGATGCCCAGACCTTGGATTTTTTCGCAGTATTGTACGCAACGCATACATTTAATACATTTTTTTGCATCGCGATAAAGCGGGAAGGTTGTCGTCCAGAGACCGCGTGGAAGTTCTTGGCGGTATGGATTGTGCAGGATACCGAGATCATTGGCGACAGCCTGTAGACGGCAGTTTCCAGAACGAACACAGGTTGCACAGGTACCATCGTGCTGTGATAGAATCAGTTCGACGTTAATACGGCGTGCCTGGCGCGCGCGCGGAGAGTTGGTATGGACTACCATACCTTCGTAGACAAAATTGTTGCAGGAAGAAACCAAACGGCTCTCTCCCTCGACTTCAACACAGCAGACGCGGCAGGCGCCAATCTCATTAATGTCCTTGAGATAGCAGAGAGAAGGTATGGTAATGCCAACGGAAGCAGCGGCTTCCATGATCGTGGTACCTTCCGGCACGCGGACAGCAATATTGTTAATAATTACATTGATCATTTTGTTATTGTTTACCATTGTCTCATTCTACCTCCTCGGAAATTGCCGTAGCCATAGTGGTCACAGCGTAGGCAGCGAGATGCCTCTTGCATTGCTTCCTCCGGGGTCATCGGTTCTTTAATATCATCGAAGTTTGTGACGCAGTCACAGGCTGGGCGGGTTTTCAGATTGACGCGTCCGCATGCCTGTGCAGGGGAGAGCGGTGCTTCTGGAATATCGTCCACAGCGGCATGGAGAACATGGTTGTAGCCGAGATAGTTGTCAATGTTGGCTGCGGCAACTTTGCCGGCTGCAATGGCGCGAATGACAGTAGATGGACCGGTTACAGCGTCACCGCCGGCAAAGACTTTCGGGCTGCCTTGGACAAAGCTGTCAGACAGAGCGGAAATACGGCCATGACTTGTGGCAATTCCAGCTTCTGTGAATGGAGTTGCATCAATGCCCTGACCAATCGCAACGATGACAATGTCACACGCGATAGCGTGTTCTGCTTTGCTGACAGCGGGAATCGGCTTGGGACGACCGCGGTCGACCGGTCCGATCTGCTGTGGCTCGGTGATCAGAGCTTTGACACGGCCGGATTCATCGGCATCAATACGAAGCGGCGCCTGAAGCGGGAGAATGGTTGCTCCTTCCGCAGCTGCCTCTTCAATTTCTTCTGTCAATGCGGTCATATCCTGAATGCGGCGACGATATACGGTGGTGACATTCTTTGCGCCGAGACGAAGGGCGGTACGGGTTGCGTCCATTGAGACATTGCCGCCTCCGATGACACAGACGCGCTTTCCGGTGAAGTCCGGTGGGTTGCCTTCTCCGATATCACGAAGCATTTCCACAGCGGAAATAACTCCAATCGAGGTTTCGCCGGGGATGCCGATTTTTTTGTCAATATGAGCGCCGATGCAGATAAATACAGCGTCATAGGTATCCTCAACTTCTTTAAAAGAGATGTCTGCGCCGACCGAGGTGTCAGTATGTACTTCGACACCGGTCTGAAGAATGACTTCAATATCATTGTTGAGCATTTCTTCCGGAAGACGATAACGCGGAATACCATATCGGAGCATGCCGCCGAGCTGCGGTCTCTGCTCATATACGACAGCCTGGTGGCCCATGAGCTGGAGATAAAACGCGGCAGAAAGGCCGCCTGGGCCGCCGCCGATAATTGCGACGCGTTTACCGGTGGATGGCTGCGGTTGAATTGCCGGTACATGCAGCGCGTTATTGACAGCAAAATGTTTCAGCCCGCAGATGTTGACAGCGTCATCAATCATATTTCGGCGGCAGCGCGCTTCACATGGATGTTCACAGACAAAAGCGCAAGCAGTTGGAAATGGATTGTCTTTGCGGATGAGTTTGACTGCATCTGCGTAACGGCCTGCACGGATCAAAGCAATATAGCCAGGAATGTCCACATGTGCCGGGCAGAGTGCGACGCATGGAACCGGTTGGGTGAGACCGCTGGTACAGCGGTTGTTCTTTACATGTTCTACATAATCATCGCGGAACCCTTTGACGCCGCGCAGGACCATAGCAGCAGCCTCATATCCGATGGCGCAGTCGGCGGAATCGGCAATGGACTGTGCCGTGCGCTCAATCCGGTTGATCGTGTCTAACGTGGCGCGCTCGCTTAGAACGTCGTCCATAAGATTGGCAAGCTGTCCTAGTCCGATCCGGCAGGGAGCACATTTGCCGCAGGTTTGCGCGTGACAAAGTTTTAGGAAGCCAAGGGAAATGTCTACGGGACATAGACCGGGAGGGCTGGCGGCGATACGTCGTTCCAGATCCTGATACAGGCTCTCGACGACTTTCTGCGCCTGATTCGGTGTTTCTAAACTCAGTCGGCTCAAAATTGTTCACTCCTGTTATTGTCATTTTGTTTTTTTATGGATTGTTCTGCTGTCAAAACAGCAGAGGATCAAAAAATACATAAAGAATTATTTGTGTACTACACATTTTAACATGATTCTAAAAAAAATCAATGGTTTTTCGCATTTGTTTAATTTGGATATATAAAGAAACAGAAATTGTAAAATACAGGATATTTACAAAAAGATACCAATAATGACACAAACCGGATTTCGTTCGAAATCCGGTTTGCATTGCGAGATGATACATCTGTAATGTTGTGCTGAAAGACGGTGGATGATGGTTGTTTATAAAGAGGAGTGATCCAAAGAGATCCAGCGGTAATCCTCTGGGGAAAGTTCCTGTTCTCGCTCTCCGAAATCGTCCACTGTGAGCTCTGGATTTTTGATGCTGACGCGGGAAAACGGAGGGATTGAGGAGGTGATAAAGGCGTTGCCGCCGATGGTGCAACCTTCTCCAATTACCGTTTTACCGCCGAGAATAGAGGCTCCAGAGTAGATGGTTACATTGTTTTCAATTGTTGGGTGACGTTTTTTTCCAGCGAGTTTTAGGCCAGCACGAGTTGAGAGAGCACCAAGTGTGACACCCTGATAGATTTTTACATTGTTTCCGATTTCTGTTGTCTCACCGATGACAACACCGGTACCATGGTCAATGAAGAAATATTCTCCGATATTCGCACCAGAGTTAATATCAATACCAGTGAGTCCGTGTACATATTCACTCATGATACGCGGGATATAGGGAATGTTGCGTACATACAGCTCGTGAGCGATGCGGTGTACAAAGATGGCATGGAGACCCGGATAAGAAAAGATAATTTGTTCCCGGCTTCCCGCAGCGGGATCGCCATTGAGTGCTGCTTCAACATCAATGAGGAGAAGGCGCTGAAGCCGGGGAAGCTCCAAAAAGAATCCGTCTGCAGCTTCTCGTGCGTGGCGTGTGACACGCTCAGTTTTGCCGCCTTCCTGATAGGCCAAAGCCATTTCCAGTTGTGGATATAGTTTATCATAAATGGTGGAAATCATGTGTCCTGCAAAATAAGGCGCAGAGGCACGACTGGGGGATTCCGAACCAAAATAACCAGGGAATAACAGTCGGCGGAAATCTGAGAGGATTTCAATAATCACACGGCGATCCGGACGAGGAAGACCGGAACGATGGAAGAACAGATCACTGGACTGGTAGCCGTCATTGAGCTGGCGAACAATGTCATCCAAGTTTTCGTGAAGAATTTGATTTTCTGTATGCATAGTGAGACTCCTTTATAACAGAGACAGTAAGTAACTGACAAGTGGAAGGGTGAGAATAGAAAAAATAGTTGTCATCATGACTGCACCAGCAGTGTATTCGTGATCCGTGCCGTGGGCCTGCGAAAACATTGCGAGGGTGGACATACAGGGAAGAGCTGACAGCATGGTTAGTGCGGTTACCAATTCCGGATCTTGGAATATCAAACTTAACACGCAGAAAAAAGCAAGTGGCAGAAGAATCATTTTGATGATGCCCAAAGCATAAAATTCCGCCCTGCGTGCAAAACGGGGAATATCACAATAACAGAATAATCCGCCGAGATAAATCAGAGCAAGTGGGGATGCGCTGGCGCCGACCTTGGTGAGAGGGAGATCTATGGCACTGGGAAGATGGATTCCCAGAAGAACACCGATTACCCCGAGAATCACGCCGACGGAGGCAGGATTAACCATACTGCGCAGACTGCTTAATACAGAAGAAGAGTCTTTCTGAAGAGGAGAAGTCAGCCGAACGCCGGCAGTCCAGAGCAGAAATTGATCAACAATCGTATAAAGGGCGATATACAGCATGCCGTGTTCCGGATACAGCGCGGACACAAGGGGAATGCCAATAAAACCAACGTTGCCAAACATAGTCAACGCTTGAAAAAGGCGTGCCTGTTCTCGTGGAAGGTGGAACAGACGAGCCAGATAATGTCCGAGCAGAGCAAGGAGCAGAAACAGGGCAGCAACCGCCAACAGCATGGGCAGATCAGTGATCAGCTGATCTCGAGTTGCGCCATTGAGCGTGTTGGTAAAAATGAGAAGCGGTAAAGCCAGTTTCATGATAAACCGGGAGAGAACTGGCAATGTTTGTTCATTCAGAATATGGGTTTTTACACAGATGATGCCAACCAGAATCAAAACTGCAAAAGAAATGGATTGGTTGACCACAACCGGAAAGATGTTCATTGGGAGATAGCGCCTCCAACCAAGTAAGTTTGTTCGTTAGTATAGTATTATAACATACCTTGCCAAAAAAGCAAACGGCAGTTTGACACAAGTTTTCGAAGGACGTATAATGCAGACAAAAGAATGACAGAAAGGAGTTGCGATATGCAGATTGGTATTTCCACGGCATCGTTTTACCCGCTTTTGCTGGAGAAAGGCATTACACTGGCATCTGAGCTTGGATTTCGACACTTGGAGTTATTTTTTAATGCGGAGAGCGAATATGCGCCGTCATTTTGTGATGAACGCCGCCGTCAAATGGAGGATCTGGGGATTCGTGCAGATTCGGTGCATCCGTTTACTTCTGCAATGGAAGGACATTTGTTGTTTTCCGATTATGCACGGCGAACCAAAGATGCCTTGGATCAGTATCGTTACTATTTCGAAGCTGCGGCACGGGTGGGGGCACGGTATTTTACGTTTCATGGAGAACTGCTGCATTCCCGCGGTCTGCCGCGCAGCAAGCCGGATGGAGCGCGGTGGGAGACCTATTCGGCGCTTTGCGAAATAGCACAGGAGTTTGGTGTGGTATTTACTCAGGAGAATGTTTCTTGGTGCCGTTCTGCAGACCCATCTTTTCTGCGGATGCTGTATGACCATGTTCCGCAGCTCCGCTATACGTTGGATACCAAACAAGCGTTTCGCGCAGGACGGAGCTGGAGAGATTATATTGATACGGTAGGAGATCGAATTGTCAACCTGCACATCAGTGATTATAGCAGTGAATCGGATTGTCTGTTGCCGGGACAGGGAATTTTGGAATTTGATGAGTTGTTTCAGCGGATGGAACAATATGACTATTCGGGAAATGCAGTTATTGAGGTCTACCGCACAGATTATCAGAAACCGGAAGAGCTGAGGCAGGCACGCATTATTTTGGAGCAGCAAAGTTATGAGAAAAATGTTGGTGCCGTACAGAAAGAGTTGTCCTGCGCAAGAAATTGTGGTATACTAAATACTTGAAAATAGATATTAGCACAGGAAATGGAGAGGAGACACGGCGATGAATTGTCCAGCATGCCATTATCCGGAGAGCAAAGTAATTGATTCCCGCCCAACTCCGGGAGGAGCAAGTATTCGGCGCAGACGGGAATGTCTTGCGTGTGGAAGGCGCTTTACGACCTATGAAACGATAGAATATGCGCCATTGATGGTTGTTAAGAAAGATGGTTCCCGCCAGCAGTTTGACCGGGAAAAAGTGCTGTGCGGCCTTGTCAATGCGTGTAAAAAACGTCCGGTCTCCCGCGCGCAGATGGAAAGTCTGATTGATGATATTGAACAGGCCTTAGCAGCCAGATTAGAGCAGGAAGTTCCGTCGTCCATGATTGGAGAGTTAGTCTTGGAACATCTGAAAGAGGTAGATGAAGTGGCTTATGTCCGCTTTGCGTCTGTTTATCAGGAGTTTACTGGGATTGATTCGTTTGTAAAAGTGCTTGACCTGCTGCAAAAACGGTGATAGGTAGGAAAGTTCAGGAAGGCCGCTTGTAGGAGCTGGCCTTCCTGTTTTGCTGGAGCAGATGACGCAGAATGAGAGCAAATTGACATAGTATCACTACAAGACAGTGAGTAACTGCCTCCTTGTCGAAATGTCGATGAGGAGGCAGTTTTTATATTTCGTTATTCTTTTGGCGTCGGGTGGTGACAGATATGACGGCATCCAGAACAACCGCCACAGCAGCTGTTCTTTCCGCGATGACGGAGAGAAACGCGGAGGGCGAATGCGGCGGCTACTACAATCAGAATGACAATCAGCACACTCATGATGTTCATCCGATACCCCCCAGCGTAAGCAGCAGGATTCGTACGATCAGCGCGCAAATCCAGGCGATGGCACATTGACCGAGAACAACGCCAACTGCCCATTTTGATCCGAGCTCTCGCTTGACAGAGGCGATAGCGGCGACACAGGGAGTGTACAGCAGACAGAAAACCAGCAACGGTATTACCGTGTTAAGGGTTAGAATTTGAAGCAGATTGGTAGTAGAGCCAAACAAAACAGTCAGCGTGGATACTACGCTCTCTTTGGCGATAAAGCCGGAAATCAGCGCAGTCGATATCCTCCAGTCGCCAAATCCCAGCGGTGCGAATATTGGCGAGATGACACTGGCTACCACGGCCAAAATGCTTTGCTGTGAATTGCTGACGATACTGAGCTGAAGATTAAAAGTTTGTAGGAACCAGATTAGAATGGTTGCAAGGAAGATTACTGTAAAAGCGCGCTGGAGGAAGTCCTTGGCTTTTTCCCACAGGAGCTGTGCGACATTTTTTGCACCGGGGAGACGATAGTTGGGAAGTTCCATGACAAAGGGAACCGCTTCTCCTCGGAACAAGGTATTCTTGAATAGCAAAGCGATGAGAATTCCGACCAGGATTCCGGTGAAATACAGAGCAACCATGACGAGTCCGCCGTGCTTCGGGAAAAAGATGGCAGTGAAAAAGCCATAGATGGGAAGCTTTGCGGAGCAGCTCATAAATGGTGTCAGAAGAATGGTCATCTTACGGTCCCGTTCTGAGGGGAGCGTCCGGCTGGCCATGACGCCGGGAACAGTGCAGCCAAAGCCAATGAGCATGGGCACAATGCTGCGGCCCGAAAGGCCAATTTTTCGGAGCAATTTGTCCATGACAAATGCGACGCGAGCCATGTAACCGGTATCTTCCAACAGGGAGAGAAAAAAGAACAGCGTGACGATGATGGGAAGAAAGCTCAGGACGCTCCCGACACCGGTAAAGATCCCGTTGATGACCAAAGAGTGCACAACGCTGTTGATATGCCATGCAGTAAAGGCGTTGTCGACAAGCAGGGTCAGTTCTTCGATCCCGAACTCCAGAGCCCCCTGCAGCCACGCGCCGATGACATTGAACGTGAGCCAGAACACCAGAGCCATGATTCCAATGAAGGCGGGAATGGCGGTGAACTTCCCAGTAAGTATTTGGTCGATCTTTCGACTGCGAACATGCTCACGGCTTTCCTGCGGCTTGACAACCGTTTGCTCGACGAGATGCTGGATAAAGGTAAAGCGCATGTCGGCAATGGCGGCTGAACGATCGAGTCCGCGCTCCTGCTCCATTTGGTGGATAATATGTTCCAGTGTATCCTGTTCGTTGCCATCCAGAAGAAGTGCCTGGAGAATGCGTTTATCTCCCTCAATCAGCTTGGTCGCGGCGAAGCGAAGAGGAATTCCGGCAGATTCTGCATGATCTTGGATTAGGTGCATGATGCTGTGCAGACAGCGGTGAACGGCACCGCCGTGATCTTTCTGGTCACAGAAGTCCATGCGACCGGGCCGTTCCTGATACTTTGCAACATGGATGGCATGCTGAACCAATTCATCGACACCCTGATTTTTGAAGGCGGAAATCGGAACCACAGGAATGCCGAGCAGAGATTCCATCTCATTAATGAGGATTGAACCGCCGTTTCCGTGCACTTCATCCATCATGTTGAGTGCCAGTACCATGGGAATATCAAGTTCCATGAGCTGCATGGTCAAATATAGATTACGCTCGATGTTAGTCGCATCGACGATATTGATGATGCCCGTTGGTTTTTCTCCGATGATAAATTGTCGAGTCACAATTTCTTCACTGGTGTATGGGGATAGGGAGTAGATGCCAGGAAGGTCTGTAATCTGGGTCTTAGGATACCCTTTGATGCTGCCGCTTTTTCGATCTACGGTGACACCAGGAAAATTGCCCACATGCTGGTTGGAGCCGGTCAGCTGATTGAAGAGTGTTGTTTTGCCGCAATTTTGATTGCCGGCAAGAGCAAAGGTCAATGTGGTGCTGTCAGGGAGCGGATGCTCCCCCTCTTTTACATGATAGCGCCCGCCTTCGCCAAAACCGGGATGTTCTGCGAGCGCTTCTTTTGCAGGATGTGTGGGAGTCAGATGAGAGGGAGCGGTAATCGGCTGAATCTGAATTTTTTCGGCATCTGCGAGGCGGAGCGTGAGTTCATATCCATGGATGCGAAGCTCCATAGGGTCGCCCAAAGGAGCGAATTTGATCAATGTCACCTCAGCATTGGGGATTAAGCCCATATCCAGAAAATGCTGACGCAGAGCGCCCTCGCCGCCGACGGTCAGGATACGAGCCGACTGACCGACTTTTAACTGATGTAATGTCATTTACAGGACCCTTTCGATAGAGTGTTTCTTAATAAGCGTGATAAAACAAAGAACAGGGGAAAGAAGTTCGTATAAGATACGGACGATGTTTCTGTGCCTGATTTTTGAATGATTGTTGCCGAAATATTTCAAATGTTAGCCATGTATCTATTACTCCTGCGGAATATAAGGGATCGTTCCTTATGTGCTATAGGAGACAGATAAGGATAAATTAAGGCCGGAATAGGAACATTTAATCTGAAAACAGCTTAAAACGCGGTTTTAAACAGTACATATGCAGCCGGATGGCGATTTATTATTCAGCGAAATCGAGCGGTGATAGTTCTCGATTGTTTACTAAAAGTAAATATAAGCTAATTAGTTATGGTTGTCAACCGCTGTCGAGAAAAATTGTGTGAGTATACAAGCAAACGCACACGGCCAAACGTGGTGTTTGACCGTGTGCGTGATAGATGGTGTTAAATATTATGGCGATAGTGACTCCAGCGCCGCGCGCCCAATAAAGCAGTCAATAAGGCAAGGACAGAAAATGCAAGCCAGACTAAAACGGCGGAGCTCCAGCCGAAATGGTCCGCGACGACTCCGATCCCGTAGCTTGACAGTGAAGAGCCGAGGTAGGCAGAACAGTTGAGTACGCCGGTGATGGAGGAAGAACGTCCGATGGCACCGAAGTGGATTGGCATCAGATTGATCAGCATGATATTGGAGCCGACCATACAGGTACTGGCAATTGTCATCATGACCAGGGAAAGAATGGCATTGTTTCCGCACACAAAAAACAGAACAAGCAGAGAAAGAATGGTGACAACAAAAAAACCTGCCGAACCATTCAATTCATTGTGAATGTGGTGCTTGGCAATCGCTTTGGTGATAAAAACGCCCGAGATGTTGAGCAATGGCAGAATAATTGCCAGAGCGACGGAAAGTGATGTATCGAAGTGGAAATTTTCTGTCATGAGAGATGGAACCCATGACTGAATGCCATCACGCAGCATGCCGTGAGACAGCGCGCCGACAACCGCGAAGATCACACCGGAGACCATCATGAGTTGAAACAGGCTGCCGCTGGAGCTCTGTTCCTGTTCGCTCAGGGAAACCGTTTCGGTTTCACCGTTGTCCTGCGTTTGCTTTTGATACCAGTTCATACGGAACAGCCAGAAAAAGGAGACGGTAATCATTAAGACAGAAGAAATCAGAAAGACACTGCGCCATCCAAAGCTCCCGAGCATGATTGAAGCGGTGAAATAAATGATGACAGTGGCCAGAGGGTAAGTGATTGCGGCATTACTGCATGCTTTTTTACGGTAAGATGGCGGCATCATTTCTGCAAAAATTCGTGCAACAGGAGACCAGACAAAAGACTGGAATACTCCGTTTATCGCCCAAAGAATCAGCATCAGGTTGTATGTGCTGCTCAATCCCATAAACAGGTTGAGAATTCCGGATCCCATCACACCGGTGAAAATCAGTTTTTTGGGACTGACCTTGTCTCCGATCATTCCGCTGAAAATCTGGAACACACCATAGACACTACATAGGGCGGTACCGATCAGACCGGCCTGAGCTTTGGTCAAGCCTTCTTGCACGATGATTTCTGCCATGACTGAGGAGTAGCTCAGACGCCCGAACAAAGCGATGACATAGGTGATCGCGCACAAGAAGAACAGACGGGAGGCGAGATATTCCGGACAGACCCGACGTGTCAGGACGTGAGGTGCAGCTGGAGACAAGGATGGCTGATGAACATTTGGGTAACGGCTCCTACGTGGGAGTACAATAGTGTGAGACATGATGAGAATTCCTCTCTATACAAAAATGGACTTTTCGAAAACGGTTTTTAGTATACTGCGGGGGAATAAGGATGTCAATTTGCAAAGGTACCATGAATTGATGTCATTTTTCTTGGATTACCGCCACGTTTTTTGCGGTAACAAAAATGGAAGAGATCATGGAAAAAACAGGGGATCTGGGGAAAAGAGGTGATTTACAGCGGGGGAAAAGCATGATAAAATTACGAAAGATCGCGCAAACCCATTGAAGTATACGATGAGCTGTCGTATAATATAAAAAGGTATGTTTGGGAATACGCGGATGGGAGATGGATTCTGAATCCGCACGACAGAGTATCGCCTGTCTGCAAGTTGGCGGACGGCTTACTGCAAATGCAGGAATCGATCTGGATCACCAACACAGAAGGGAGATTATTATAATATGGTCAAATTGTTTGACGGCGGCGCCTATCTGGTGGGCGGAAAAGAACTTGTAGCAGAGCAGGAGGCAGCAAAGGTTCAGAAGCTGACCGGCTGTGCTGCGAACAAAGAGGAAGCGAAAAAGGGAACGATTGCGTATTCGATTCTCTCCGCGCACAATACCTCGGGCTCGATGGAGAAGCTGAAAATTACGTTTGACGCGATGACGTCGCATGATATTACGTTTGTGGGTATTGTTCAGACAGCAAAGGCATCTGGCATGGAGCGCTTTCCTTTACCGTATGTTTTGACGAACTGTCATAATTCGCTGTGCGCTGTCGGAGGCACGATCAATGAAGATGACCATGTATTTGGTCTTTCTGCTGCGAAAAAATATGGCGGCATTTACGTTCCGCCTCATCTGGCAGTTATTCACCAGTACATGCGTGAGAAGATGGCGGGATGCGGCAAGATGATTCTCGGCTCGGATAGTCACACCCGCTACGGCGCTCTGGGCACGATGGCTATTGGCGAGGGCGGTGGTGAGCTGGTCAAGCAGCTACTGTGTGATACATATGATATTGCCTATCCGGGTGTTGTAGCCATTTATCTTGATGGCAAACCAAATCCGGGAGTCGGACCGCAGGACATTGCATTGGCAATTATCGGTGCGGTATTCCAGTGCGGTTATGTAAAAAACAAGGTTATGGAGTTTGTTGGTCCGGGTGTGAAATCCATGTCGACGGATTACCGGAATGGCGTCGATGTCATGACGACGGAAACGACCTGCCTGAGCTCCATTTGGTGTACGGATGAGGACACAAAGGCTTATCTGACGATGCATGGACGGGGCGAGGATTATAAGGAACTCAATCCGGCAGAGGTTGCATATTATGACGGCGCAGTTTATGTTGATCTCAGCACAGTAAAGCCAATGATTGCATTGCCGTTCCATCCGAGCAATACCTATGAGATTGACGAACTGAATGCAAATCTCGGCGATATTCTCCGCAAGGTAGAAATTGATGCACAGCGTCTGATTGGCGGAAATAAGGATATTACATTTAGTTTGACCGATAAGATTGTGAATGGCAAACTGCAGGTACAGCAGGGTATCATCGCAGGCTGTGCCGGCGGCGGTTACACCAATGTGATGGAAGCGGCGCATATTCTGCGCGGTGCAAACTGCGGAAATGGAGAATTCACGCTGGATGTTTATCCGTCCTCTCAGCCGGTGTTCATGGATCTGATGAAGAAGGGAGCACTGTCTGACCTGATGGCAGCAGGCGCTGTGATCAAAACGGCATTCTGCGGTCCCTGCTTTGGCGCAGGAGATACACCGGCAAACAATGCTCTCAGTATCCGTCACACGACGAGAAACTTCCCGAATCGTGAGGGCTCGAAGCCGGG
>CAYLXH010000027.1:0-18997 GCA_964387535.1 uncultured Butyricicoccus sp. | reverse complement strand
GATCTGCGTCAAAAGAAAAGGGAAGAGATTCTTCCTTTGCAGTCAGAACAGGTCTCAAATCGAGTTTCATAGCAATCCTCGCTGACGGTCAATTATTAGTATACTCCATGAAAATGCTGTTTGTCAACATCATTTCCGCAGTTTCGCTGCATTTTTTAAGCGAAGGTATTATAGCATATTTCCGGTACAAAGTACAGCCTTTTTGGTGAAAAAGATTGCTTTTCTTGTGTGTGGAGAGTAAAATAGATACAATTACTAAAAATGCGGGAGGACGAATGCGGTGCGGGAATTCATAATCACTAAAAATGACAGTGGACAGCGTCTGAATAAATTTTTGGAAAAAGCTGTGCCGCTGCTTCCCGGAGGATTAATGCACAAATATATTCGTTTGAAACGGATTAAAGTAAATCGAAAACGGACGGAGGTTTCCTATCGCCTTCAGGAGGGGGATCTGGTTCAGCTGTATATCAATGATGAGTTTCTGGAACGGGCGGAGGAGGACACCGCTTATCTGCGGGCACGACCGCAGCTGGATATTCTCTACGAGGATCAACACATTCTGTTGGTGAATAAGGCGCCGGGAATCGTCGTTCATGCAGACGACAGCGGTACGCCGGACACATTGATTGCACGAATCCAGGCGTATCTGTTTCAGAGCGGCGTCTGGAATCCGGAGGACGAAGCCTCGTTTACGCCCTCGCTGTGTAACCGCATCGACCGGGGAACCGGAGGAATTGTGATTGCGGCCAAAACCGCAGAGGCACTGCGCGTGATGAATCAGAAAATCCGGGACCGGGAACTGCATAAGACCTATTTGTGCGCTGCGTGCGGGACGATACGTCCAAAGCAGGGGGAAATTACTGGCTATATTCTGCGCCATGAACAGGAGCATCGTGTCAGTGTTCACCGGACACAGGTTAAGGGCTCACGCACCGCAGTGACAAAATATCGCGTGCTGCGGGAAACGGACGAGCTGTCGCTGGTCGAATGTGAGCTCATTACTGGGCGCACGCACCAAATCCGTGCGCACTTTGCCTCCATGGGGCATCCTTTGCTGGGAGACAGCAAGTATGGACGAAATGATATGAACCGAAAGTATCACCAAAAGATGCAGTGCTTGTGTTCGTACAAGCTGCGTTTTGATTTTACCACCGATGCGGAATCGCTTGCTTATCTCAACGGAAAAACAATTACTGTTCCTGATGTAGGGTTTACTGCTCTGTTTGAGGAAAAAAGAGCAGAATATCCGATGGATTCCGCACATTCTAAGCGTACGTCCCACGACCGAAAGGAGAACTGTCATGTCAATCACCGCCGCTGAAGTTTTGGAAACGCTGATGATTATCAGCTTTGGCTGTTCCTGGCCGAATGCAATTGTAAAATCGTACCAGGCCCGCTCGACCAAGGGAAAGAGTCTTGCGTTCCTGTGTTTTGTATTTTTTGGATACCTCTGTGGAATCGGAGCAAAACTGTTGACGAACAGTATGAATCTTGCGTTCTGGTTTTATGTACTGAATACGATGATGGTTGGCACGGATATTTTTCTGTATTTCCGTAACCGCAGAATTATGCAGAGCGAAAGTGTGGAATGAGGGGGCCGAAAATGGAGTGCAAAACAATGTGTGACGACTGTTATTATTATGTATATGATGACGAACTTGGATACACGGTTTGTGAGCAGGATCTTGATGAGGATGAAATGCATCGCTTTGTGACGTACACGGTGAAGCAATGTCCCTATTACCGCAGTGGCGATGAGTATTCCCTGGTGCGGAAACAGAACTGAGCGAGACTGAATAAAAAGCCCTCTGCTGGTCAGGGGGCTTATCGTTCCATATCAAAAATTAGATTGCACGGGTAACCTTGCCGGAGCGGAGGTCGTGTCCTGCCGGTGGCAGGTGAGCACGAAGTGCGAAAACGAGGCCCCTGCCCGGAGGAACAGAAGGGCGGAGAGGCATATGGAATCGGAAGTCCGGTGCATGCGCTCCGGCGAGAGAAATAAAAAAGCCCTCTGACCAGCAGAGAGCTTATCGGTCCATATCACAGATTAGATTGCACGGGTAACCTTGCCGGAGCGGAGGCACCGAGAGCAAACGTTGACATGGCACGGCGTGCCGTTAACAATTGCCTTTACACGACGAACATTCGGCTTTACCATGCGGTTGGAACGTCTGTGAGAATGAGAAACCATAATACCGAACGTAACACCCTTACCGCAAACTTCACACTTTGCCATTTTCCTGCACCTCCTTATCTGAGTACTTGAGTAACGGATATTATATTACCATACCTTTTTCGCAATTGCAAGTCCTAAAACTAAAAAAAGTCATAATGACGAAAAAAGTCTGTTTGAGCGTGTCTAACGATTGCAAACAATGGTAATATCCGTTATAATAACATATAATAGCCTGATTTTGGAGATAGGGAGGCTGCGAAGCATGCAATTGAAAGAATTCAGCGTTACGCTGGGTCAGTTGATTCAGGAGTTTCAGCTTGAAGTCATTTACGGGCCGGAGAATTTTGAAAATGTGGAGATTACAACGGATGATGTCAATCGTCCGGGACTGCAGCTCGCAGGCTACTTTGATTATTTTGAACCCAACCGTCTGCAGGTTATGGGTAAGGTGGAACACACTTATGTAGAGCAGTTTGATAGCGAGAAGCGGGAGGAGATTTTTGAGCGCCTGTTTGAAACTGGAATCCCGGCGGTGATTATCACTCGTAATATTGAAGTTCTGCCGGAATGTATTGAAGCGGCCAAACGACATGATGTAACTATTTTGCGTACCAATGCATTTACGTCCACGCTGACGGCAGGACTGGTTGCTTCGCTGAAGGTAGCGCTTGCTCCGCGCATTACGATGCATGGTGTTTTGGTTGAACTGTATGGTGAAGGCGTTCTGATTCTTGGTGACAGTGGTGTCGGCAAGAGTGAGACGGCGATTGAACTCATTAAGAGAGGCCACCGCCTGATTGCGGATGATGCGGTAGAAATTAAGCGGGTGTCGGACAGAACCCTGGTCGGTTCTGCACCGGAGATCATTCGACATTTCATCGAGCTGCGCGGTATTGGAATCGTTGATGTCCGGCAGCTATTTGGTATGGGTGCGATTAAGGAGACGGAGCGAATTGATCTGATCATCAATCTGGAAAAATGGGAAGACGGTAAAATGTATGATCGCCTTGGCCTGGATACAACCTATGATGAGATTTTGGGTCTGCGCATTCCGTCGTTGACGATTCCGGTGCGGCCGGGACGAAATCTTGCGGTGGTGGTTGAAGTTGCCGCGATGAATCAACGCCATAAGTCAATGGGATATAATGCAGCGCGCGAACTGAATGAGCGTATGATGCGTTCCATGGGCGGTTGATGGCAGTTATGATGAGAGCTGAGTTACTGCTGTTTGGGATGGATGCATCCTGAACGGCAGTTTCTTTTGAGGAGGAGAACAGGATGAGATTGGGTATTGATTTGGGTGGGACCAACATTGTTGCGGGCCTGACAGATGAGACAGGAACGCTGCTGTGCCGTCATTCCAATCCGACAGGAGTCGGAAGAACGCGTGAGGAGATTCTTGGAGATATCTGTCGCACGGCGGTAGAAGTCTGTGAGCGGTATGGAATTTCTACCGATGAAGTGGAGTCCATTGGTATTGGGGTGCCGGGCTCTGTAAACAAAGCGGAGTGCAAGATGGTATTTGGCACCAATTTGGGGATCAATCAGGTCCGCTTTGAGGAAGTATTCCGTCCAGCATTTGACTGCCCGGTGTATATCGACAACGATGCCAACTGTGCTGCGCTGGGAGAATGCTATGGCGGAGCCGGGGTTGGATGCAATAGTATGGTGATGGTGACACTGGGAACCGGAATCGGGGGCGGCCTGGTATTTGGAGGACGAATTTTCTCTGGCTGCGGAGATGTTGCCGGAGAGATCGGACATATGATTATTCAGGTCGGCGGAGAGCCGTGTAATTGTGGAAAACGTGGATGCTGGGAGAGCTATGCGTCCGCCAGCGCGGTAATTCGGATGGTGAAGGAAGCGATGGATGCCCATCCGGAGAGCCTGCTGCATCAGGTGGCCCAGGAGCAGGGAAGCATTGGTGCATGGAATCTGTTTCTGGCGTGTGACCGTGGAGATGCGGTAGCGCAGGAAATTTTTGACCGATATATCAATTATCTTGCGATTGGCATCGGCAATTTGGTCGCTATTTTGCAGCCGGAGCGCATTGTAATCGGTGGAGGAATTGCCGGACAGGGTGAAAGGCTGTTGGCTCCGCTGCGCGAGTTGGTCTATCGCGATTTGATGCAGGCAGAAGGGCGGCGAACGGAAATCGTAGCGGCGACTGCCGGAAATGACGCCGGTGTGATTGGCGCAGCGATGTTGGACGCATAAGTACCGTCGACTGGAATCGACGGAATAGAACACAGCGGGAACGGACAGACTAAGCTGTACCAGAGAGGGGAATTCTGCGGCGGGGGAGAAGGACAGGAACTATGAAAATTTGGAAACAGATCATTGCGCTGCTGCTTTTGACGGCTGTCGTGACGGTGGGAGCACTGGCGGCGGACATCACAGTGGAGGATGACGATACGGCCTCCATGCCGATTGTGACGCAGAGCACCAAGGTGAAGGCAGATCGTACGCTGAAGATTCTGGCAATTGGCAACAGCTTTACCAATGATACCATGCGGTTTGTGGGGAAGATCGCGGAAAGCGCAGGATATCAGGTGACCGTTGGCGTCTTGTGGAAGAGTTCGGTATCTCTGGCCAGTCACGCCCGATATTTGGAATCCGATGAACCGGTCTATCAATATGACCGCTTTACCAGAGAGTCCGACTATGAACGGGTGATTCAGGAAGAAGTTTCTGCGAGCACGGCCTTGCAGGACGACTGGGATCTGATATTTTTGCAGCAGATGAGTCATGTCAGCGGTGTGCCGAGTTCCTATTATGATGAAGACGGGGTATCGTATTTGACTCAGATGACAGAGATCATTCGCAGTCAATGTACCAATCCGGACGTCTCATTTTCCTGGCTGATGGGATGGGCGTATGCACAGGATTATGACAACAGCAATTTTGAACGCTACGATAATGATCAAATGACAATGTTTCAGGCGATTGCCGATACCGTGCAGAACACCGTGTGGGCGACGGGTGAGTTTGAGAGTGTGATCCCTGTGGGTACTGCCATTCAAAATATCCGCAGCAGCTATATTGGAGATCATCTCAATCGGGACGGTCGACATCTGACGTATAGTATGGGACGATATGCGGCGGGGCTAACGGTGGCGGCGGCCATCGGAATTGATTTGTCCTATGTGACCTATCGGCCGACGGGGAGTACGAATGTCAATGATCTGCATTTGCCGATGCTGCGGGAAACGATCAGCAGTGCAGTGCTGGATCCCTTTGTGGTTTCCGCATCGGCATTTACCAGTGAACCGGAGCGGGATGCGCCGGTATTGACGAAATTGGAGGAATCAGCCGGTGAAGTCCAACTCGATTGGAAGGGTGTGGATCATGCAGTCAGCTACTATATTTACCGGCGACCGACCGGAGGCAGCTGGAAATCAATCGAAACCGTGTCAGCAGACGATACCAATCGATATCTATTTACCAACGCGTACTCCTATGTGGATGAAACCATCGAGGATGGGACAGAGTATCAATACCGGGTGAAAGCGCATTTTGACTCCAATCTGACAAAAACGACCTCTTCCAGTGAAAGGACATGTTGGATGAGCACGCCCACCGGCCTGCGGTGTATCCGCGGGGACGAAGCGCTGCAGGTCAGTGGAACGTCCGGAGCGGGAGTGACGCAGTATGAGGTGCGCTGTGCGACGGAATCGGATCTGAGCGATGCGGAGACCCAATCTATCACGGCAACATCGCTTCCTGTTACCACGGAGGGATTGGACGTCAGTACTACCTATTATGTTCAAATCCGGAGCAAAAAGAAGGTCGGAAGCAGGACATATTACAGTGAATGGTCGGAAATTGTGTCAGGAACTACGTCGAGCTGGCTTCAGACACCGCAGCAGGTGAAGTGTACGAAAAAGGATGAGGCCCTGCTGGTGCGCTGTGAAGCACGGGATGGTGTGGACTGTTATCAGATCCGGTATGCGACGAAAAAGAGCATGGACGGCAAAAAAACGCGCACAGTAAACAAGAAGAGCCTGTCCGCCACCCTATCTGGGCTGAATTGCAGCACGCGTTATTATGTCCAGGTGCGCTGCCGAAGGGATGTGGATGGCCAGACACAGTACAGCCGATGGAGTGACATCGTCTCGGGAACGACGTCAAAATGGCTGGAGAGCGTCCAGAATATCCGCTATATCTCCAAGAACAATGCCGTGCAGGTTCGATGGCAGAAGAGCAGCGGGACAAGGCAGTATCAGATTCGCTACGCGACCAAAAAGAATATGTCCAACGCGAGCAAGATTACGGTGTCTGACGAGGTGACATCGAAAGTGATTCGTCATTTGAAGAATAAGAAGAACTATTATCTTCAGGTGCGTTCGCGCAGCACGAAGAAAGGAACGACATATTACAGCCGTTGGAGTGAAGTAGCTTCGTGTAAGACATCCTAAAAAAGAATAAAAATGCGTTGCGAGCACCGGCTTCGGTGTATTCTGCAACGCATTTTTGCTTGTTTTATTCTGCATAGAATTCGGCGAAATCATCCAGACGGAGGCAGCCAATGGTTCCGCCTTCCGTTGGATGAGCGGCGCCGCAATCAATATAAATGATAGCGCCGTCGTCCAGAATTTTTCCGGGCTGGCCGCCCTGCAGACGGAACGTGGGCACATGGCCGACGATAACCGTGCGATCTGCGAAGTACTCCTCGCCGGGGCGGGGAGAGGCTTGCAAAAAGGCTTCCGGAGGATAGTCTTCCAGCGGAAGGTAGGGATCGAATTGATCCAGTCCGGCATGAGTCAGCAGAAACGAGACGCCGTCTGCTTCGGTCTCTTCGTATAATGTCATTTCCCCAATGTAGTCGAGCACGGCCTCGCGGCTTTCCTCATCGAGCGCCAAAAATTGACGAAGGGTTGTCTGTCCGCCGTTGCTCAGCCATTTGGCGAGACGGGCTTTTTCTTCCTCGTTGAGTATGTCCGACAAGGTTTCCATGGTTGCGTCTGGCGGGAGCGTATGAGCGCAGCGGGCAAAGGCCAGATCGTGATTTCCCAAAATGGGAAATACGTTGGGCCGTTCCATCAGATCCAACAGCAGCCCAATGGGATCCGGTCCGAAGTCCACACAGTCGCCCAGGACAAACATGGTATCGTTGTCCCCGAAGTGGATGGTGTTCAGCAGCTGTGTCCATTCCGACAAACAGCCGTGAAGGTCGCTGACTACATATATCATATGTGGTTTCCTCCGATGTTCTGATTCCTGACTCTATTGTATGCGTTTTGTACAATAAATACAAGGGGAAACTCAAAAAAGAACCGAGGTTTGTCATCTTTTTCCTGATCTGGAGCATGGCAGGAGAGGACAGGATGGCATCTGTGGAGAAAATACAATCCTCTAGGCATGGAAAGAGGAAATATGCTATAATAAAACAAGAGTGAAGTTTTCCGTGGAAATGAGGAATGAAGTATGATAGATGCACAATGGTTTAGCCGGGCGGTTGACTGCCCTGAGGAAGAATGGACGATGCTGTGTGAGGAACCGATGAGCCGGCACACATCGTTTCGTATCGGTGGGCCGGCGGATCTTCTGATTCAGCCGAGGACCGAACGTGCGATTGTTGCGACGGTGCGGGCAGCTCGGGAAAACGGAGTGCCTCTGACGGTGTTGGGCAATGGTTCGAATGTGCTGGTGCGCGATGAAGGGATTTGCGGTGTCGTGTTGGCGATCGGAACGGACTATGCGGATGTGACGATCAGAGGAACGCAAATCACAGCGCAGACGGGCGTGCTGCTGTCGACACTGTCGGCAGCGGCACGGGATGCTTCGCTGAGCGGCTTGGAGTTTGCAGGGGGAATCCCGGGCAGTTTGGGCGGTGCGCTGTTTATGGATGCTGGTGCCTACGGCGGACAGATGGCAGATGTTGTGAAAACAACACGGTATCTCAACGAGGCGCTGGAGATATGTGAGCTGAATGGGGAGGAACACGCCTTTGGATACCGTACAAGTGTGTTTCGGAGCCATCCGCAGTGGATTGCACTGTCAGCAGTGATGCAGCTGAGGCAGGGGGATCCGGGAGGGATCCGTGCGCAGATGGAGGACTTTGCCCAGCGCCGGCGTGACAAACAGCCGCTGAATTATCCGAGTGCGGGGAGCACGTTTCAGCGCCCGAAGGGATATTTTGCCGGAAAGCTGATTCAGGATGCCGGATTGATGGGATATGCCGTCGGGGGAGCTCAGGTATCGGAAAAACATGCGGGATTTGTGATCAATCGCGGTGGGGCAACCTGTGCGGATGTGCTGGCGGTGATCGACCATGTCCGCGAAGAGGTTCTGCGTCAGTTCGGTGTGGAACTGGAGCCGGAGGTTCGGCTGTTGTAAGCATGGGCGAGGAGGGACAATATGGCATCGTTTTCTGCAACGACAAAGCAAGAGCTTTGCACTGTGCCGGTGACAGCTTCCTGCTGTGCGGTGGCTGAGGCGTATGGCCTGATGCTGTTTGCCAATCTGTTTTCGGGGACCGAGATCCGCATGGTTACTGCGTTGCCGGAGCTGGCAAAGAGAATGCCGCCGTTGGCTGCCAAGGCGTTTGGAATTCGGCTCGCTGCGCCCGAGCAAGGACGCGGCGGACGGATGACGTTTCGTATCACCGAGGAGCGGGAACTGGAGCGTGTATTTCATGTGTTGGGATATGACCGAACGCGCAGCGTCAGCTGTCATCTGCATCGAAATGTGATTGAAGAGGACTGCTGCCGCGCATCGTTTCTGCGAGGGGTGTTTTTGGCATCGGGAACGGTGGCGGGGCCGGATAAAAAAACCCATTTGGAGATGTCGACACCGCATCAGATCCTTTCCCGAGAGGTGATGAGTCTGATGCTGGATATGGCGATACAGCCCAAAATAGGCATGCGAAAATCACTGGCGCTGCTGTATTTCAAGGATACGGAGCGGGTGGAGGATTTTTTGACGCTGATCGGCGCACCGCTGTCAGCGATGGCGATCATGCAGGGAAAGGTGGAAAAGCAGCTGCGCAATCATGTGAACCGTGCGGTGAATTGTGAGACGGCCAATCTCATCAAGGCATCCAATGCAGCGGCCCGCCAGGTTGTTGTGCTTCGCCAGGCGCTGGAACTGTGCGGGTGGGACATTTTCCCGGAATCCGTGCGGGAAACCGTGCAGCTTCGGTTGGAACATCCGGTGTCCAGTCTGAGTGAGCTGGCGGAGAAATTTGATCCGCCGATTTCCAAGCCGGGATTGAGTCACCGCCTGCGGCGCGTCGTTTCCATTGCAGAACAGGAGATACAGAAAAAGAAAGTGGAGAAGGGCGTATGAGCTTTTGTCATTTACATGTCCATACCGAATTCAGCCTTTTGGACGGCGCCAATCGCATTTCTAACATGATGGATCATGTCAAGGCGATTGGGCAGGATACCATTGCGATCACCGATCATGGCGTCATGTATGGCGTTGTGGATTTTTACCGCGCGGCAAAGGAGGCGGGAATTAAGCCGATTATTGGCTGTGAGGTCTACGTTGCGCCGCGGTCACGGTTCGACAAAATCCATGGTGAGGACAATAATCCCTATCATTTGATTTTGCTGTGTAAAAATCAGGAGGGGTACCGAAATTTGATCCATATGGTGAGCCTTTCGTTCGCGGAGGGCTTTTACAACCGACCGCGTGTAGACAAAAATCTGCTGCGGGAGTATTCCGGCGGTTTGATTGCCCTGTCGGCGTGTATTGCCGGCGAAATTCCGAGACAGCTCATGGAGCAAAACTATGCGGGAGCAAAACGCAGTGCGGAAGAGTACCGTGATATTTTTGGTGCGGAGAATTTTTATCTGGAAATTCAGGATCACGGACTGCGAGAACAGCGAGACATCAATCCGAAAATTTTTCAGCTCTCCGAGGAACTGGGAATTCCGGTGGTGCTGACCAACGATGCGCATTATACGGCAAAGCAGGATGCCCACTTGCAGGATGTTCTAATGTGCATTCAAATGGGGCGAACCATGGACGACCCGGACCGGATGCGCTTTGAGACCGAGGAATTTTATCTCAAGAGTGAGGAGGAAATGGCGGCGCTGTTTCCGGATCATCCGGAGATATTGGAAAATACAAAAAAGATTGCAGACCGGTGTGAGGTTGAATTTGAATTTGGTCATTATCATTTACCGGTCTATGATGTGCCGGAAGGCTATACCGCGCGGGAGTATCTGCATAAGCTATGCGTTGAGGGTCTGGAACGGCTGTACGGCGCGGAGGCAGACGATAAGCGGGAGAGACTGGAATATGAGTTGAATATGATCGCACAGATGGGGTTCGTAGACTACTTCCTGATTGTCTGGGATTTCATCCATTATGCGAAAACCCATGGGATTCCGGTGGGGCCAGGCCGAGGTTCGGCGGCGGGAAGCATTGTCGCATATTGTCTGGGGATTACGACGATTGACCCGTTGAAGTATTCGTTGTACTTTGAACGGTTTTTAAACCCGGAGCGCGTCAGTATGCCGGATATTGATGTTGATTTCTGCTATGTGCGTCGGCAGGAGGTTATTGACTACGTCACGCAGAAGTATGGGGCGGACCATGTGGCGCAGATCGTCACATTTGGCACCATGGCGGCGCGCAATGCGATTCGTGATGTAGGACGGGCGCTGAACATTCCGTATGGAGAGGTGGATGTCATCGCCAAGCTGGTGCCGCAGGAGCTGCACATCACGATTGACAAGGCGCTGGCTGCGTCTGAGCAGCTGCGGCAGCGATATGAACAGGACGAGGTTGCCCGCACGCTGATTGACACGGCGCGAGCGGTAGAGGGCATGCCGCGGCACGCGTCCACGCATGCGGCGGGCGTGGTTATCACCAAGGAGCCGGTGGATCATTACGTTCCGCTGGCGTCAAACGATGGCAATATGGTCACGCAGTTTGTCATGACTACGTTGGAAGAGCTTGGACTGCTGAAGATGGACTTTTTGGGTCTGCGCAACCTGACCGTGCTGCGCGATGCTGAGAAGATGGTGCAGCGCACCCATCCGGACTTTGCGTTGGATGACATCTCTATGGAAGACGACGCCACCTATCAGATGCTGTCGCAGGGAAAGACAAGCGGGGTGTTCCAGCTGGAAAGTGCGGGCATTACCAATGTGGTTACCGGACTCAAGCCGCACTCGATTGAAGATATTACCGCAGTCGTGGCACTGTACCGTCCGGGACCGATGCAGTCGATTCCGCGGTATATTGCGTGTAAGCATGATCCTTCTCGGGTCAACTATAAGCATCCGCTTCTCAAGGATATTCTGGATGTCACCTATGGCTGCATGGTTTACCAGGAACAGGTCATGGAAGTGTTCCGTGTGTTGGCCGGGTATTCGCTGGGCAAGGCAGATATGGTGCGCCGTGCGATGTCCAAAAAGAAGATGAAGGAGCTGGCAAAAGAACGAACCAATTTTATCTATGGAAACAAAGAGCTGGGGATTGACGGTGCAGTAAACCGCGGCGTGGAAGAACGCGTGGCAGAAGAAATTTTTGACGAAATTATGGATTTTGCCAACTACGCGTTTAACAAGGCACATGCGGTTTCCTATGCGGTGGTGTCCTTTCAGACCGCATATATGAAGTGTCACTATCCGAGTGAGTATATGGCGGCACTGTTAACCAGTATTCTGGATTCCGCCGGCAAGGTGTCAGAATACAGCATGGAATGCCGAAGTATGGGAATTGCCGTGCTGCCTCCGGATGTCAACGAATCGTGTGAGGGGTTTGTGAGCAATCCGTCAGACGGCAGTATTCGCTTTGGATTGGCCGCCATCCGCCATGTCGGACGAGCCTTGCTGAAATCGCTGGAGAGTGAGCGTCGGGAACGCGGACGCTTCGGTTCGTTTGAGGATTTCTGTGAGCGAATGTACGGATATGACATGAACAAGCGGGCGCTGGAAGGGCTGATCAAAGCGGGCGCATTTGACTCGCTTGGGTATCGGCGCAATCAGTTGCTGGCGGTGTATGATACGGTACTGAACTCGGTGGCCAACACACATCGGCGGAATCTGGAAGGACAGATGGACTTGTTTGGCATGACCGGGGATGAGACGCCGAGGGAACGCATTGCATTGCCCAATTTGCCGGAGCTGAGCCGGCGCGATATTCTCTCGATGGAAAAGGAGACGACGGGGCTGTATCTGTCCGGACATCCGATGGATGAGTATACCGAGCTGATCACAAAGGCGGAGTGTGCATTGATTCGTCGGATTGAAGAGGATCTGTCGCCGGAAGCAGAGCAGCCGGTTTATCAGGATGGAATGAACGTCTTGCTGTGCGCTGTAATCACAGCAGTGCGGATGAAGACGACAAAAAATAATTCCATGATGGCATATGTGACAGCAGAGGATTTGAGCGGATCGGCGGAGCTGATTGTATTCCAGTCGGCGATGCAGCAGGCAGGAGAGTGCCTAAAGGAAGATCGCGCCGTGTTTGTTGTCGGACGGATTGATGCCCGCGAGGAGGAAGCGCCGAAAATTATCGTGTCGGCGATGTTCCCGCTGGAGGAAGAGTATCTGGCGCAGGCGAGGGCAGAGTGCGAAGGCGGCCGCGGAGGACGTGCGGCGCGGCGCAGAGAAGCGCCGGTTCCGAAGAATACACAACAGAATCCGGAGGCGCCGGATGGACAGCCCTGCCGCCACCGACTGTATCTGCGGATGAATGGGTTGGAAGATCCAAGGATGGAACAGATCAAAGCACTGTTGGCAGAATATCGGGGCGATCTGCCGGTTATTGTGTGCGATGCAGCTTCCCGAAAACGATGGATGACGCCAAAGACATTGTGGATTTACAATAATTTACGTTTATTTGATAAAATAAAGTTTATTATTGGTGACGAAAATGTTATAATAAAATAAGAATAGAGCGGTTGGACACCGCTTTGGAAAAAAGTACATCTATTTCGGAAGATCAGCAATACTCTGTTGTAGGAATTGGAAGGGGTTTGACAATGGAAAACACAGAAAAACAGATTCGACGAATTGGAATTCTCACCAGTGGCGGTGATGCGCCGGGAATGAATGCGGTTGTCCGCAGCGTTGTCCGAACGGCGGCGGCATATGGGATTGCGTGTCTCGGAATTCGCCGCGGATACAGCGGCTTGATCAATGGGGATGTCCTGGATTTGAGCGCGAGAAGCGTAGACGGCATCATTTCCAAAGGCGGCACGATGCTCTATACCGCACGCTGCCTGGAGATGCTGACGGAGGAAGGATTGCAGCAGGCGGCCAATAATGCGCACTACATGGGCTTGGACGGTCTGGTTGTGTGCGGCGGCGACGGCAGCTTCCGTGGCGCGCAGGCGCTGTCCCGCCTGGGCGTTCCGGCAATTGGTATTCCGGGAACGATTGACAACGATATTGTCTGCTCCGATTATACCATTGGGTTTGACACCGCGTGCAATACGGCGATCGGTGCGATTGACCGCTTGCGCGACACCATGCAGTCACATGAACGCTGCTCAGTGGTAGAAGTCATGGGACGGCGTGCGGGTCATCTGGCACTGGAGGTTGGCGTTGCCTGTGGTGCGACGGCTATTTTGCTTCCGGAACGTGAGATTGATTTCAATACGATGATTGTGGAAAAAATGCGTGCCAATCGTATTCGTGGAAGAAAGCACCATATTATCATTGTGGCTGAAGGTGTTGGACATGCACAGGATGTTGCAGACCGCATTCACACAGCGACGGGAATTGATGCGCGCGTTACGATTTTGGGCCATATCCAGCGCGGTGGTTCCCCGACGGTTCGCGACCGCGTGATGGCAACGCGAATGGGACATCATGCAGTGAAAATTTTGATGGAAGGTGCCTCAAACCGTGTTGTTTGTGCGCGCAACAATGATGTCACGGATTATGATATTGAAGAGGGACTGGCAATGAGCAAGGATCTGAGCCAGAGCCTGTACGAAGTGTCGCAGACAGTCGCTATTTAAAACCGGTGAGCGTACCGGAGGGAGACAGGCGGCGTAAATATAGTGTGAGACAAGGAGGGTGGTGTTCGTTGAGGATGCCGCCCTCTTGCTGCAGAAGGGAGAAAACATGAGACCATCGGTGCTGATTACGGGAGCGTCTCGCGGAATTGGGCGCGCCTGTGCGCTGCGCTTTGCACGGGATGGATATGCGGTGACGGCAGGGTATTCGCAGGCGGAACAGCAGGTGTTGGATCTTGCTCAGGAAATCGTGGATCTGGGAGGTGAGTGCCTCCCTGTGCGGGCGGATATGGCAGATCGTGCGGCGATTCATCGGATGGTGAGATTAGCGGAAGCACATTTTGGCGTACCGGATGTGTTGGTCTGTAATGCAGGGATTGCTCAGCAGAAGCTGTTTACGGAAATTACGGAGGATGATTGGGAAACGATGTTCTCGGTCAATGTCGGTGGAATGTATCGTGTGATCCAGGAGGCGCTGCCGGCGATGATTTCTCGTGGATCCGGCTCCATTGTTACGGTGTCCTCAATATGGGGGCAGGTAGGGGCTTCCTGTGAAGTACATTACTCCGCATCCAAGGCTGCGGTGCTGGGACTGACAAAGGCACTGGCGAAAGAACTGGGGCTATCTGGAATTCGGGTTAACTGCGTCTGTCCCGGTGTCATCAATACGGAAATGAATGCGATGCATGAAGCGGAGGTGATGCGAGAATTGGCGGAGGAAACTCCGTTGGGGCGAATCGGTGTGCCCGAGGAAATAGCAGATACTATATTTTTCCTTGGATCGGAGCAAGCTCGTTTTGTCACGGGACAAATCCTGGGAGTCAATGGCGGTTTTGTCATTACCTGAGCGCAGGAAGAGATGACTGCATTGATGGGAAAGAACAGATTGACAATATTGATATAAAAAAAACATATAAAAAAATTAAAATATATAACACTAACCATATACATTGAAATCACAGTGTGGTATACTGAATGCAGGAAAAGGGAGAAAAAGGATTCCCTGTGCCTGATAGATCGGGGGCATGGTAGTTGTGTTGTATGTCATTTGTTTTGCCGTAGCATTGTTTGCCTGTACTCTTGGTGCGTTGAGTGGTATGGGCGGAGGGATTATTATCAAGCCGGTTCTGGATGCTACCGGTGTGATGTCGGTCGCAACCGTTACATTTTTATCGGGCTGTACGGTAATCCTGATGACCGGGTGGACTCTTGGCAAGACGTTGGTGAAAAAAGAGTCCGTCCTTGACGTAAAAAACACAACCTATTTGGCAGTCAGTGCTGCGATCGGAGGATTGATGGGAAAACAGCTGTTTTCCCTTGTGGCTTCGTTGTTTGTGAATCCGAATAAAGCAGGCGGGGTGCAGGCACTCCTGCTTCTGGTTGCTACGATTGCTTCGTTTGTATATACGCTGGAAAAAGACCGGATTGCACCAAAACAGGTATCTTCCCGGATGGTAATGATTCTGATTGGCTTTTTTCTTGGGATTTTGGGTTCATTTCTCGGAATTGGAGGTGGTCCGTTTAATGTAGCAATCCTGTACTATTTCTTTTCGATGCCGACCAAAAAGGCGACACAGAACAGTTTGTATATCGTTCTCTTCAGCCAGTTGGCGAGTACATGCAAGACGGTTGTTTTTGATGGTATCCCACCGTTTTCTGCGGCAATTCTGATCGGGATGATTGTATTTGGAATTACCGGAAGCGAAATTGGCAGAGCAATTAATAGGAAGATTAATGAGAAGCAGGCGACACGCCTGTTTGAATTGGCAATGATTTTGGTAATGAGTGTCAGTGTATATAATATCATAAAATTTTTCTGATCTTCTATAGTCCGAGATTATAGAAGGGGAGAATTCTTTGATACAACAATGAAGAAGGAGGTACTGATATGTTAAAAGACAAGGCACGCTATTATTATAAGGATTTGGGAAAACACTGTTCGGATGGAATCCTTCTTGCGGCCAACGAAGTGTATGGACTGGGACTAAATGGAAACGAGATGGAACTGTTTGCAGGTTTTGCAACGGGAATGGGATGTGGCAGTACGTGTGGAGCGCTGATCGGTGCGGTTGCTGTAATCAGTAAGCTGTTCCGTGACCGAGATGATGTCAAGGAGTTGGCTGCCGGATTTGTCGCAGCATTTGAGAAAAAAATGTCCACGATTTCCTGTGAAACACTGGCGGCGCAGTATAAGACAGAAGCCAACCGCTGTACAGATGTGGTAGAGATGACGGCGGAACTGCTGGAAAGCTATATCGGTGAATTAAACGGAGAACGCGCTCCAGCAGAGGATACCTGCACATTATCTGCGGCAGATATCAAGCGTGTGAAAGGACTTGGATTCCTCCAGCACAAGGGTACCAATAAATTTAATGGACGTGTTATCACCAGAAACGGACGGATTACAGTCGAAGAAGCAAAGGCAATCCAGGAAGCGGCAGAGCGATATGGCGATGGTCATATGATGTTCACGACGCGGTTGACGGTAGAAGTGTCGGGAATTGATTATCATGATATTGACGCATTTCGGGAATACATTGGAAAAGTCGGTTTGTTGACAGGTGGTACAGGAAGTAAGGTGCGTCCGGTAGTGTCCTGTAAGGGAACAACGTGTCAGTATGGATTGTATGACACCTATGAACTGAGCGACGAGATTCACAATCGTTTTTATCTCGGATACCGGGAGGTCGCACTTCCGCATAAGTTTAAAATTGCTCTGGGAGGATGTCCCAATAACTGTGTGAAACCGAATCTGAATGATCTGGGGATCATTGGTGCGAGAGTTCCGCAGTTTGATGAGGATACCTGCAGAGGGTGCGGAAAATGTCAGGTTGAACAGGCATGTCCGGTCCATGCCGCAAAAGTTGTGGATGGAAAGCTTGTGATTGATCCGAAGCTGTGCAATAACTGTGGACGATGCGTGACGAGATGTCCGTTCCACTGCAATGACGAGAGTACTTATGGATGGCGTGTATACATTGGCGGACGGTGGGGCAAGAAGATTGCCCATGGACGTATGATCTCTAAGGTATTCACAGATAAGAATGAGCTGTTTGACGTTGTGGAAAAGTCGATCCTGCTGTTCCGCTCGGAAGGAATTCCGGGAGAACGCTTTGCCGATACGATTGAACGAATTGGGTTTGATAAGGCGGAGGCAATGATTCTGGGGAAGGAACTGCTGGAAAAGAAGGCGGAGATTCTTGGATCTCAGGTAACTGGAGGCGCAACCTGCTGACGGATAGCCGGCAGACTGTTGGAAAATAAAAATTCCCGTTCCATTGGAACGGGAATTTTTTAGGCAAGAGTATGGATGTCATACGGGGTGGACTGATAGACGTAATAGTTCAACCAATTGGTAAACAATAGGGTCGAATGAGAACGCCAGTTTAAGCGAGGCTCATTGTGGGGATTGTCGCCGTCAAAGTAGTTTTCCGGGATATCTGGATTGAGCCCTTTGCGCAGATCACGGAAATATTCTTTTGCCAGTGTGTCCTTGTCGTACTCGCTGTGACCGGTTACAAATAGCTGTCGACCGTTTTTGGCGGTAATCAGATAAGGACCGGCCTCATACGATTCTGCCAGGAGAGTCAACGCCGGATGACGCAGGATATCTTCCGACAGGATGGTGGTATATCGGGAGTGAGGAGCTTTAAATACATCATCAAACCCACGCAGCAGACTTTCATTGATGCGGTTGGGCATAATATGGTGTTTGTAAATACCGGCAATTTTTTTGTCCAGCATATACTTTTGGATACCATAATGATAGTATAAAGCGGCCTGTGCGCCCCAGCAGATGTGGAGTGTGGAGTGGACATGTTTTTTGGTCCATTCCATGATTTCAACCATTTCCGGCCAATAATCGACTTCTTCAAATGGGAGTTTTTCAATAGGAGCACCGGTGATGATAAAACCATCGTAATAGTTCTCTTTCACCTGGTCGAAGGTTTGGTAAAACTTTAGTAGGTGATCTTCCGGCGTGTTTTTGGCAACATGGGATCCTGTGATAATGAGATCTACTTCAATTTGGAGTGGTGTGTTGGAGAGACAGCGAAGCAGCTGCGTCTCTGTAACAATCTTTGTTGGCATCAGATTCAGAATACCGATTTTTAATGGACGGATGTCCTGCGTCATGGCCCGGTCCTGGGTCATAACAAAGATGTTTTCACTCTCCAAAATGGCGCAGGCCGGAAGGCTGTTTTCAATTTTGATTGGCATGGTAAAAACCCTTCTTATGATTTATAGTCTAACAGACGAAGCATTGCTTTGGAAACAATGTCCTGATCGCGAAGGTGATCCGGGCAGCCGGACACGCATACGGAACCAATAACGCCGGTGCCACGCAGCGTGATCGGCATCCCACCACCGCCTGGCGCATAATCTTGAGGATTCATCAGATTATCTTCCAACGTTTGACCGCGTGATTCCAAGAGCTTTCCAAAACGAAGAGAGGCCATCTGTTGCGATTCAATGACTCGGCGCTTGCGCATGAGCCAATTATTGCTTTCTGCAGGACAACCGTCCTGGAAGTAACGGAATACAACTAATCCGTTCAGAACGATTTCAAAAGCAACAGGACAGCCTGCTTTTGTTGCTTCTTCATCTAAAAGAGCGCCCAGTGTTGCAGCATCTGCCCGGGAGAATGAATCAAATACCAGAGACTGTTCAAGAGCAGTCAACGCCTCATATGTGTAATTGGACATACTGTACCTATCCTTTCCAAATAGATGGAATAGTATAACTGATGATAAGACAAAAGTATTATGATGCATTATTATAGCATAGGATAGGCGCTAGGTCAAAAGAAATTGAAAAAGCAGAAAAAGAGTTGACAAATACAAAAACAAATGGTATCATAAATCTACTCGTGAGAAATACGGCGGATTTGCGCAGGA
>CAYLXH010000026.1:0-20507 GCA_964387535.1 uncultured Butyricicoccus sp. | reverse complement strand
CACACCACTCATGGCAGAAGCCGCTGCCGAGCTCCGTGCCTTTGCCGCCTCACTCACTGTTCACGAAGCTGCGGTTCCACTGTACACAAACGTCAGCGGACAGCTTCTCTCCACTGATGATCTCCCGGCCCATCTGGAATGCCACATGGTTTCTCCGGTTCGCTGGAAGGATCTCGTGCACACCATGCTGGCAGACGGCTACCATTCTGCCCTGGAAATCGGCCCCGGAAAAACTTTGACAGGGTTTGCGCGCAGAATTTCCAAAGAACTCTCCTGCACGGCAGTGGAAACTATCGAAACTGTCATTTCCGTCACGGAATGATGCTTTTTCGTTGACGTTGCACCACAAAAAAGATATACTATTTTGGCGGGATTCCGATTACTCGATCCCGCTTTTTTCTTTATCCATCACTTACCAGGTGTTCTTCCGAACCCTGGTCTCAATATAGGAGGAACCTTTGTTGTCTCAGGATATGACTTCTCAAACCACATTTGAAACACTTGGCCTGACATCCGGGGTGATTCGCGCGCTCACGGAGGCCGGATTATCCACACCAACCGAGATACAAACCCGCGCCATTCCCGCCATTTTACGCGGTCAAGACGTTATCGGACGCTCCCACACCGGAACCGGCAAAACGCTCGCCTTTGGTATTCCTGCGGTCGAGCATTGTCTCAAGCACCCCGACTGCTCCAGCCCTCAGGTTCTGGTGCTCTGCCCCACCCGTGAACTGGCCATGCAGGTATGCGATGAGATCCGTCGAATGACCCGCTTTGTCGAGGGCGTTCGTACCGTCTGTGTCTACGGCGGACAGCCAATTCAAAATCAGATCCCTCAGCTGCGGCGCGGCGCAGACATTGTAATCGGCACACCGGGACGTGTTATCGACCACATTCATCGAAAGACCCTGAGAATGGAACAGCTCGGCATGGTCATTCTGGATGAAGCCGATGAAATGCTGGACATGGGTTTCCGCGAGGACATCGAGTGCATCCTCACATTTGCTCCTGCACCGCATCAAACGCTGCTGTTTTCCGCTACCATGCCGCAGGAAATTCTCGACATAGCCAACCAATTTCAAACCAATCCTCTGACCATTGAAACTGCGGCGGATCACGTCCGCACGATTGATACTGTTCAGCAATATTACTATGAGGTTCCCCTCGGCGGAAAAAGCGATGCCCTCGGCTTGCTGCTCCATGTCCATGAGCCGCAGCGATGTATCATTTTCTGCAACACCAAGAAAATGGTGGAGGAACTCAACCGCTATCTGACCGAGCATGGCTTCCATTGCGCCTGTCTGCACGGCGACATCAAACAGGAAGCGCGCACCGCGGTGATGCAGGCGTTTAAATCCGGACGCACCCCCATTCTCATTGCAACCGACGTTGCCGCGCGCGGAATTGATGTCGACAATGTGTCAATCGTCTATAACTACGACATTCCGCAGGATTACGAATACTATATTCACCGAATCGGCCGCACCGGTCGCGCCGGCAAAGAGGGAATTTCCTACACTTTGGCAGCCGGACGCCGACAAGTTGCTCAGCTCCGGGACATTGCCCGCTTTACCCACGCCAGCATTCAGCCGCTCTCACTGCCCAACACGGACGACATCCGTCAGCAAAAAATCCAGCATATCCTGGACGAGCTGAACGACGAGCTGTCACACAGCAGCAGTCAGGAAATCAACGAGATTCTTCTCCGTCTGCTTCAAAAAACCAGTGCCGAGCACCTTGCAGAATCCCTCCTCTCCCTGCTCATTCGGCGTGAAATGAACGACGTGCCCCATCTGGTTCTGCCTCACTCCAACAGTCGGAAGCAAGGCTCCCCTCTCCCGCCGGTTCCCGACGGTTACGTTCGTCTTCGTTTTAGCGTCGGGCGTTATCAGCGTGTCGCTCCCAACCATATCACGGCTGCGATTGCCGATGCTGCCCGCATTCCCGGCAAAATGATTCAGAAAATCTACTGCTATGGGGAATACAGCCTCGTGGAAGTGCCCAGTAAATTTAAAAATCGCATCATCAAAAAAGTCAATGGTACGAAAATCGGCGGTGTAACTACCGATGTCCGCGTCTATTCCGATGGCCAGTCGCATGATGACTCCGCAGAAAACAGCCCCACATCAGAACGCATCGTTCCGTCTGCTGTTCCCAAACGCACAAAATCTGCAGAGCACCACGTCCCCAAAGAACCGAAAGAAAAAGCGCTGCACAGTCGTAAGCCAGACCGCCGTTCTACCGGATCTTCTAAGAAGCGCACACCCTCTGAAACCCGTCGAAAGCATGGCGGCCTTTCTCACAGCAGTCGAGGACAGAAAAAGCCTCGCGCCCGCGTTAACCAACACAAACAATAGAATTGTTGATGTTCTACCGAATGACTCTTGTCATCGCGCCGACGTTCCAGTATAATTGTATTATCTTTAATTTGTTTTCAGGAAGTGCTCCGCATAGAAGAGAGAGCATCCATGCGTCATTTTCCGTTTCGCCAAAGCCCATCCGTTTCAGCGGGCAGTTCTATTTTTGAAAGGGTGTGTTCGTCTTGTCCAACAAACAAAAATCCAACATCCCATCCATCTGTGAGCGCTATCCCGGCATCCAAATGCTGAATGGCTGTCCCATGGATCAGGCCAGCTACCAACGTCATCTGAATCCCAAAGAAGAACCTGCCCGTGAACCCGAACCCTCTGCACCTGATCTGCCGCACAACGATCCCTTCGCCGTCTCGCAGGATCTTCGTGCAATTGCGGCACAGGCTTTTGATGCAGACCGCGCTGCTATCCAGCCTCAAGCGACCACTGCACCAGCTGTTGAATATCGTCCTGGCACCATACGCTATGTTCCATACACAGATCCTGTGACCGGAGAAATCCAGCAGCGGTTTCTCGTCGTCGGAGAAACAGTGCTTCCACGCGGATCCGGGTCCTACCGTACATCCGGATCCTATGTTCTGACGTCTGGTTCGTATCGTCTGACTTCGGGTTCCTATTGGATTACCTCTGGCTCTTTCCTGGTTCGCCATACCTCCTATTCGTCTTTTGCCGTTCAGCCACCGTATGGTTCTAATCAAACGCTACTCGGCGGATACGGATTACATCTGATCTGATGAAAGCCTTTCACACGCTGTGGACGCGTCCTTACGCCGCGTCTCATCCCGGACAACCCTTCTCTGTTACCGATTTTGACCTGATGTGTACGATACTTTCCGCGATGCAGTGGCGGCAGTCCAACGGCAGTATTTGTTTGGTCACCGATCGCATGGGAGAGCGCTATTTCCGCTCTTGTGGTTTGGATTGTCTGTGGGATGACGGCATTTTTTCCACCTTAGATAGCATTCCCTACACGGTGGATCCTTCCACATTCTGGGCGGCGGGCAAACTGTTTGCACTCAACCAGATGCATGCTCCCTGTGTGATGCTGGATACCGATTTTATCGTATGGACTTCGCTGAATGAGCGTTTTTCCCGCTCTGACCTCACAGTCATCCACTATGAGGAACTGCAGCCGGACATCTATCCAGATCCAACAACATTTCTCTGTTGTTCGGACTACCGTTATCCGACTGACTGGGATTTTTCCCTTCCCGCTTGCAATACAGCCCTTTGCTGCATCACTTCTGAGCCGCTCCGAACCGCTTACTGCCGACACGCACTGGACTTCATTTTCGCCGCCCGCGGACGACATCCATTGCATTACATGGTGTTCGCCGAACAGCGTCTGCTTCCTATGTGTGCCGCCCAACGGGGCAGTTCGATCCAAGCATTGTCCGAACTGCCAGATCTGTTTTCTACGGAGCAGACTCTCTTTACCCACTTGTGGGGCTACAAACAGCTTCTTCACACACATCCGGAAGAACGCCATTTGTTTTGCATGCGCTGCGCCCAGCGCATTGCCCGTGATTTTCCGCAGCTCATACCAGTATGCCGCAACCATCCTTTGCTGACACAATACTTTTCTTCTTAAAAATCAGGAACGGTCATCGAACCGTTCCTTTTTGTTTTTCCATTGATATTGTCCTATAAATTCCAAGAAACCAACACAAAATTTAGCTAGTTTTTCCAAAATCGTTTGACTGATTTTGGTTGAATGAGCGGCGTTTTTGATTGACTTAGCATGATTTTCCCGGTATACTAAAAATAGAACCCAGTCGCATGAAACAGGAGGGACCATTATGCTGACAGAAGAACGCTATCGCGCAATTCTGGAGCTGCTGACAAAACAGCAGGCCGTGACCGTAACGGAGCTGACCAGTCATCTCGGCGCATCAGAGTCAACCATTCGCCGTGACCTGACTGCGCTGCACCGACAGGGGCGTCTGCTCAAAGTACATGGCGGTGCGACCGCATTGACGAGTTATCTCAGCCACGACAGTGATATTACTACAAAAAACGACCTCAACCTGGACGAAAAACGAGCAATTGCCGCTTATGCCGCCGGATTGGTAGAAAGCGGTGATGTGATTTTTCTCGATGCCGGTTCCACGACCGCTTTGATCACGGATTATCTGCGCATTACCGACGTAACCTTTGTGACCAACGCATTGGAGCACGCACGCATCCTCGCACACGCCGGATATCATGTGGTCATGCTCGGCGGAGAGGTCAAACCGATGACCGAAGCGGTTGTCGGACCCAGTGTCATTGATGCACTGCGCCGGTTTAATTTCACAAAGGGCTTCTTTGGCGTCAATGGGATCAGCATCAAAGCGGGATATACTACCCCGGAGGTCAACGAGGCTGCGGTAAAGTCTGAAGCCATGCATCGGTGTCGCAGCCGCTATATCCTCGCAGACTCCGCAAAATTCGATACCATCGCAACGCTGACATTTGCACCACTATCCGACGCATCCATTATCACGACGGATTCCGGGCGCAGCCATTCTGTTTATACCGACTACACTACTATAATTGAGGTGAAGTAATCGTGATCTACACTGTAACATTCAATCCTTCTCTGGACTACTCTGTCCATGTTGATAATCTGCAAATTGGTCGTCTCAATCGTATGACCGGAGAAAGCATCCACGTCGGTGGCAAAGGAATCAACGTCTCCATCGTCCTGACGCGTATGGGAGTTCCGAATGTTGCGCTCGGCTTTATCGCCGGCTTCACCGGTGAGCAAATCGAAAGCGGCATGGCGGAACTCAATTGTAAAACCGATTTCATCCGGTTACCATCCGGCTTTTCCCGTATCAACATCAAGCTGACCAGCGGTATTGAAACTGAAATCAATGGCGCAGGTCCTGTGATTCAAAAAGAAGATTATGACCAGCTCATGATCCGAATCAATCGTCTCAAGGCAGGAGACACCCTGGTTTTGGCCGGCAGTATTCCAATCTCACTCCCCCAGGATATCTATGAACAAATCTTGGATCACGTTGACACCAATAAGATTCGTGTCATCGTGGATGCGACCAGTTACCTGCTGCGCCGCACGCTGCCATATCGCCCCTATTTGATCAAACCAAATCTCATTGAGTTAGGTGAGTTGTTTGGCCGCCCGCTGAAGGAATATGATGACATCGTCTGCTGTGCTCAGCATCTGCAGGAAGAGGGTGCACGCAACGTCCTGGTATCCATGGGCGCACACGGTGCTCTGCTGTTGACAGAAGACGGACATATTATGGAAGCCCCTGCCCCCGAGGGCGATGTTATTGATACGATTGGCGCTGGAGACTCCATGGTCGCCGGGTTTATCGCCGGTTATCTGGAGCGCGAAAGCTATGTCGATGCCTTCCGCAAAGGCATTGCCGCCGGCAGCGCAACGGCATTTACTGCTGGACTGGCTACCGCTGCACAGATTTCCGAAATCGGACAGCGTGTATAACGTCTCCCCGTAAGCCCATTCGGATACATACAAAAAATAATCGAACAGCCGCTCTGTTGGCGGCTGTTCTTTCTTTTTTCAACATTATTATTTTTTCTGTCAAATAATCTTGCATTTCACAAAGTAGTATGCTATACTACTTTTGTTTTTATTAGTTTATTAAATTAATTTCACCGTAAGGAGTAGCATATGAATCTTCCTTCTCTTTCCATTGGCAGCTTAAAACCCCGATTCCCGATTATTCAAGGCGGCATGGGAATCGGAATTTCTCTTTCCGGGCTGGCCTCTGCTGTCGCCAACGCGGGAGGAATTGGCATCATTTCCGGAGTCCAAATCGGTTTCCGCGACCCAGACTTTCAGCGTGATCCAGTCTCTGCAAACCTGCGCTCCATCGCTTCTGAACTCAAGCGCGCGCGCTCTCTCTCTCCTTCCGGCATCATCGGCATGAATTTTATGTCGATTGATGCGCACTATGACGAATATGTCACGCAAGCAGTGAAACACGGAGCGGATCTGATTATTTCGGGTGCCGGACTCCCTCTTTCTCTTCCTCGCCTTGTCGCTGGAAGCCGCACCTGTCTGGTTCCCATTGTCTCTTCTGTCCGCGCTTGCCGACTGGTTTTGACGTCCTGGTGGAAAAAACATCAGCGTCTTCCCGATGCTGTTGTCGTAGAAGGTCCTCTGGCCGGCGGTCATCTCGGCTTTAAACTTGAAGAGTTGTACAACGGTACGAATCAAACCCTGGAAGAAATTCTTCCGGAAGTTTGCAATTATGTCAATACCTTTGCACAGCAGCACGGCACCACCATTCCAGTGATCGCTGCCGGAGGAATCAATTCGCATGCCGACGTCTCCCGGATGGTCGGTCTGGGGGCATCCGGCGTTCAGATCGGTACGGAATTTGTCGCCACCGAGGAATGTGATGCATCCGATGCATTCAAACAGACATATATCGATGCAGCTGACGGTGACGCCCGTATCATCAAAAGCCCAACCGGATTTGCAGCACGCGCAGTCAACACACCATTCTGCCAGCAAGCCTATGATAAAGGCGGAATCCCAATTCAACATTGCTTCCGCTGTATGCCGGACATTTGCTCTCCCGAACGCTCCCCCTATTGCCTGTCTCAGGCCCTGTTCGATGCTGCCAACGGTGCACAAACCGGCGGGCTCGTGTTCTGCGGCGCCCGTGTTGGTGAAGTGAACAAACTTTCTACGGTCCCCGAAGTCATCCAAAAGCTTTGCGGCTCCCAAGAATAACAAAAGGACGCATAGGATCTCAGCCGCAACGCTGAGCCTCTGCGCCCTTTTCTATTTGTCCCATCGTCCACTGTGGTATTACACCAGAGCTCCTCTTTCTTCTAATTCCGATTCCGCCAGCAGGAGTGCGGATGCAATCACCTGATCCATATTATAGTATTTGTATTCTCCCAGACGGCCTCCAAAGATCGTGTTCGTCTCTTTCTCAGCCAGCTCCGCATATCGGGCATACAAGGCACTGTTTTCTTCATCGTTTACAGGGTAATACGCTTCCTCCCCAACATGCCAGTCAGTCGGATATTCCCGTGTAATCACCGTGTTCGGCTGCGTACCAAACTCAAAATGCTTGTGCTCAATCACACGCGTGTATGGCGTTTCGCGATCCGTATAATTCACCACTGCATTGCCCTGATAGTTCTCCTCGGGCAAAATCTCACTCTCAAATCGCAGGCTGCGGAATTGCAGTGGACCATAACAATACTCAAAATACTGGTCAATCGCACCGGTATACACAATCTTGTCGGCCATGGCATTGTATTTCTCTCGATCCTCCAGATAGTCACAGTTCAGGCGGACCTCAACGCCATCCAGCATGCGCTCAAAGATCGGCGTATAACCGCCAATTGGAATTCCCTGCCAACGGTCATTAAAATAATTGTTATCATATGTAAAACGAACCGGAAGCCGTTTGATAATAAACGCAGGAAGCTCGGCACAATCACGCCCCCACTGTTTTTCCGTATATCCTTTGACCAGCTTTTGATAAATATCTGTTCCAACCAGAGAAATAGCCTGTTCCTCCAGATTTCTCGGCTGCGCAATGCTGCCTCTCTGCGCTTCAATGATCGAACGTGCCTCACGCGGTGTAGAAATATTCCACAACTTGCTGAACGTGTTCATATTGAAGGGCATATTATAAATTTCTCCGTGATAATTCGCAATCGGCGAGTTGATATAATGATTAAACTCAGCAAATTGATTGACATACTCCCAAACTTTTCGATCCGAAGTATGAAAAATATGCGCTCCGTACTGGTGCACATGAATCCCTTCTACCGTCTTGGTGTAGCAGTTTCCACCAATCTGCGGGCGTTTCTCCAGCACTAAACAGGTCTTCCCTTTTTTCTTTGCTTCATGCGCAAAAACACTGCCAAAAAAGCCGGCTCCAACAATCAAATAATCATAGTTCATGCAATATAACTCTCCTATTTCACAAGATTCTCTTCCAAATCCCGTTTTCATTATACCCTCTTTGAAAAACACCGTCAATCATTCCATAAAAAACCGCTGTTCAAGACAGCGGTTCTGAGCAGATATTGTTAAAAACGGATTCGAATATCAAAATCCTGATGGCATCGCGGACAGCAGACCGAATGCTTTCCCCGTCGACGCGGCAAGCGCAAAACAGACTGGCAGTGCGGGCATTTACGATACCGATACGTGCGCCATTCTCGGAGCTTTCGCACACGAAACAGAAATCCTGTGTGAATAGAATGACAAATTGTTTGGAACTTCACATTTTCCTGCTGACGCTTCCAGGTATTCCTTGACATCATCCGGAAGAACGTAATCACAAAGAGTGCCATGGAAATCCAGTACAAAATCTTCCAATGTAATATCCAGAACGCGAGCAGAACAAAAAAGTATCCCCAAATTGTCACACGTCCTAATGAATCCATGCCATATCGTCCATACATGATTCTTTGCAAAAAATCTCTCATATTTCTCTCCTGAACCTCTTGAAAACCCAACAACACGTTGTTATAATAACCCCAGAATACCACTCTTTACCATGTGAAAGGAGCGATTATGGGAACATATGCAGATGCCCGAGAAAAAACCCGAAACAATCTGGTCAATGCATTTTGGGATCTATACTGCGAAAAAGACATCAATAAAATTACAATTAAAGAGATTACAGACCGCGCCGGCTATAATCGTGCAACATTCTACATCTACTTTAAAAACGCTCAGCAAGTTCTGGATTATGTCGAAGAACAGCTATATTCTTTAATGCGTGAGTCAAGGCCAAAACCAGAAAATCACGGTGATTGTGAATCTATGCTGCAGGAAACCATCGCCCAGCTCGACAAAACCAATCGTTTTCTCTGCGTGTTGCTCTCCGAAAAAGGCGACCCAAAGTTCGCCAGCGAATTTCGTGCATATCTGCGCCGAGAAATCACCCGAATTGTCGAGGCCGGCGACTTGGAACCGACGGTCCCACTCAGTCTGGCTTTGGACTTTATCATCGGCGGTCTTACGAACTGCCTGCAAGTTTGGTATCGGGAGCACCCCAATGTGTCCACAGAACAATTAGTACATAACGTCCTGGAATTGACCTTCAACGGAATTCTCCGCATTCCTTCCAGCCAAGCTCTTCACTGAAGTCCGTCGCTTGACATTGTTATTTTAATGCACCTGTCGCAGAAAATCAACTGAAAACCAGACAAAAAATCGACTTATTATCGCTTTTTCAAATTGTTTTCATTTTTTTCACATTTCATATCACACTCAAATACAACTGGAATCCCCAAATTCCATCCTGTCTATTGTGACTGATAAGGATAACATAAAAATGTGGAAAACAGAACAGAAAAGGAACGTCTTACGATAACGTGAGACGTTCCTTTTCTTTATGAATTTCTTCGTCTAAAATCAGAGAGTTCACGATCTTTTTCCGTAATTTCCTGTACGAGACTCACAATAATATCACGATAATAGGAATTAAGCTGTTCCACTACTTTTCCGGTTTCAACCGGATCATAGCCTCCAAACAACACAGATTTGACATTCAGGTGAATATCTCCCCGGCTGTCCCGGCTATATAATTCACACAATTCTTTTTTTGGAATCCGGCTGTCAGCTATCACGATGTCGATGCTCCTTTCATATGATCCACAACATCACCACTTTTCAGCTCTGCAATCAAATCCGGGTCGAGTAAAATCTCAGAAATATCCGAGCAAAACTCCCCAATGCTGGCAAGATCGTGCAGAACGTCTGTATACGTTACCGTATTTTCCGGAGAACACAGTCCGAGCTGCAGCCGTTCCATATGCTTCTGGCTCAGTATTCTCTCCAAAGTCTCGATATCTTCCTGTCGCTGTACAACGGTTGACGCAAGATCCGTATTTTTGGTATCAAATGCACACACAGTGTCCTGCAACATAATGATTACCTTTTCGAAGATCTCTGTCAATTCCTCCATCGCTGCATCCGTAAAAGAATATTTCCGGTCTCGTTTGAGCTTTGCGAAATTAGAAATACTCGTCAGTTGGTCGCCAATCCGCTCAAAATGGCTGACTGCCTGAATCAGATTGGATACCATTCCCGATTGCTTGACGGTCAGATAACCTGTCGTGCACAGGGATGAGAGGTAATTGGTCGTCTTATCCTGAAGAATATCTACGACATCCTCCAACTCATACACACGCTCCAGACGCTCGTCTGCTCCCTCCAAAAATCCCTCTCGCGCAAGATGCGACATCTCAACCACAAAATTACCAATACGAACCAGTTCACGGCGGGTCAGCTTCAGGGCTGCGGATGGGAGATGCCGTACATTGTTATCCAGGAAACGAGGTTCATACGCTGGTGCTACGATGGTATCCACAGTCGGAATCACCTTGGTCACAATTTTGACCAACAGAGGAATCATCGGAAGCCAGATCAGGGTCATAATAATGTTAAAAGCCGTATGTGCATTGGCAATCTGTCGTGCAATGACATCCACTTCGTTTCCCTTCGGGGAAATCCATTGAATAAACTGCGCATACCACGGCACAAACCAAATAAAGAGGAAGGCTCCAGAGAGGTTAAAGAAACAGTGTGCCAGTGCGGTTCGCTTGGCCTGCCGCGGCTGACCAACCGTAGCTAGCAGGGCCGTAATCGTCGTTCCAATGTTATCGCCCAGCAGGATCGGAATCGCTCCGGCCAGTCCCAAAATACTGGATACGCCATCCGCGGCCGGCTGCGATGCAAAATTTTGGAGCACGGCAATCGTAGCGGAAGAACTCTGAACGACCAGCGTCATCAAAGCGCCAGTCAAAACTCCCAGCACCGGAATCTCTCCGACAAAACCGATCATATCCAAAAAGATCTGACTGGATGCCAACGGCTTCATCACGCCGCTCATTGTGGTAATGCCGACAAACAACAGTCCAAATGCGAACACCGTCTGACCAATGTTTTTCACCTGCTCCTTTTTCGGGAAGAAGTAAAGCAGAAAACCCAAAAACACAATCGGCCAAATATAATCGTCAATTTTAAACGCAATAATTTGCGCTGTCATCGTAGTACCGATATTGGCACCAAGAATAACCGAGATCGCCTGCGGCAGACTCATCAGGCCTGCGCTGACAAAGCCAATTGCCATCACGGTTGTCGCCGAACTGCTCTGAAGCACAGCCGTTACCAGTGCGCCTGCCAAAATTCCAATAATTGGATTTTTGGTTAGAACCCCCAAAATTTGTCGCATTCGTTCGCCTGCAGCTTTCTGCAGGCCTTCACTCATCAGGTTCATGCCATAAATAAATACGGCCAGGCCTCCCAGCAGACCACCCAGAGTGGTTAGGATTTCACTGCTCATAGATTCATTCTTCTCCTTATGGTTAGTCTTTACATTTTCCAAACATACTATATCAGAGAATTGTAAAATCGACGCGCAGGTATGTGTAAAATCTAGGTAAAATTATTCTGGAATATCTCCGACACCCTCCAATACCAATCTGGGGCGATAGGGATAACATTCTATCTCTGCCTTACTGGTTACTCCCGATAATACCAGTGCCGTATCCAGTCCGGTTTCAATGCCGGCAATAATATCCGTATCCATCCGATCCCCGATCATTGCCACATTTTCCGAATGTGCGCCGAGAAGTCGCAGTCCTGTGCGCATCATGAGAGGATTTGGCTTTCCAATGTAATATGCAGTCTTATGCGTTGCCAATTCAATCGGCGCAATCATTGCACGGCAGCTTGGTATAATACCGGATTCGGATGGGCCGGTCAAATCACTGTTCGTCCCAATCAGACGTGCTCCCCGCTCCACCAGACGAATTGCGCGAACAATCTGATCATAATGGTAGCTGTCGGGTTCGCCAAACACGACATAATCCGGATCTACATCATTAATTGGAATCCCAACGGAATACAGGGCATTCTGAAGCCCGTGTTCTCCGATCACATAGGCGCTGCATCCCGGAGCCTGATGTGCAAGAAAACTGGCCGTTGCCAATGCACTGGTATAAAAATGACTGGAATCCACGTCTAATCCCATCCGTCCCAGCTTTTGCGCTAACTCCACCGGTGTCGAACGACTGGAATTCGTCAGAAACAAAAACTTCTTATTCTCTGCATACAACCACTCCACGAATTCCGTCACACCGGGCAGCAGTTTGTTGCCATGATAAATGACGCCATCCATGTCACACAAAAAGCCTTCCCGTTGTCTTAGATCATTCATACGTTCCTCACATTTCTATTACGCCGTGATACGGTATCCCACACCACGCTGTGTTTCAATTTGTGCACCACAGTTTCCCAACTTCTTGCGCAGCGTATTGATGTGAATATCAATCGTGCGCGTCTCTCCCTGATACTCTGTTCCCCAAATATGCTTGAGCATTTCCTCTCGGGTAACCGTGACCTCCTGATGCTCCAGAAGATAGCAAAGCATCGAAAACTCCTTTTTCGTCAGCACTACCTCCCGTTCAGAGGACAGCACGATACGCTGCGGAAGATTGACCCGAATCTGCCCACAGCTCAGAACATCCTTTCTTTCCCTCTCGCTTTCCGCGCTTCTCCTTCGTGTGACCGCACGCACACGCGCAAGCAACTCAAGCACTCCGAACGGTTTCCGAATGCAATCATCCGCTCCCTCATCGAGACAGCGAACCATATCTATTTCTTCCATACAGCCTGTCATCACAATAATCGGAATATCTCGTGTCTCCGGCAGAGCTCTCAACCGTTTTACAATGGTCAGTCCGCTCTCGTCCGAAACCATACGCGACAGCAAAACCAAATCAACCGTCTCACAGGCCAAAGCGGCAAACAAACCGTTGCCGCTTTCAAAGCTCCGGGTCTGAATGCCGTTATTTTCTAATGTGCATTGAATCAGATGCCGGATCGCTTCATCCTCTTCTACAATATAGACATTCATTAAGGCCACCTTTTCTTACATGACACGGGAATCCTTATGCGCACCAGTAAGGGAAAACACCACCCACTCGGCTATATTTACCGCATGATCGCCAATTCGCTCAAAATATTTGGCAATCATCAGAAGATCCATCATCTGATCTGCATTGACATCCGCTTGTTTGAGCTGATGCACCAGCTGATCTCGCGTATCTAAAAAAGCCTGATCCACAACTGAGTCCTCACGAATCACAGCATTCGCCTGATGCAAATCACCAGAGACAAAGGCATTGATCGCATCCCGCACCATTTTTATCGTCGCATGTGCCATATCGGAAATCCCACTCGGCATGGTAAATTCACGATTTTCACATAAATGAATGGTAATTTCTGCAATGTCTGCCGCCTGATCGCCAATGCGTTCCAGATCTGTTATCATTTTGAGTGCCGTCGATACATTGCGCAAATCGGTGGCAACCGGCTGCTGTTGAAGAAGCAGCCGCAGGCAGCAGCGCTCGATCTCCTTTTCCTTTTGATCCACCTCATCATCGTTTTCCATGATCGCCCTGGCCTTCGCCGCGTCCATATCCCGGAGAGCCTCCACCGCAGTGTTAATCGCAATTTCAGCCAGAGATGCCATCTGGATCAGTTGCTCATGCAGAGTATTTAATTCCTGTTCGAACCGAGTTCTCATCCTGACGTCCTCCTACAGTATTAACCGAATCGTCCGGTAATATAATCTTCTGTTCGCTTATCTTTTGGGGAGGCAAACATTTCTCCCGTTTCGCTGTATTCGATCACTTCGCCGAGCAGGAAAAATGCCGTCCGATCTGCAATACGGGTTGCCTGCTGCATATTATGTGTGACCATAATAATCGTATACTCACGCTTGAGCTGATCCACCAGTTCCTCTACCTTGTTCGTCGAAATAGGATCCAGCGCCGACGTCGGCTCATCCATCAACAACACTTCCGGCTCAATCGCCAGTGCACGAGCAATGCATAGCCGTTGCTGCTGCCTTCCGGACATACCCAGAGCACTTTTTCCCAGACGATCCTTGACCTCGTCCCAAATCGCAGCCCCGCGCAGACTTTTTTCTACCAACTCATCCAGTTTCTTTTTATTATGAATACCGTGGGTGCGTGGTCCATATGCGATGTTGTCATAAATGCTCATCGGGAACGGATTTGGCTTTTGGAATACCATTCCAACACGGCGACGAAGCAGATTGACATCCATCGTTCCGTAAATATCCTCTCCGTCCAGCGTAACCGTTCCGTCAATCTGACATCCCTCCACCAGGTCATTCATACGGTTCAATGTTTTGAGCAGCGTAGACTTGCCGCAACCGGACGGTCCGATAAATGCTGTTACCTCATGTTCCGGAAGATCAATATTGATATTTTTCAGTGCATGGAATGATCCATAATGTAAATTCAGCTCCTGCACTCGAATTTTTGTATTCATGATAGTTTCTCCTCAATGCGTTATCCTTATGATTTTGTCAGTTTCCGGGCGATGAGCGCGGACAACGTATTCATAACCAAAACAATAATCAGCAGAACAACCGCCGTTGCATATGCCTGATTCGTATGCAAACCCTCACTCGATAAACAATACATGTGTACCGCCAGTGTGCGGCCTGACGACATCAGAGAATTCGCAACTTCCGTTGATGTGCCCGCTGTATACATCAGGGCCGCGGTCTCACCGACCACACGTCCTACTGCGAGAATGATGCCTGCGAGGATACCCGGCATCGCACTGGGAAGTACAATCCGAAATGTTGTGCGCAGCCTTCCTGCACCCAGACCAAAACTCGCCTCCCGATACATATCCGGCACTGCAATCAGCGCTTCTTCCGTACTCCGCATAATCAGAGGGAGAATCATGATGGCAAGCGTCATAGCGCCAGCCAGCAATGACATTCCCCACCCGAGCTGCGTGACAAAGAACAGTAATCCAAACAAGCCGTATACAATGGATGGAATGCCGGACAGCGTTTCCGCCGTGAGGCGAATCAATTCAACCAGCTTATTGCCACGCTTGGCATATTCCACCAAATAGATTGCAGTGAACACACTGATTGGAATGGCAATAACCAGAGATAGCAGCGTCATCTTGATGGTTGTCAAAATCGCCGGCATCATGGAACAATTTTCCGATGTATATTCCATTTGAAACAGGTCAGTCGTCAGATAGGGAATTCCGCGAAGTAAAATATAGCCTATCAGGAACAACAGGACAAAAAAGGTGAAAAATGCAGCAGCATATACCGCACCGCGCAAAATCATCGCCTGTCCCCTTCCGCTGGACTGCGGCTGCGGCGCACGGCTCTCTTCTCTCTCGCCGACCCGCTTTCCAAGCGGTAGCGTTACTGTGGTTGCACTCATAGTGTCTCACCCCTCTTTTTGATGACAGCAAAGCTGATATTGATAATTAAAATAAACAGAAACAGGACGACGCCAGTAGCAATCAATGCTTCCCGGTGAATGCCCGTTGCATATCCCATCTCTAATACAATGTTGGCTGTCATTGTGCGGACACCTTTGAGCAATCCGGTCGGAATGCGTGCCTGATTGCCGGCTACCATAATAACCGCCATGGTCTCACCGATCGCACGGCCAATACCCAAAACAATCGCTGCCATAATACCGGACTTAGCCGCCGGAAGAACTGCAAAAAACACCGACCGTTCATGCGTTGCGCCAAGCGCCAGAGATCCTTCATAATAGCTCTCCGGCACAGCACGAATGGAAGATTCACTCAGATTAATCACGGTCGGCAAAATCATAATTCCCAGCAAGATCGCTGCTGCCAGCAAGCTCACACCGGTGCAGCCCGGGATATAGCGCAGCATTGGCACCAAAACAACCAAACCGAAAAAGCCGTAAATGATCGACGGAATTCCCGCCATCAGCTGAACCATTGGTTCCAATATGCTGTGCAGGCGCTTTGGACAAAATCTTGCCAAAAACACGGCCGTCAGAACGCCGATTGGAACACCAATGATAATTGCTCCCACCGTGACACACAGACTGCCGATAATCATCGGCAGAATCCCATAGGAAGCCGGTGTATTTTTCGGGGACCAATTGGTCCCCAGCAGGAATTCTCGAAAACCAATCTCATGCATCGCCGGAATGCCGTTGGCAAACAGAAAATAACAAATCAATACAACCGCGACAATCGACATGCAGGCACATAGAAAGAACAATCCTGCCATTCCTTTTTCTACTATTCGTTGTCTTTTCATACTATCCTCATTCGTCGAAGTATTTGTTTTTACCTACACATAAAATCTGTTTCCCTCCACCGGAATGTTCCAGTGGAGGGAGACCGGATAGCAAGCGCAATTATTCTGACACGATGTCAGCCCAATCCGTGATTTCACCAGTGAAAATCTGTCGAACCTGCTCCAAAGAAAGATCCTCCAGGCTGTTCTCCGGATTGACAATAACGGCAATTCCGTCCAACGCAATCTGAATGCTGTCCAGATCCGCCGCTTCTTCCTCACTGAGCTCACGGGAAGCCATGCCAATATCGCAGATACCTTCGGCAGTGCTGTTTACTCCAGTGGTGGAATCGGAGGTCTCAATCGTTACCTTGACGTCCGGATTGATTTCCTCATAGGACTCCTTCAGCTTTTCCATAACCGGAGATACCGAGGAAGAACCCGCTACGGTAACATCACCCTTCGATCCATCGGATTCAAATGCCTCTGCCTCCGAATCAATCTGGATATAACCGGCATCTGCAATCACTTCCTGTCCGTCAGACGACAAAATGTACCGGATGAAATCTGCGGATGCACCCTCTGCATCGCCCTTCAGCACAATATTAAATGGACGAGAAATGCTGTAATCTCCGCTCAGCACATTGTCCGTTGTCGCTTCCACACCGTCAATCGAGACCGCCTTGATCGAATCATTCAGCGAACCCATCGAAGCATATCCGATTGCATTGGTATCACCTGCTACATTCTGCATCATCACTTCCGTCTGATTGGCAACAATGGCATCTGCTGTCGTATTGTCTACCTTATTGCCTCCTTCTTCCGTCTGTACGCCGGTCAGCTCAATAAAAGCGCCGCGAGTACCAGAACCGTCCTCACGGGATACTACACTGATTGCTCCGGACGGAGCAGCTGCTTCTCCCGTCTCCGCGCCGCTGTCATTGTTGGAAGAAGCCCCACAGCCAGCCAGCATGCCGGTCAGCATCACGCCTGCCATCAACGTTCCCAATACTCGTTTGCTCATTACTTTGGTTTCCATATTGTTCTCCTTTTCTACACAGTGGTAATTATTATTATGTGTATTTCGTTAACATGGTCTATTCTATCAGCGTGATGTAAAGTCCTCGCGCAAAAACATGTAAAATAAATGTAATTTAACGTAAAATTGTTCCAACAAAAACTTTACACAGCTGTTTTCCTTCACCAACATCGACGATTCTTTTTCTTATAAAACTCCAAAGAAACACGCATACTGTATTCGAGGTGATTGTTATGGCAAAACAGGGAATGAACCGCATGGATCGAACCCATATCCAACCCAAAAACCAAACTGCTCCTGTGCCCGAGCTGCAGGGAAAAGCAAAGACCAGCAAAAGCAAAGCGCGTCCAATCATTTCTGGAACCTCTTCTCCGTCACAAAAAGTGTTTCACTCCTCTCCCCATGCAGAAAAGCCAATTTCCGATGTCTATGCGGAAATCGACAACGATTTGGCCCGAGACAATATGGAAAACGATATTCCAGAACCAGATCTTCCAGACTGACCTGCTTCCCGATTTCAGCAATTCAACCGATGTGTCCACCCCTTCTGTCAAATCAAAAGCCTGCTTCCGATTGAAAGCAGGCTTTTGTAGCACAGTATTTTCTTGAATGCTCGGATGCTCCACCCGACAACACACACATGATGGAGTCCAAGCCTACAACGCTGCCTGTCTCCAAACCGAAACAGGCAGCGTCGTGTCATTGAATGATTCTATATCGTGTTTCTAACAAGCTCCAGCGGAACATCCATGTGGACAGCAATCTGTTCTTCTGTCATACCCTGGGCGCAAAACCGCTGCATCACTGCGCTCAGTTTTTCTCCCACTTCAATGATATGTCCATCCGGATCATAAAAGCGCACAACGCGCTGTCCCCAGCGGTGTTCTATCAACGGATGCACCAGCCGAACCCCATGCTCTTTCAACTTCAGCAGGAACTGATCCAGATCAGCCTCTTCGAAATACAGCTCCGCCGCACGGTGCTCCATGTGAACATCCTCTGTCTGCAAAAATTGCTTCCACGTGTCTAACGTCTGTAAAAAAATCTGTCCCGACAACGTCACGTTTGCGCCAAAATCCGCAATCACTTCCCGCTCCAACACAGAGCAGTAGAACCGCTTCGCGCGTTCCATATCCGAAACAGCCAATAGTGTTCCCTGAAACTCCATATCAGCTCTCCCTTACGGCAGCAGCTCCATGTCGCGAGCCAGTTCAATCGTTGTCGCACCGCTCGCAATCTGTGCCAGCGCATCAATAAATCGTCCGATGCTGGCAATCATCAGGGAGTAGTAATCACAGATATCCGTCACGATACGTTCCAGCGTGTCCTCCATGTTCACCACCAGATTGTGGCGCATATAAACCTGTCCCGCATTCTCAAATACACCAAACTGACCAATCGGGCAAAAATCATTGCAGTAGAAAACCGCACGCTTGAGTTCCGGCATAAACTTATCCGGCATGTTGACCATCAGCGTGGCGTATAGCTGAAACAACTGTGTATTCGGGCGCGGCATGCTCATCGGCACAAAGCACATCTCAATGATGACATCCTGCTGCACCTTGCCCTGACGGCGTGCCTCAATCCGAGTAATCGGCGGATTGCCGTCCTTGCCTTCAAAAAACTCGGTAGGAAAACCGTTCTGCTTGAGTACATCCGCCATGCACGACAGAATGCTCTTCTTCTGCTCTTCCAACTTATCCATAATCAATACCTCTCAAATCACTGTATCTATCAGCCCTTTTTGATGCCAATATCGTTGCGATAATGCGCCTGATCGAAGTGAATCTTCGCGACGTCGGCGTACGACTTCTGAATTGCCTCATCCAGCGTCGGGGCTGTTGCCGTAACTCCCAAAACGCGGCCGCCATTGGTGACGAGCTTTCCGTCCTTGACTGCCGTGCCGGCATGGAATACCACAGAATCTGTCACATTCTCCAGACCGGTGATTTCCTTTCCCTTCTCATAGGCCATCGGATAGCCGCCGGACGCCATGACAACACAGCAGGCCGCATTATCTGCCCACTTGATTTCCATCTCATCCAGCTTGCCATCAATCACTGCGTTCATAATATCAAACAGATCACTGTCCAGACGAGAGAGAACTGCCTGCGTCTCCGGGTCACCAAAACGGGCATTGTACTCAATGACCTTCGGGCCGCGCGGTGTCAGCATCAGTCCAAAATACAGCACGCCGCAGAACGGACGTCCCTCCTGTTCCATTGCCGCCACAGTTGGCAGGAAAATTGTTTTCATGCACTGTTCAGCAATTTCCTCTGTATAAAAACGAGACGGAGAAAATGCACCCATACCACCGGTATTCGGACCACAGTCGTTGTCATACGCACGCTTGTGGTCCTGTGCCGACGGCATCGTGGACAAATGCTTGCCGTCGACAAAGGCCAGCACCGATACCTCCGGTCCGGTCAGGAACTCTTCAATAACAACGCGTGCTCCAGCCCCGCCAAAACGGCCTCCATCAATGGCGTCCCGAACGGCCGAAACGGCCTCTTCTTCTGTCATAGCTACCGTAACGCCCTTGCCCAGTGCCAAGCCGTCTGCTTTGACAACAATCGGTGCCCCCATCTTCTTGATGTAGGAAATCGCTTCCTCGCTCCGGTCAAACACCGCATACTCCGCCGTCGGAATCTCGTAGGTCTTCATCAATTCCTTCGCAAAGGACTTGGAGCCCTCAATGACCGCCGCATTTTTGTGCGGACCAAATGCACGGAAGCCAGCCTCCTCCAACGCGTCAACCATTCCGAGTGCCAGCGGATCATCCGGTGTAACGACAACCAGGTCCGGATTGTTTGCCTTGGAAAACGCAACCACGCCTTCAATATCCGTCGCCTTGATGTCCACGCACTCTGCAATCGCTGCAATGCCGCCGTTTCCCGGAGCACACCAGAGTTTATCTACCTTCGGGCTCTTGGCCAGCGCTGTGCACACCGCATGCTCGCGCCCGCCGCCTCCAATAACCAATACTTTCATGCAAAAAAATCCTCC
>CAYLXH010000025.1:0-20648 GCA_964387535.1 uncultured Butyricicoccus sp. | reverse complement strand
CGTGATCCGGAGCTGACGGAAATCTATATCGTCGAGGGTGATTCCGCAGGCGGCTCGGCCAAGGAAGGGCGTGACCGCCGGTTCCAGGCGATTTTGCCGCTGTGGGGCAAGATGCTGAATGTCGAGAAGGCGCGGCTGGACAAGGTCTACGGCAACGACAAGCTCAGCCCGATGATCACCGCGTTTGGCGCCGGCTTCGGCGAGGACTTTGATACCAGCAAGCTGCGCTATGGAAAGATTATTCTGATGGCGGACGCCGATGTCGATGGCAGTCATATCCGCACGCTGCTGCTGACCTTCTTCTTCCGCTATATGCGCCCGCTGATTGAAGAGGGGCATGTGTATATCGCACAGCCGCCGCTGTTTAAAAACGAAAAGGGCAAAACGGTACGCTACACCTACACCGAGGAAGAACAGCTGGCCGTGCTGGCAGAGATGGGGGATAACGTCCTGATCCAGCGCTACAAAGGTCTGGGTGAGATGGATCCGCATCAGCTGTGGGAGACTACGATGGATCCGGAGCACCGCACGCTGCTCCAGGTGACGCTGGACGACGCCGCATTGGCGGATGAGACGTTCACGCTGCTGATGGGAGAAAAGGTGGAGCCGCGCCGTGAATTTATTCAGAGAAATGCAAAATATGCCAGAAATCTGGACATTTGACAGAGGAATGTACCAATGGATGAGAGAAAGCGAAGCCAGCTCAATGAGATAGAGAAGGAGCTGAAAGAGCTGTATAACCGTCTGGTCGATCTGACGGAATCCGGAACCAACAGGCGCCGCACAGAGCAGGAGGAGCTGCTGGGTGACGCACTGGATTCGCTCGGGGAAGCGATCGGATGCGTGGAGGAAGCGTTGGAAGAGGAGTAAGCATGAGCAGCGATAACAGTAAGATCAGTTTTGAAAACCAGAAGATCGTTCCGGTCGATCTGGATAAGGAAATGAAAAAATCCTATATTGCGTATGCCATGTCGGTCATCGCCGGACGTGCGCTGCCGGATGCCCGTGACGGCCTGAAGCCGGTTCATCGCCGCATCCTGTACGCCATGTATGAGGATCACCTGACCGCAGACCGCCCGTACCGAAAATGTGCGACGGCCGTCGGCAACGTGCTCGGCCGGTATCATCCGCACGGTGACGCATCGGTGTACGATGCACTGGTTCGTATGGCACAGCCGTTCTCGCTGCGCTATACCACCATCGACGGTCACGGTAACTTCGGCTCGGTGGACGGCGATCCCCCGGCGGCCTACCGTTACACGGAGGCCCGTCTGAGCAAGATTGCGGCCTACATGATGATGGACATCGAGAAAAATACCGTCGATTTCCAGCCGAACTTTGATGACAACCGCAAGGAGCCGGTGGTTCTACCGTCGCGCTTCCCGCATATGCTGGTCAACGGCTCATCCGGTATTGCGGTCGGTATGGCGACCAATATGCCGCCGCACAATTTGACCGAGGTCATTGACGGAATCTGTCATGTTATCGACAATCCGGAGGCGCAGCTGGAGGACATCTGCCGCTATATCAAGGGACCGGATTTCCCGACCGGTGGCATTATCATGGGACGCAGCGGTATCCGTGCGGCGTATGCGACCGGACGCGGCAAGATCAAGGTGCGCGCCCGTACGCATTTTGAGGACATGGGCAACGGGCGCACCCGCATTGTGGCTACGGAAATCCCGTATATGGTCAATAAGGCCCGTCTGGTGGAATCCATTGCCAATCTGGTCAAGGAGAAGCGGGTAGAGGGCATTTCCGACCTGCGCGACGAATCCGACCGCGAGGGAATGCGCATTGTCATCGAGCTCAAGCGGGATGTCAATGCCCAGGTCGTGCTCAATCAGCTGTTTAATTATACCCAGCTGCAGGACAGCGTTTCGGTACACAATCTGGCACTGGTGAAAAACCAGCCGCGCACGCTCAGCCTGCGCGAGCTGATTGATCAGTATATCGACTTCCAGTGCGAGGTTATCGAGCGCCGCACGCGCTATGAGCTGGAAAAGGCACAGAAACGGGCGCATATCCTCGAGGGTCTGAAGGTCGCAACCGATAACATTGACCGCATTATTGCCATCATCCGCGCGTCAGCCAATGAGGCAGAGGCGAAGCTGAATTTGATGCAGGAGCCGTTTGTGATCAATCAGATTGCACTGCTTGGCATCGTGGATGGGGAAGAGGAGTACGAATTCCATCTGGATGAGGATCAGGCACAGGCCATTGTCAACATGCGTCTGGGACGTCTGTCTGGTCTGGAGCGCCAGAAGATCAACGATGAGTACGATGAGATCGAGACGCGCATTGAGGGGTATCTCACAATTTTGTCCTCGCGTGAGAATATGATGCAGACGGTCAAGACCGAGCTGCTGGAAATCCGCGGCAAGTTCGGTGATGAGCGCCGCACGTCGATTGAAAACGTAGACAATGAGATTGATATTGAGGATTTGATCGAGCGGGAGGACTGCACCTATACGCTGACGCATTATGGCTATATCAAGCGTCTGCCGACCAGCACCTATCGGGCTCAGCGCCGCGGCGGACGCGGCATCAGTGCGATGGCGACCCGCGATGAGGATTATGCGGAGGTGCTGTTTACTGCATCGTCGCATGATCATATTCTGTTTTATTCCAATAAGGGCAAGGTTTATAAACTCAAGGGCTATCAGATTCCGGAATCCAGCCGCACGGCCAAGGGAATGAATCTGGTCAATCTGCTGGAAATGGAGTCGGAGGAAAAAATTACAGCGATGTTCCCGACCGGCCACTATGGCAATACGGGAGAAGAAGCGAAGTATCTGTTCCTCGCGACAGAAAAGGGTACCGTTAAGCGAATTCCGCTGTCGGATTTGGGAAATATCCGCCGCAGCGGACTGCGCGTGCTCAGCCTCAACGAGGGAGACAATGTCGTCGATGTGTTTGTGACCGACGGAGAGCAGAAAATTATGCTGGTCTCCCGCAGCGGTCAGGCGGTCTGCTTTGAGGAGAGTGAGGTACGCCCGATGGGACGCACCGCAGTCGGTGTACGCGGCATCACGCTGGCGGACGGTGACTGTGTGATTGGCGCGATCTGTGCGCCGTCCAGCGTTGAGGTGCTGACCGTGACGGAAAATGGATACGGTAAGCGCACGCCGGCAGAGGACTTTTCCGTACATCACCGCGGCGGACGCGGCATGATTGCCCACGGAATCACGGAAAAAACCGGTCTGCTGGCGGGTGTCGCGGCGGTTAGCGAGTCGGATGACGCGATGATCATCACGGACAGCGGCGTCATTATCCGCACCGCTGTGGCAGATATTCGTGCCTGTGGACGCGCCTCCCAGGGTGTCATCGTCATGCGTACGAGCGAGAGCGGCAAGGTCATTTCCATCACCAAGACCGACGCGGAGGATGCAGAAGAGGAGTCTCCGGAACAGGAGGGGTCTGCAGAACAGACTCAGCCGGCGGAGACAGCGGAGAATGACGCGGATGAATAAAAAACATGTTGTGATCTATACCGATGGAGCGTGCTCGGGCAATCCCGGCCCGGGCGGCTTCGGCGTCATCCTGCAGTACGGTGAGCACCGCAAGGAGATCAGTCAGGGCTTTCCCTCCACAACAAATAATCGGATGGAGCTGCTGGCGGTGATCACGGCGTTGGAGGTATTGAATACTCCCTGTATTGTCGATTTGTATTCCGACAGCAAATATGTCATTGATGCGATCCAGAAGGGATGGGCGGTGAAATGGAGGAGCAAGGGATGGATGCGGACCCCCAAGGAACCGGCAAAAAATCCCGATCTGTGGGAACGTCTGATTGATCTGCTGGACGTGCATGAGGTGACCTTCCATTGGGTGAAGGGACATGCTCAGAATGAAAACAATAACCGCTGTGATGAGCTGGCGGTTGCGGCGTGGAAACGCCTCAAGAATCCATAAAATTTGTATAGTTTTAAGATGATTATACAAAAAGTAATACAATCAGTGACAACATGGCAACGGAAACGGTGTCTGAGATGCAGGACACGCCGCCCTGCGGATATTCCAAACGGATGGAAGGGCAAGTACAAGGTGCTTGCCCTTTTTCTGTAAGTGAATATATATTGTATTATAGAAATATAAAAATACAATTAGTAATAACGGGAGGACTTATGCGCCGAGAGGATAAGCTGTGGGATGGATATTGTTTGATCCAGGACGATCAATTTTTTAAGCTGGGACAGGACAGTGTGCTGCTGTCCGCGTTTGCACAGCCTCCTGCGCGGGCGAAGGTCATGGATCTCGGCTGTGGAAATGGCGCGCTGGGCGTACTGCTGTGCGCGCGATTTCCTCATCTGTCGGTGACCGGATTGGAGTATCAGGAAGAGGTTGCCGCGCTGGCAGAGGAAAACGCAGAGCGAAACGGACTGTCGGATCGAATGCATATCCGGTGCGGCGATGTTCGTGATTACAAACAGTATTATCCGGTAGGGACATTTGATTACCTGATTTGCAATCCGCCGTATTTTTCTGAGAACAGCGGATTTCATGCGGCAGGAAGTCATAAAAACCGCGCAAGGCAGGAAAAGACCGGGACACTGGAGGAGTTTATTCGGGCGGCAGGGTATCTTGTGAAATATGGAGGACGGGCGGCGTTTGTTCATCGTCCGGAGCGGTTGTGCGACTGCATTGTCCTGTTCCGACAGTATGGGATGGAACCGAAACGGATCCGGTTTGTACACCAGAATGCACAGGCGGTTCCATCCTCGGTGCTGATGGAGGTGCGCCGGGGCTCTGCGCCCGGGGTACAGGTTCTGCCGCCTCTGCTGGTCAATGAATTGGATGGACGGCCGACGGAGGAGTACCGAACGATCTATCATCAGGATCAATTTGTATACGATTAGTATAATAATAAATAAAAAATACAGGAGTGATAACGATGTCGAGTGGAACGCTCTATCTGGTCGGCACACCGATTGGCAATCTGGAGGATTTGACTTATCGAGCGGTGCGGATTTTATCCGAGTGTGATTTTATTGCGGCGGAGGATACCCGGGTCAGCGGCAAACTGCTGCGGCATCTGGAGATCTCCAAGCCGATGGTCAGCTACCATGAGCACAATCGCCGACAGCGCGGTCCGGAGATTGTCGCGCGCATCCAACGCGGCGAGGACTGTGCACTGGTGACGGATGCCGGTATGCCGGCGATCAGCGATCCGGGGGAGGAGCTGGCAGACTTGTGCCACCAAAGCGGAATTCCGGTGGTGCCGGTTCCGGGACCGTGTGCGGCGGTGGCAGCATTGGCGCAGAGTGGACTTCCCAGCGGTAAATGGTGCTTTGAGGGCTTTTTGCCGACCGACAACAAGACAAGAAAACAGCGGCTCGAGGCGCTGCGGGCTGAGTCACGGACCTGCATTCTCTATGAGGCCCCCCACCGGCTGCGCACAACGCTCAAGGATTTGGCGCAGTTGCTGGGAGAGCGGCAGATTGCCCTGTGTCGGGAGCTGACTAAACTGCATGAGGAGTGCCTACGCATGACGCTGCCCGAGGCGGTGCTCTATTATGAACAGCATGACCCGCGTGGGGAGTATGTACTGATTGTGCAGGGAGCGCCGGAAGGTGCGGATGAGGAGAGCGAGGAACAGGCACTTGCGCGCGCACTGGAATTGGTCGCTGCATGGGAACAGGGCGGAATGCGGCACAACGAGGCCGTCAAGCAGGCGGCAAAGCAGACCGGCGTGCGAAAGAATATGCTGTATCAGGCGGCGCTGGAGCAGAAACAACTGCTGGAATAACAAAAAAAAAGAGGACGATTGGTTGATGCATCGTCCTCTTTTTCTTTGTTAAGTAGTTAGTATCGTCCGGCGCCGACGTAATGCTTGACATAATAGGAAGAACTCAGATCAGTGATGACGACTCCTGTGTTGGAGTTGGCGGCGTGTACCATCTCGTTGTTACCGATATAAATACCGACATGTCCTACGGAACCGCTGGAGGAAGTGGAGAAAAAGAGCAGATCTCCCTTTTTCAAGGAGGATTTTTTTACCTTCTGCGAGGAGGAGTACTGGTCACTGGAGACGCGGGGGATGGACTTGCCGCAATTTTTATAGAGATATTGTGTCAGACCGGAGCAGTCAAAGGAGTTGGGACCCTCAGCGCCATAGACATAGCGCTTTCCGACCTGTTTTTTTGCCAGATTGACGACCTCCGTGCGGAATGTCGCTTCGTCCAGTTTTACACGGTTTTTGTGGACGTAGCCGACTTTTCCGTTCATTTTGATCTTGTACCAGTTGCCGGATTGATTCAGTACCGTTCTTGTCGTATTTTGCGGCATGGTGGTCAATTTGGCACTGCTGATGCTCGCTTTTTCCCGCACAACGACGTTACTCGTTGCGGTAATTTTTGCGGCGGATGCCGTTCCGACGACGCAGAGAAGCGTCAGCAGGACAGTGATGACAATGCGGTGTCGTCTGGTATGGTGAAATAACATTGTGTTCCCTCTTTTCTTTACTGAATTGTAATTAGTTTGTTTCCAAAATGTAATCTTTAGGAGAAAAAAAAACAAACTAATGGATAGTTTGCAAAAAAATAGTAACAAAATGATAACAATTAAATAATTTTTGTTACCTATTTGTAATTATTATAACGGACATACACCGATCTGTCAAGAAAAAAATTTAAGGCGACAGCAGATTGCTTCCAGAAACAGAAAAAAGGCATAAGAAAAAGCAGATGTTGGGGGACACCTGCTTTTTCCCGTACAAAACATAAAAGGGGGTAAAAAAAGAGAGATAAAAGAGTAACTCTTTTATATAGCTTTTCAGCTACAGATTTAGTATAGCGTAGTATTGTGTTGAATTTGTGAAAAAATTTTAAACAATTGAAAATTCCCAGAAAATTTTGTGTTTTCAGGGCTCCTATTAGTGCAGGCGGCCGACTTTTTCGGACAGCGGTTCTGCACTGCTGCTGCCGAGAACCGAAAAGACGCCGGTTGCAGTCGCAGTCAGCTTGTCTGGTTCGTCCTCCATCCAGGTCTGAGAAGATAAATGGACAATTTTACTGCCGAGAAAATTGATGGTGGACTGCACCATGAGATAACCGCCGATCCGGTTGGGACTCAGATAGTTGATGGTCATAGAAGAAGTCGGACAGAGGGCCTGCTTGTGGTAATAGGCGAGCGTGCCCATCCCCATGTCGATCATCGTCGAGGTCATGCCGCCGTGCAGCCAGCCCATGGGATTGCTCATTTCGGGTCGGAGCAGGTAGCGGATCGTGCAGGTTTTGCCGTCCTCGCTGCACGAGACAAATTCCGGTGCCAGACGGTTATTGATCGAGCCGGGGCGCACGAGACTGCGCTCCTCGATGACATGCCGCAGTCCTTCCGCATGCATCAGCGCGGAGTCCGACGGAGAAACAGACGAAGAAGTTATGGTCATTGTGATTCACCTCATTGCATGGAATGATATAGTTTGCTGGGATGGAATAAAAAAACGGACGAGGTGTTTGATGGAACGAGCGGCAGAGCCGGGCGGAAATTCCCATGGAATTCCGGTAGTCCAGGCAAAACAGCACGTCCGATATAATTTGATTGCTGTTGTATCAAATCAAACTGAGTGTATCACAGCAAAGTATTGCTGTCAAACGGCAATTGTATTCCAGCCATGGAACCGTAAAACTTTATCGTTCCTACCAATGATACGAGGAGACAACGCCATAATCGCACTATTCTTTTATTTCATGCGCCCATTGAAACGCAAACTTTGCCACGATCACCGCAATGATCTCATTGATAATCGCAGCGGCGACAATGGTACCGGATACGATTGCTGCAAGAGAAGTATCTATGACGGTTAAGGTGGTAACGGCAATTCCCGTAAATACCAAAGAGACTCCAGAATGCGGAAGAAGGGTAAATCCCAAATATTTTTTTACCGTTGGCTCGGCGTTGGCGATGATTCCGCCCACATATGCCCCGCCGATTTTACCGACCGCTCGTGACAGAATATACAGGGCGGTGAACAGTCCTGCACCGGCGATGAACCGATAATCAAGCGGCATACCGAGATTGACGATGACAATCACAAAGGACAGAGTAAGCAGGAAGGTATAGCGCTTCCACAATTCCATTGCCTGTTCTCGGGTCAGCATGTTGGCAACAATCATGCTGAATGTCATGCCGATGAGCAGATAGTTCAAACAGAAGGAATGATAGATCTTCCAATCAATCAGCAGACCGAGGGCGGTGGACAGACAGAGAAAGAACAGGAGGAGCAAAAAACGAAGCGTGCCGTTTGCGGTTTTTTTCATCAGGAACGCTCCGCAGAGTCCGGTTGCGATGCCGATCACAAAGGGAAGCAGAACCATTCCCAGAATCGGAAGCACAGAGACTTCCGCTCCACTGTTTACCGCCTTGACGATCGAAATGACCGTAAAGAACACGATAATACCGATGATATCGTCAATCGCCGCGAGCGGTATCAGTGTTTTTGTCACAGGACCGTCGGTGTGATATTCATTGACAATGGATAAGACCGGTGCCGGCGCGGTTGCCAGCGCGATACCGCCAAAGAGAACGGAGAGATAGATTGGGATACCGGAGAACCAACATGCAATCGAGAACACAAGGGATACGAATAAAAAGGTACTCATGGATTGTACCACCGTGATTATGACAATTTGTTTTCCCGAACTTGCTATTTTTTTCAATATGATCTCGCGCCCGATCATGACACCGGCGAAGCACTCGACCGGTTTTATGAATACCTGATACCACAGGGAATCCGTGATATCCAGTGTGACGACCTCAGCGAGATGCGGACCGAACACAATGCCGGCAATCAGCCATCCCAAAATGGCGGGAAGTTTTATCTTTGAAATCAGTTTTCCACAAGCGATTGCTGTGCAAATCATTGCAAATATGCGAAGAATTCCTGTTATCATAGTAATTTCACCAGTCGTTCGATGACTTGATTGGGATTGCTCTGTGTGCGGCAAAGCTTTTCCAACGTGCCGTCGATTATCATTCGGAGTGCGTACCGGTCAGAGTCCGGGACGGAGTCGTCACAGAACGCGGAAGAAAGGATCGTCCAAAGAGCATCGTTTTGCTCTTCGGCATAGGAATCAATCCGTTCATTCAGGTTGTATTTGTTAAATATCTCGCTGCGAGTCATTTGTTTGGAATCAAAATACAGATACAGCAGGTCCAAACGGGTATCTGTGCCGTTGTCTTTGAGCAGTGTTTTTGCTTTTTGGATTGCGTCGAGATAATATTGCTCATACATGGCAAATGCCAGCGCTTCTTTGGTTGGAAAGTACTTGTAAATCGTTTTTTTTGATATTTTCAACGTTTTTGCCAGCATATCAACAGAAAATTTTAGTCCTTCCTTCCGGAGACTCCGGATGGACTCTGCGATGATTTTCTCTCTCATAATGGAAACAAAAATTCCTTTTTTTGTTTCCATTATAGTCACACGACCGGGGGAAGTCAACCGTATTGCCGCGATCCTCCCCGGAAAAGACGGGATGGAACGATGCCGGATCCGGTAATTTCGCAAATTTATGGATTGAGGTTACCCAAACAGGAAGGGTTTTATTTGCATTTGTGAGGAGATAATAGTACAATAGACAGGCAGAGTCCGGGTACAGAATATTTTTTCCCCGGATATGGAAAAGATGACTTGCAAAGTATACAAAAAAGGTGTATATTATAAAACATAGTAATCTAGTATGAAAGTGGAGGCTTGATGATGGAACGAGTAGTTTACTCGGATAATGCGGCAACCACGCCGATTTCCAAAAATGTATATAACGCAATGCTCCCGTATCTGACCAGTGGGTATGGAAACCCGTCCAGTCTGTATCAGCTGGGCCGGGAGGAAAAACGGGCAGTGGATCAGGCCAGAATTTATACGGCCGAGATCATCGGCGCAGATCCTTCTGAGATTATCTTTACCTCCGGCGGATCAGAAGCGGACAACCTTGCCATCAAGGGACTGCTGTTTGCGCGCAATCATCCAAAGGAAAAGAATCATATTATCACCAGCAAGATCGAGCATCACGCGATACTGCATGCCTGTGAGTTCTTGGAGCGCATCGGCTTCTCGGTCACCTATCTGGATGTGGACGAGCAGGGCCATGTGGATCTGCAGCAGCTCGAGCAGTCGATTACCGACCAGACTGCATTGGTGACGATTATGGCGGCAAACAATGAAATCGGCACGATCCAGGACCTGAAGGCAATTTCGGATATTTGCCACCGCAAGGGGACGCTGTTCCACACGGACGCAGTACAGGCGGTTGCCCATATGGAGATTGACGTCAAGGAGCTGGGCATCGACATGCTGTCGATGGCGAGCCATAAGGTGCGCGGCCCGAAGGGTGTCGGTGCGCTGTACGTCCGCAAGGGAATTATTCTGGAGCCGCTGATTCACGGCGGCGGACAGGAGAGCGGCAAGCGCGGCGGCACGGAAAATGTCGCGGGCATCGTCGGCATGGGTGAAGCGCTGCGCCATGCAAAAGAGAGCATGGCGGAGACGCTGCCGTATGTGCAGTCGCTGCGTGACCGTCTGATTGAAGGGGTATGCAAGATTCCGTACACCAGATTGACCGGCGACCCGGTCAACCGTCTGCCGGGCACGGCGAGCTTTACCATTGAGTGCATCGAGGGCGAGAGCCTGGTTCTGCTGCTGGATATGAACGGCGTTGCGGCGTCCACCGGTTCGGCGTGCTCCACCGGTTCGCTCGATCCGTCCCATGTGCTGATCGCCATCGGCCTGCCGCATGAGATCGCACACGGCTCTCTGCGCGTCACGCTGGGTGACCAGAACACCGTGGAAGATGTTGATTATCTGATTGAAAAGATTACGTATGTGGTCAATCGTCTGCGCGATATGTCTCCGGTCTGGGAGGAAAAGATGAACGGACAGGAGTCACTCAAGCTGTTTCAGTGATAGAAAAATGGTCGTTCGTCATCAATACGGACGGAACGGCATAGAGTAATAAGGAGTACCGATTATGGAATATAGTGCAAAGGTATTGGATCACTTCGCCAATCCGCGCAATGTCGGCGATATTGAGGATGCAAATGCCATCGGTGAGGTTGGCAACGCCAAATGCGGCGACATTATGAAGATGTATTTGAAGGTCGATGACAATGAGGTGATCACGGACGTCAAGTTCAAAACCTTCGGCTGCGGCGCGGCCGTGGCAACCAGCTCCATGGCGACTGAGATGATTAAGGGAAAGACCATTCAGGAGGCACTGCAGCTGACCAACAAGGCAGTTGCGGAGGCACTGGACGGACTTCCGCCGGTCAAGATGCACTGTTCTGTTCTGGCAGAAGAGGCAGTACAGGACGCGATTGCCGATTATTATCGCCGTCAGGGCAAGGACCCGGCGGAGTATATGGGAGATAAAGCTCCCAAGGCACACGAGGAATAATCTTCGTCTGCGTTAATAGAACGATTTGTTGCCGCATTTCTTCGGAAATGCGGCCTTTCGGCGTTTCATTCGCCGTCGGAGAAAGGAGATTGCGCAAGCGGAAGCTATGGAACACATGACAAATCTGATTTGCGAACTAAAGGAATATGATGCCATTCGGGATCATGTCCTTGAGCGGACATCCCCGATTGAGGTAACCGGCCTGTCGCCGATTCATCGGGCGCATTTGACAGCAGCTCTGTCCAGGGAGCTGAGGCGCCAGCCTGTCGTCCTCTGTGCAGATGACGTGGCCTGCGGACGCTTTGCGCGCGATTTGGAATCCCTGCTCGGACAGCACGTTGAGGTGCTGCCGTATCGTGATTTTGTGTTCCATGAGGTGGAATCCTCCTCCCGGGAGTACGAGCACCGAAGGATTTCCGTGCTCCACGATTTGAAGGAGGGGAACTGTCCGGTGGTGTTGTCGGTTCCGGCGCTGCTGGCGGGAACCATTCCACCGCAGGTGTTGGAGCAGGTGACGTTTTCCATTCGGTGCGGAGAGGAATACGAGCTGGAGCAGCTGACAGCACGGCTGGTGCGCGCGGGTTACCGCCGCTGTGTGCAGGTGGAAGGTCCGGGACAATTCGCCCTGCGCGGAGGCCTGTTGGATATTTTTGCGCCCGGAGAGCGAAATCCAGTGCGTATTGAGTTTTTTGGTGACGAAGTGGACACCATGGCCTACTTTGACATCGGATCGCAGCGGCGTGGCCGCCTGCTGGAGTCGCTGACCTGTCTGCCCAACCGCGAGGTCCTCGCGGATATGGCGGAGGGCGGCGTGGACGGTTTGGTGAAAAAGCTCAAGAAGCTGGTGGCATCCCGAGCCAAAAAGCACCCGGATCTCGACCAAACTCTGCGGCGTGATGTAGAACGGCTGGAACAGGACAGTGGATTTGCGTCCATTGATCGCTATTTGCCGCTGATCTATCCGGGCGGAGAGACGGCGGCGGACTATATTCCGGAGGATGCACTGGTGTTCTGGGAGGACATGCGGGCGATTCGGGAAGCGGTGCGCGTGTATTCCGTCCGGCTGCGCGAGGACACGATGGCACTGGTAGAGCGCGGAGAGCTGTACGGAAAAATCGGTTCGTTCGCCGGGGACTGGAATCGGGTGCTGGATGCGCTCAGCGACCGCCCGATGCTGTATTTGGAATCGTTTCTGACCTCGGTAAATGAGTGCCCGCCGCGCGCACTGGTGGACGTTACGGCCAAGCAGCTGTCGGCCTATGGCGGCAATGTGGAGACGGCGGCGTCGGATATTCGTTCGTACCAGGCGATGGGCTACCGCGTGGCGGTGCTGTGCAGCTCGGACACGCGCTGCCGCACGATGTGCGACATGCTGGAGGAGCAGGGGATCACGGCGGCTGTGACGCAGGACATTCCGACCGAGGGAGCGGTGCACATCATCGAGGGCAGTCTGTCCACCGGGTTTGAGTTTCCGACGGTCAAGCTGGCGGTGCTGACCGAGGGACAGGTTCTGACTGCGGCGCGGCGAAAGAGCAAACGGCGGAAATCCAACCGCGATCACGTCAAGAGCTATACCGACCTCGTCCCGGGAGACCTGGTGGTGCATGAGCACCACGGGATCGGGCGATTTGTCGGCATGGAACGCGTCAAAGTGGATGGACATGATGCAGATTTTGTCAAGATTGCGTTTGCGGGAACGGATTTTCTGTATGTTCCGGCGACCAGTCTTGACCTGATTTCCAAATATATCGGCAGCGGCGGCGAAGAAAGCCATGTGCGGCTGAATAAGCTGGGCGGAACGGAGTGGCAGAAGGCGCGCTATAAGGCAAAGGCGGCGGCGAAAGAGCTGGCCGGATCGCTGATTCAGCTGTATGCGGAACGCGAACGGCAGACCGGATTTGCGTTTCCAGAGGACGATGAGTTCCAGCGCGATTTTGAGGCGTCGTTTGAATACGAAGAGACCGAGGACCAGCTGCGCTGCGCCGAGGAGATTAAGGCGGACATGCAGGCGGTGCGCCCGATGGATCGCCTGCTGTGCGGCGACGTCGGCTTCGGAAAGACCGAGGTGGCGATGCGCGCGGCGATGAAGTGTGTGCTCGGCGGAAAGCAGGCCGCGATTCTGGTGCCGACGACGGTGCTCGCGCGGCAGCACTATCTGACGGCGGTGCAGCGGTTTTCCGGATGGCCAGTCAAGATTGAAATGCTCAGCCGGTTTAAGACCGCAAAAGAGCAGAAGATCATCATGGAGCGCGTGAAAAACGGAGATGTGGATCTTCTGATTGGTACGCACAAGCTGTTTAACAAAGGGCTGACATTTCGTGACCTTGGGCTGTTGATTGTGGACGAGGAGCAGCGCTTCGGCGTGACGCACAAGGAAAAGCTCAAAGAGATCTCGCGCCAGGTGGATGTGCTGACGCTGTCGGCGACACCGATTCCGCGCACACTGAATATGGCGCTGTCCGGGATCCGTGACATGTCCGTGCTGGAGGAACCGCCGCACGACCGGCATCCGGTGCAGACGTATGTGATGGAGTACGACGAAGGCGTTTTGATTGACGCGATGCGGCGCGAGCTGTACCGCGGAGGACAGAGCTATTACCTGCACAACCGGGTGGAGACGATCGAGCGCACGGTGTCGGATTTGCAGAAGCAGCTGCCGGACGCGGAGATTGCGGTGGCGCACGGCAAGATGAGTCAGCGTGAGCTCAATAAGGTCATGACCCGCATGAGCGACGGCGAGATTGATATTTTGGTGTGTACGACGATCATCGAGACCGGCATCGACATCCCGAATGTCAATACGCTGATTATTGAGGACGCCGACCACATGGGGCTGTCGCAGCTGCACCAGCTTCGCGGACGTGTGGGGCGGTCGGCACGGCACGCATTTGCATACTTTACGTTCCGTCGCGGCAAGAGTTTGAGCGAGCTGTCACAGAAGCGGCTGAATGCCGTGCGGGAATTCGCGGAGTTCGGCTCCGGCTTTAAGATTGCCATGCGTGATCTGGAGATTCGCGGCGCGGGCAACGTGCTGGGCCCGGAGCAGTCCGGCCACCTGATGACCGTCGGCTATGATTTGTATCTCAAGTTGTTGGAAGAGGCCGTGCTGGAGGAAAAGGGAGAGACGCCGAAGCAGCGCGTGGAGTGTGCGGCGTCGCTGATGGTGTCGGCTAACCTCCCGGAGAGTTATATTGCAGACGATGGACAGCGCGTGGATCTGTATCGCCGCATTGCGATGATCCACACGGAGGACGATCGCACGGATATGCTGGATGAGATGATTGACCGCTGGGGAGATCCGCCGGCGTGTGCCGCGGCGCTGTGCGACATCGCACTGCTGCGCTATCAGGCATCCGAGCAGGGCATCACGGAGATCAAGCAGACCGAGACGCATTTGAATCTGTTCTGGGACAAGGCGGACTTCTGTCGACTGTCCATGCTGTGCAGCCATCCCAAGATGAAAGGGCGTCTGATGCTCAATGCGGGCAGCAGTCCGTATGTCTCTCTGCGTCTGCGGCGCGGAGAGCGTGCGCTGGAAATGGCACGGGAATTGGTCGGATATTATGCGCAAATCCCGCAGAATTCACAATAAATACACAAAGTTTCACAGCTTTTCCATTGAGTGGGATGACATTCAGTGGTATAATATCAATTGGTTTGATCCTTTGACCGCAACGATGAATGTTTGAGAACGGAGAGATAATAAGATGAAAAAACGGATAGTGGCAATGCTGATGGCAGGGGTTCTGTGCCTGACAGCACTGGTCGGCTGCAGCGGCAGCACCAAAGGCGGCGAAAATAATACGCAGACGGTAATGACTGTGGATGGGGAACCTGTTCCGGCCAGTGAGTTGGCGGCCTACGTTGTTTACAACGTATATTACTATGAGCAGATGTACGCGCAGTACGGCATGGAGATGGACGCATCCTTTTTTGCCGACGAGGAGAGCTTTGAGAGCCTGAAGGAATCCGCCACCGAGCAGATCAAGTCGCTGCGTGCGCTGGAGAAGATGGCGAAGGAAAAGGGCGTCTCTCTGACCTCAGAGCAGAAGAAAGAGCTCAAGGAGACCAAAAAGTCCAATATGGAATATACCGGTGCATACAGCGACAGCTTGAAGCGCTGGATTGCCTACACAGTCAAAGGCAAGGAGGATCCGTGGTCGACCTATCTGAACAAGATGGGCTATACGGAGGAGCTGTTTGACAAGGACTGTGAGATTCTCAAGCTGGAGGAAGGCATTATCGACCAGTACTATGACAACGGTGACATCACCGAGAGATTCCATGACACCTATCTGCACGCCAAGTCCATCCTGATTTCGGATTGTGACGAGGACGGTGAGCTTCTGACCGGTTCCGACAAGAAGAAGGCAAAGAGCAAAGCACAGGACATTCTCAAAAAGATTCAGGACGGCGAGAACTTTGACGATCTGTGGGAGGAGTACAACGATGACACCGCACAGAGCGACACAGGGTATTATTTTACCGAGGGCGCCATGGTCGAGGACTATGAGGAAGCCGTCAAGGATCTGAAGGAAAACGAGATCACCGAAGATCTGGTCTATTATGAAGGCTATGGCTGGTTCATCATTCAGCGCCTGCCGCTGGATGAGGACGCAATCACCGATCCAAAATGCTACATGGAAAACTCTGGTGAGGAGGGCGACGATTCCAGCATTAAGACCGCGATCGGAGAAGAGCTGATCGACGAAGAGCTGCAGGATTATATCGACGCTCTGGAGGTTGAGACGACAGAGGAATACGACAAGATTACCATGCAAAATGTCAACACCTATCTTGGCTTCGTCACGGATCCACTGATTGCAACGGAGGGCTCAGGCTCCGTCGCAGACGGCTCTGCCGGTGGCTCCGCAGAATAATTTGAGAAATATAAGAAGTACGATGCGCTGCAGAACAAATCGTTTTGCAGCGCATTTGTTGTGTGAGACAGAACCGATCTACTAACTTCCATTTGTTGTTCTTACTGACAGAAATAGATAAGATATTGTGTGAAAGCACGGATGATTTGTGAACATTGCGTGAATAGAAAGAAAAAAATTATCCGAAATGAGAAAAAAAACAATGGGTTATTTGGTTGAACAGTAGAAAATATTTGGAAGAAGCAGAAAGGACTTGCAACTGTTTTTTCCCAGTGTTATATTCAATAGCAAGGGAATAAAAAGACTGCTGTTTTCATCGGGGGAGATGAGAACAAAAGGAGGGAATTCATCATGCATGTATGGCTTGATACCAGCAGTGTGCTTTTGCTGATCGTAGGTATCTTGTATTCGTATCAAATGGGATATATCGTTCTGGTTTTACTGCATGACTTGAGCAGTCGGGTGCGCAGAAACAAGGAGCCGGAGGTCGAGATCGTTCCGCACCGGTTTGCCGCGCTCATCAGCGCGCGCAACGAGGCCGCGGTGATCGGTCAGCTGCTGGATACCATCAACGGACAGAATTATCCGGAGGACATGCGGCAAGCAATTGTGATTGCAGACAACTGCACGGACAACACTGCAGAGGTGGCACGTCAGCACGGTGCGGTCGTGTTCGAGCGCTTTAATTCTCACCAGGTCGGCAAGGGCTATGCGCTGACCTATGCGTTTGAGCGCATTGCAGAGACATTTGGCGACGACTATTTTGACGCCTATATCATCATTGATGCGGATAACCTGCTGGATGAGCAGTATTTTGCGGAGATGAACAAGACGTTCTGTCAGGGCTACCGCGTGATGACGAGCTACCGCAATTCCAAGAATTTCGGTGCCAACTGGATTTCAGCCGGTTATGGTGTGGCATTCCTGCGTGAGGCCAAGTTTTTGAACAATGCGCGCATGCTGCTCGGAACCAGCTGTGCGGTTTCCGGTACCGGCTTTCTGGTGTCCAGTGAGGTCATCCGGGAGCGCAGCGGATGGAATTATCACCTGCTGACCGAGGATATCGAGTTTACCGTGGACAGTGTGATTCGTGGAGAGCGGATCGGCTATTGCGGGACGGCAATGCTGTATGACGAACAGCCGACGACATTTCGGCAGTCTTGGCATCAGCGCATGCGCTGGAGCCGTGGATTCTACCAGATTGTCCTCAAATATGGCTGCACGCTCAGCAGTGGAATCGCTCACCCGAAGAAGGCACAAAAGCGCTTTAGCAGTTTTGATCTGACGATGACGGTTGTTCCGACGATTATGGTGACCATTGCGATTTTAATGACGGACCTGATTTTACTCGGTTACTCGGTCTTTGGTCCGGTGTTTATGCCGAATTTGATGCACCGCATGATGTATGCGCTGAGCAATTGGTTTGCGATCTATTATTTGGTGCTGTTTGTCATGGGCGCACTGACCATGATTACGGAGCGAAAAAAGATCAAGTGTCCATGGGGCAAGCGCATTTTGTATACCTTTACCTATCCGTTGTTTATGATGACATATATTCCGATTTCCATTGCAGCGCTGTTTGGGAAGGTGGAGTGGAAACCGATTCAGCACAGTGTGTCCAAGACGCTGGACGAAGTGCGATGAGTAACAGGGGAAATGCCGGCCGGTATTTCCCCCTTTTTAGAGAGTGCCGACGCGGAATAGAAGGATGTGAGAGAATATGGATGACAAGCTGCAGCAGCTGTTAAAGCAGAGTGTGGATCGTGGGGTATTGGACCCGGAGCAGATTCCGGAACTGGAGCTGTATATTGATCAGATTATCACATTGATGGAGCGGAATGTGGGAACGCAGGAGGACGGACAGCCTCCGCTCACACGCACCATGATTCACAATTACAGCAAGGCAGGGCTGATCAGCCCGGTCAAGGGAAAAAAATATAACAAGCAGCATATTATGGAGATGTTTGCGATTTATACGCTGAAAAATACACTGTCCATCGCACAGATCAAGCGGTGCTTGTGCGCGCTGGATGACAACTCTGAGCGCATGGAGCAGGGGTATACGGCGTATTTGTCCCAGCGGGAAGCCCTTCAGCAGGTGATGAGGGAGAGCATGAGCGGGCTGATGAAAGAAGTGTCGTCACAAGACAGGGAGGATCTGTTCACCGCGATCCTGCTGCTGGCAGATGCCTCGCAGATGATGGCGGATTATGCCCGGTTTCTGTCGGAACAATGCTATCCGGATCCGCCGGCAAAGGGAAAAAAGAAATAAAAAACCAGTACCGATCCAAATTCGGTACTGGTTTTTTTGTACGTTTGATGCTCTTATAATTTTTCAAATTTGCTGGCCGGCTGCTTGCAGACAGGGCAGCGGAAGCCATCCGGCAGCGGTTCTGCGCGGTGGATGTAGCCACAGACCGTGCAGCGGTAGCCGTAATTCTCGTCCATGGTGCGGTAGATCGGCGCGTTCGGCGGAACGTCCTTACCGGCGTTGCGGAACATCTCAACGGTCAGGACTGCACCCGGCTTGAGGACCTCGGCCTCCGTGACCTGTGCGATAAACATGACGTGAGAATCCAGATCGACCTGCTGCAGGACGCGGAAACTCAGGCGAACGGCCATGCCGTCGGTGATGTAGGGGCATCCGGCCTCATCGGTCTTGGTCTCGTATTCGGAAAACTTGTCGGTGACACGGCCGGATTTATAGCCAAACAGGTTGATGATGGCTTCCGGACAGTCTGCCGCTGCGACCGTGGCGCTGAATGCACCGGTCTGTTCTACGGCTGCCTTGGTGATGTTGTACTTGTTGAGTGTCACGGCGAACTTTGCCGGATTGGAAGAGGTGAGCTGCTGCAGGGAGTTTACCACGCAGCCGCGATACGCTCCATCCAGGCAGCTGCCGATGATGGAGATCGAGTAGGAGATACTGTTATATGCTTTCTTATCAATCATAGAAAAATCCTCCAATCAATTTCATAAGTAGACTAATTCTAGTATACTGTAAAGATTTGCAAAAATCTATGGCAAAACGGCTAAAATAATTGGAAAGAATTTAGTAAGATTGTAGAAGGAACGAGGATATTTCGCAACGGATGTCCCAAAAAGAAAACGGTCGGGATCCGGAAAAACGACAGCGGAAATGCTGACTGTCACAGCAGAGCGTTTCGCTCCTGTTCTAGCACATCCAAAAAACCGTACAACAGCCGTTTTTCGGATGGGGAACACTGTCTGAGACGGAAAAAAAGATCGGAAATCAGATAATCCTCTGAGGCGGTGTCGATGCCGAGTAGGATGTCGTTGGGGGTCGCCTGAAGTGCACGGCACAGTGCAACGATGGTTTCCAGACTGGGAATCGAGCGACTGTTTTCAATATTGGATAGATACTGATTGGAAATACCGGCTCGCTCGGCCAGGATCTCCTGAGTCATATGGAGATCTTTTCGGAGGATTTTTACGCGTTTTCCCAACAAGCTATAATCAATATCCATGGAATGGTATCACCTCAAATCTATATGCTGGAACCGATACATAATTTATGTTAACGGAAAAGAAAATAAATCGTAACAAACTGAGAGAATATAGTAAACTCAAATGTAGGGTAATGGAAAGAAAGAAACAGATTTGTAGCGCCAAATAGGGAAAAAACAACATGATATGGATGAAAAAGGAGAAGAAAGGTATGGTTTTGGGATAGCATGACGGGGTATGGCGCAAAGGCGGACCGTGAAGCATTAGTATATCATAGAATGTCCCGCTGTGACAGACGGGACAAACAAAAAGGGTGTCATATAGAGTGCATATCGGGGCGGAGAAAAGCAAGAAGATAGTTTTAGCACTCTAAGATCAAGAGTGCTAAAATTAACAGTTTTGTAACAACTTTTCTCTTGTATTTCTATTTACAGGGAATTATAATGCTCATGAAAGGAAATCTGGATGGGATTCATCCGAGCCAAAGGAGGTAACAGCATGAATATCCAAAAATATACGCAGAAGTCGCTGGAAGCGATTCAGAACGCGCAGAGTTTGTATAATGAATATCAGAACGCGGAAATGGGGCAGGAGCACCTGCTGACCGCGTTATTACAGCAGGATAACGGGCTGATCGCTCAGCTGCTGACCAAGATGAATGTGGACGCACAGATGGCGGCACGGCAGGCTGCAGCTGCGGTGGAAAAGCTGCCGCGGGTATCCGGAAGCCGGGATGCGAGCCGCCTGTATGTCACAGCCGACATGCAAAAGACGTTGAATGAGGCGGAGGCGGCTGCCGAGCGCATGAAGGACGATTTTGTCTCGGTCGAGCACCTGTTTCTGGCGCTGATTGACACGGCGGGCGGCGCAGTGCGCGAGCTGTTCCGCTCGTTTGGAATTGACAAAA
>CAYLXH010000024.1:0-20662 GCA_964387535.1 uncultured Butyricicoccus sp. | reverse complement strand
AAGAAGGCTATCGCCTTGGTTTGCGCACCTTTGTCCTGCAGGGCGGTGAAGATCCCTACTACACCGATAAGGACATTTGTACGCTTGTTTCAGCGATCCGCTCCCTCTTTCCCGACTGTGCCATCACACTGTCCATCGGGGAAAAAAGCCGGGAGAGCTATCAGGCTTATTTTGACGCCGGAGCCAATCGCTATCTGCTTCGGCACGAAACCGCAACGCCTGACCATTACCGTCAACTGCACCCGGCATCCATGTCTCTGGGACATCGCAAAGAGTGTCTGTTCACTCTCAAAGAAATCGGCTATCAGGTTGGTGCCGGCATCATGGTGGGCTCTCCCGGTCAAACGACCGATTGCCTGATTGCCGACCTTCGATTTTTGCAGCAGCTGCAGCCGGATATGATCGGCATCGGTCCTTATTTGACGCATGCTGACACGCCATTTGCTGACCAGCCCAATGGCAGCATGCAGCTCACTCTCCGTCTCCTGTCAATTCTTCGCCTGATGTTCCCCTATGTCTTGCTTCCCTCCACCACCGCACTCGGTACCATTCATCCTCAGGGACGAGAGCTCGGTTTGAAAGCCGGCGCGAATGTCCTCATGCCAAATCTGTCTCCGGTTTCAGTGCGCGAGCTCTATTCCTTATATGAGAACAAAATCTGTACCGGAGAAGAAGCCGCCCAGTGCCGCGGCTGCCTGGAACAGCGCGTGCGCTCTGCCGGCTATCGGATTGTAACAGATATCGGCAACGTGAACCCACACGAATGACAACAATGATAAACGCTTCGGCGGATCAAAGAGATCCGCCGAAGCGTTTTTTCTATGGTTTACAATTGCCGCACGGTTGATAGCCTTGCTCGATCAATTCACTGCGGCTTCCCGTGTATTCCTGTTTGTTTGATGCTTTCATCTGCGCAACGCTGGAACAATCCGGTCGATGAAATTTCTTTCCGCTGGTATTGAGAACATAGGTTTCCCCTGTTTCGTCATCCGAAGAATCAGTACGTTCTTCTTGCGCCAGCCAGCTCTGTCCTGTGGCATAATCAATGTCTACGCCCGGCTGGTTATTATAGCAGTAAACGTGAAAACAAATGCCGTCTCCCTCATCCTCTACCGAAAATCCTTCCATCTCCACGCCGCTGGCAACTAAATTTTTCCCATCATAGATCGGTGTCACGCGGTAGAGTACATGATTCCCGGTTTCCTTCACGTAGTCAGCAACCATGTTTTCAAACGGCAGCATCCCCTCCGTGTTCAAATATCGCGTCCCGGTAATTAAATTCTTCTCGTTTGCATTCTCTGCGGTCAACTGAAACCCAATCAGGTGACAACGGTTGTACAATGACTTTCCATCCACAAAATCATACTGCGCCTGTATCCAACCAGATGGATGAATCGAACTGATGTCTCCACGGCGTTCGGTCGGCATGGTTTCCTCGCAGACATTGGCATACGTCACGCCACAGCGGCCCAAGGAATCCAAGTCACTGTATTCCTCAAACGCCTCGGTCGTCATATCCTCTTCTGTAAAATTTGGCTGATTGTCATTGATCACCACAAAGGGATCTTCCACAAATTCCGGAACCGATCCCAGGGTATACGTCCCATCCGCTGCGTACTGCTCCAGTGGTCCACTTACCGAGCTACATGCCGTCAGCAGGAAACTGAATACAACCAGCAGAGCAGTGTTTCGTACTATCGTGTTCCTCATCGTTGATATACTTCCTCCGTAATTATTTCATGAGAAAATCCGGGAAATTCTGTCATCGTGACCTTTCTCCATTGCTGCAGTGGAATCGTACAGTGGACATCACTGGGATAGTGCCGGTTCCATCGATATAGAACAATCTGTTTGATCTGCGTTTCATACGGCGCCGGATCCATCGTCTCAGCAAAACACCAGTCATCGGGACCGGTTTCCTGCCAAAAGTGTTCCGACACACAAATTCCTTCCCGGTTGTCAAACTGCGCCGCCGAATACGCCGTCATCCACAGGCGCTGTCCTTGACTATGCATCTGAATGCGCTTCACTACTTCACGATCCTTGCTCTGCCGTCGTCTGTTGAATGCCATGCCCATGCGGTCGTCCACACATACAATCAAGTTCATATTTCCTCCCTCCTCTCTCTGCTATTGTATCGGATTGCGTCGGGTTTCGCAACCAAAACAAAAAACGAAGGGGTGTACCCGTTTTCGGGTACACCCACAACTGTATTGATTGTCTTATCGCTTTGTCGTTACAGTCTTAACCTTCGCCCAGTTCGAATAATACTTCTTACCGTCTACCGTCTTATAGGTTCGAACGCGAACATAGTACTTCTTGTTCGATTTCAGACTCTTGACCGTCGTAGAAGTCGTCTTGTAGCTCGAGATCCACTTGTTCTTTCTCGTGCTCTTCGGGAACTTGCTGCTGGTGCAATACTGAATCTGGTAACCGGTTACCTGCGGAGACTTCTTGACCCATTTTGCCGTAAAGCGCTTGGAGCCCGCCGTCAGTCTCAGATTCTTGGTTGCTACCGGGTTGATGTCATAATGGACGGTCATCTGACCGGAATAGTTCTCACCATTGAATGTGATAACTACATCATGCGTACCAACGATCTTGCTGCCGTTCTTATAAGCCAGCTCATAGTTCTTTGAGGAAATGCGGTTGCCCTCGCTGTCGTATACCTTGACCGTCGGGCGCTTGTGCTCACCGGTGTAAACATATGCTTCCTTCGTGGTCTGAGCCGATGCAATCTTCGCAATCGTCTCAAAGCCTTCCGTGTGGTCACAGCGCTTGCAGGTCTTGCCAGCAGCGATGCCGTCTGCCTCGGTCGTTGCCGGAACAGCCGCGACATCTGTGAAGTCATGGCCGAGCTTTTCGATCACAAGATCTTCGTCCGTCTCGACCTTGTTCTCGCCCTTCTCATCCAGGTATCTGCCGTTGCACTCTGAGCAGGTATAATATTCCTTAGTACCATCCTCTGTGCAGGTTGCCGGTACTTCGTCGGTCTTCACCATTGTGTGCTCGCCATCAACCTTGTTATCTGTGTAGGTGTCCTCACCAAAGGTCGCCGTTGCGGTATAAAGGGTAACGCAGCCATCATTGGCAGACGTAACCTCAACCTTGTCTGCGGTCTCAGTGAAATTATCCGAACCATCCTTTGCAATCAGCAGATCCAGTGCCTTGCCATAGCAGGAATCACAGGTCTTAATGGCACTCTCGCAGGTATAATCCTCTCCCCAGCTAAAGTGAACGTCAGGCGTACCATGCCCCGCCTCATAGCCTTCCGGCAGCTCATCCTGGGAATCTCCGCAAATTGTGCAGACATATGCCGTGCCCTCATTGTAGTTGCCGTCGTCGTCCTTGGTGTAGTATTTCTCATCAAACTGGATGTAGTGATGATCCAGCGCAGAGCCTTCCTCATAAACGCGGGAATCCGGCTCAATCGCACCGCACTTGGTGCAGCGATTTTCCGTGTAACCGTCACGGCCGCAGGTCGGAGCTACCGTAACCTCGGCATACTCGTGAGTACCGTTCAGATCGCTCATCGCGACAGTATCCACGATATTTGCCGACCACATGAATTCCTGGTTGTCGTTGATCTCTTCCTCATAGCCATAGTCGGACAGATCAATGTCCCCAAAACCATAGGCATCGTAGTCTACATAATCCGGGTTGTAGTTAGTCTCCTGGAACTCGTAGCCATAGTGACCATTCTCATTGCCCGCTTCAATATCATCGGTGTTACGCCAGCCCGGGCTGGAGATGTAGGCATAGTTGGTTCCGAGCGAAACGACCAGCTTGCCGTTCTTCAGGGTCATTGCCGCAACCGGCGGATTCTCTGTCGTCAAAACAGCATCCTCCGAATCCGGATTCACTGCGGTCAGCGCCATGCCTACCATGGCAATCGTCTTATCGCGCGATGCACCGACGGCGTTGTATTCCTTCACCTTGGTGACATCACCGGTCTTCACATTATACGTATAAATGCAGTTAGCAAGATTGAAGTAGAACAGGCTGTTGTCAGCATCGTAGTCACCGCAAATCTGGACGGACGGATACTTGGACATGTACTCCTTGTGCAGGGTGTACATCTCAGTCAGCTCTTCATTGTCCTCCATTTCACCGGTCGTCGGATTCAGAACGGTGACACGGTCTACTTCGTCATTGTCCTCATCCTCGTCCTCGAGGTTCGGCGCAAAGTTGATATAAGTGGTATCAATGGCAGCATCCGCTACATGATCATCCTTGGAGCCATCATGCGAAGCCAGCTTGATGACAGCACCTTCCTGGCCACCCATGCCTTCGAAATCGCTCATATCACTGCTGCTGTCCATGTTGCCAAAGCTGCGCATCAGCTCCAGCAGATCCGTCGAATCATAGACATAGAACCAGGTTCCGTTGGCATCGGTCATATTGCTCTTTGCAAACGCAATCCAGGAGTCCTCATAGGTCGTATCCGAACTCAGCGTGGAGTCCTTCGAGCTGTCATACAGCGTTTTCAGCTCAGAATAATTTCCTTCAAACATCTCGCGGGTGCTGGCATCCGAAATCAGGAAGTACAGGTGGTTGACATAGCCATCTGTCTCCACGCGATCTCGGTTCATACACTCGATCCAGATATCGCTGTACGTCGTATCAATGTAGTACCACTCACCATTTACCTGCGCGGCACTCCAGTAGTGCTCCGAGGTAAAGTCCGGCTGAGGCTCACCGTACATCGTGACGTTCGCCTGGAAATTGATACGAACCATATCAATCATAACATCGGTGCTCTTCGGATCGTACTCGCCGTCCTCATTGTAGTTCAGCTCTTCGTACGTCTTCCAGGAACCGTCTGCGTTCTTGTAGATATCCGTGAACAGGCTCTGTACCAGATAGTTGTATGCATAGGTGTAACCCAGACAAACACCGGTGTTGCCCAGGCTCTCGCACAGCAGACCGAACTGGTTGCCGCCCCACATGCCCATGATCTCACCGGACAAGTAAGCAGCTGTCCCCTGAGCTTCCTCTTCCGACATTCCCTGTGATACGAACTGCTGCTGCAGCGCATATGCAACCTGCTGCTGCGCCTGACTGGTCGTCGGCTCCTCCGCCTCAATTCCCATCAGGTACGCCATGTTAAAGGTGCACTTATCCGCCAGCCAATCGTTCAGTGCCAGCAGCTGCTGCTCCGGGGACATATCGCTCTTGATGCACGACAGCGCATCGTCTCTGGCCGCTGTCAGTTCCGAGCCATACATGTTAACCGCAAGCTGATTACCCATGATAAACAGCTGGATCGCACCTTGGATCTCGTCAAATGTTGCGGCTTCTCTCTCGCCGGTTTCTGAATTATTTTTATAATATCCATCCTCATCGTAGAAGATTCTGGCGATGGACAGCAGGGAACCAATCGGATTCTCGTTGGTGTCCTGCGTGGTCATATACGGAACCTGAACGCCAAAGTACTCCGCATTGTCACCCGTGATGCTGGCCTGGTACTGTTCCCACAGCTGGAGAATCGTGGCCTTTTCATCCTCGGTCAAGCCCTTCATCTTCTCCGGCTCTTCCGGATCTGTCGGCTCCTCTGGATCCGTTGGATCGGTCGGATCTGTTGGATCGGTCGGGTCCGTCGGATCAGTAGGATCTGTCGGATCTGTTGGATCGGTCGGGTCCGTCGGATCAGTTGGATCCGTAGGATCTGTCGGATCTGTTGGATCGGTCGGATCCGTCGGATCCGTAGGATCTGTAGGCTCTTCCGGATTCTCAGTATCTACGTCTTCACCTTCCGAAGCAACACGGATCGTTCCCTCGGTTTCCGTCTCAGACGATGCCGGCACCTTGCTGAGCGCGCCGTTGTTCATCTCATCGATGACCATCGCAGTCAGCGGAGATACATCAAGCGTTACGGTATCCGCTTTTCCGTCGTCACCCTTCGTGACTTCGGTCTCAACCGATTCCGTTGTGCCGGTCTCCTCCAGCACCTGATCGGCTGCCTTATTGGCATTTCTGACCGACACGTTGTACTCCGAAACGTCAATCTTCGTCTCGCCGTTCAACAAGCCGCTCATGATAGCATTGCCAACCTCGGTCGACTGCTCTGCCGAGACAGTTTCACCGCTTAGCGATGCATACATTGCCGCTTCTTCGGATGTAATGACATTCGTCGCTGACGAACCAGTCGAAACAGCCGAATTCACTTTTGTGCTCTCGTCATCAACAGCCAATACCGACGGCACAAATGTGGTCGTCGTAATGACACCTGCGAGCAAGAGCGCAATCAGCTTTCTTGCGCTTTGTTTCATTGCTAACCTTCCTTTCATGTTTTGGATAATTTGGATGCCAAAACCATATTTATAAAAAGTATACCATACATATGGTGTGTTTAATATAACACATATGTAATACACTTTTCAGCCTATTCCCGCAGTTCTCTTCCTTGTTTTCACTTTTTCCCCTATTATAGAAACTGTGGCGAAGCAACACTGCTTCGCCACAGAAAACATTTTCCAAAAGGAATCTCTTATTGTTATCAACAGCGCCGGCTCAAAATATCTGCCGTCAGTCCGCGGCGATTGGTCTTAAAGTGGAAGAATGGACGTCTCTCCAGAGCAAAGATCTCCAGCGGCTGTTCATGCTCTTCCAGCACGGCCCGCAGATCCTCTTCCAAATTATCCACCGTATTTCCTGCCTCCGGAACGATATACAGATACGGATTGAAATAGCCCTCGTGCTCCAAATCCGGAACAATGCAGAAGAATCCGTCCGCGACACCCGGAACATCCACAATGCGGTTTTCCATGCGCATCACAAACAGATGACCGCCTCGTCCCTCATTCCAAGCCTCCGGCAGTCCGCGTCCCAGAACATACAGCATACCATTCTCGTCCATATATCCATAGTCACCCGTATGCAGCCATACCTGACCATCGCTGTGACGCTTCATCGCCATGCGCGTCAGTTCTTCGGTCTGATACCCCAACATATTGCCCGGGCCGACCTTGCAAATTTCTCCAATTCCGCCATACGGCAGTTCGTTGCAGTCGGCATCAAAAATGCTGATCACCGACGCTGGCATCGGAATGCCCACACAGCCTTCTCCTACCGGAGCACCCGGAACCGGCAGTGTCATATTCGAGCCGGCTTCACTCTGTCCATACGCACCGGTCACGTGAATATGTCCGGCATTGTGCTCGCGGAAGAAGGTTTCCACTTCCTCCACTTTGCGGTTGTTGAGCGGCTCACAGCCACCGCCGACCAAACGGACAAAGCTCAAATCAAAGTCCTCCGGCATGCGTTCGCTGTTGACCAGGATATCCAGGAACATCGGGATCAACGCCTGATAGTTCGGCTTGTAATACATCATCGCAAGATCCATATCCAGTGCATCACAGAACGGATCCAGAATCAACCGCATTCCCGTGGACAGCGGCATAATCATCATGGAAATCGTCGCTGCAATCAGCGCCGGCGGCAGCGTTGCCATTAACCAGCTATCCTGCGCAGCCTGCGGCGGGGTCGCAATTGCCGTCTGATACGCAATACCCACAATATTTGCCGACGAATGAATGACCAGCTTGGACGTCCCCGTCGAACCGCTGGTGTATGCGGCGTATACCGGACGACTGATGTCCTTTGGCGCGTCCACCGGACCGGTATACGCTTCCCCCTTCTTCAAGAACTCCGTCCAGCTCAGATTGCGCGGATTGCAGGCACACTCGTCGCCATAGCGCTGGTCCAGCTGCTCCTGGGAAAACTCCGGAATGCCATCCTCCGCAGCGTACGTGGTCGGAGAAACCAATACTGCCCATTCCATCGGCGTCTCAGCAAGGTAGTATTCCTCATCTTCCTTGGACAGGAAATCATGTGCAAAAACAATCGACGCATTGCACTCTTGCAGCGCAGTCGCCAGCATATCCGGCTCGTCATCACGGCAGACCATCATGGCCCCAATCTTCTCTGCGGCCAACAGCAGGAAAAGATGCTCCGGAACGGAGCACAGGAACGACGCGAATGTGTCGCCTTCCTTCACACCGATCGCTCTCAGCGCCCGTGCGGTCTTATCTACCTCTGCCCACACCTGCTTCCAGCTGTATTGACGGCCATAGTACTCAATGGCAATGCGGTCACTGTCCGCCGGGATCCGGCTCTTAAGAAAATCTTCAACCGTTAATTCCGGAATCACCAGATTACGCAGCGGTTCTGGATACAGCCGAAGCCATGGTTTTTCCTCTGATGCCTTGCGATATGTCGTGTCTCTCATATTTTGTACCCCCTAAGTACATAATGTTAAAATTTCCAGCCGCAGGTTACATCCGCGGCAGTCATCAGTCACGCTGATATGATCGGCCTTCGAAAAAATCCTTCTTCTGAAAATACTGTATTTATTATACCGCGATTGCGTTCCTGTTGAGTTTCTCGTTCGTTCCAATTATGTTCTCTTTCTGTTTCACCTTATCACACTTTACAACAATTTGTTACCCATTCTTTTCCTTCTTGTTATTTTCAACTGGTTTCCATACACAAAAGGTTCAAATTCCCAAAATAAATTTTTTTATTAAAAAAATGTTAAAAAAAACATCCAAGGTTTTTTTATCCCTTGGATGTTCTGTAATCATTATTTTTTGAACACAATCCGTTTTTCTGTACACCACTTCGAGTACAGCTTTGTTCCATCAACGACCTTGTAGGAACGGATTCGGACATAGTACGTTTTCCCAGAAAAGAGCCCCGACACAAGCCGTTTGCTCACCGTTTTCCGCCCCGTAATCCAGGCATTCTTTCGGCTTCTGGCAGGAAAGCTCCGGCTTCTGGAATACTGAATCTGATATCCCGTAACCTGAGCAGCATTTGCTTTCCAGGAAGCCACAATCGCACCACGCTTGCTGCTCAGCGAAAATCCTTTTACCGCAGCCGGACGAATCGTATACTTTGTCTGCATGGTTCCCTGATAACGTTCCCCAGTAAACGTGATGACAACCGTATGCACACCCACATTTCGTCGGCCATTGGTATAACTCAGACGATACTGTGTATCCGGGATCGTATTTCCGCTGTTATCCTTTACCGTGACCTTGGGCGACTTGTCCTTTCCACTGTATGTGTAAATCTCCTGCCGCGTCACAGCGGAAACCGGTCGAGGAATACTCTCCACCTGAGCATCAAAACAGACCTGACATTTATGTATCACGAGTCCATTGGACGACAACGTCGCAGTTCTCACAACGGTCTCCTTATACTCATGTCCCACGGCAGGAATTTCCTGCTGTTCTTGCAGCACGACCCCACAGCGAGAGCACACAATGCGTTCCGTCAGCCCAGCTTTCGTACAAGTTGGGGAAACTTCCTCCAACTCGATTACACCTTCATGTTCCTGTGGAGCGGTTTCCTTCGTCCTGATGTCACTCTCTGTTCGCCCCTCACTCTCCGCAGAAGCAGTATAACGGTATATCAGCCCTTCCTCACAGCTTCCAGTTGTCTCGACGGAAACTGTACAGTCCACCATCTGATGAACCGTCTCATCTTCCAGCACACAATCCAGTGCTTTTCCTTCGCACACAGAACAGCTGTGCTCCATCGTGCACTCCGTGTTATCCTCGTTCCAGTGAAACGTTCCGTCCCCGTAAGCATGCTCTGCCGACTGCCCATCTGGCAATGCACTGCACGCATCCATGCAGATACTGCAGACATACGCAGTGCCAGTGTTCCATGTCCCGCCGCTTTTCGTATAATATGTTTCTTCCGATTTCACATAGTGATGATCGAGCGCCGTTCCTTCCTGTTCCTCGCGGCTGTCCGGTTCGATCGCACCGCACGTTTTACACCGTCGCTCGGTAAATGCATTCTCTCCGCAAGTCGCGGCAACCGATACGATCTGATAATCATGCTCACCGGTCAGCTCAGACATTGGCGTGGTCTCCACAAAATTAGCCGACCACATGAATTCACTGTTATCATTTTTTCCTTTTGCAGTGACCCACAATCCTTTATTCTCCACATCCGGATTATAATTGGTTTCTTCAAACTCATATCCGTAATGCCCGTCCTGTGCAATATCCTCCATCGTGCGCCAGCCAGGCGAAGAAATCAGCGCATAGTTCGTGGCAACCGACACAACCATTGTTCCATCGCTGCGAATCACCATTCCGGCAATGGGATGATTATCCACCCAAAGGTCTGCCTCTTTTTCTTCGTTCGTAACCGTAAACGCACGACCCCCAAACGAATTGCTCCAATCGCGTTTTGCAAACACCCGATTGTACTGCTTCACACACTGCACGGCGCCGGTTGCCAAATCGTAGGAGAAAATGCTGTTTGCCACATTAAAATAGAGTACATCCTGATAAAATTCAACCGAAATCGAAAGTGCTGGATAGCGTTCCTGATACAAGACATGCTTTTCATACTGTCCGGTCAACTCCTCATTCGGTTCCATCGTTCCGCTAACCGGATTGTACACCTCGCATCCGCCATCCGATACGCTGTGAAAAGAAACCAGTGTCATACTGTCCTCAGCGTCGCGGCGGATAATCTGATAGTCTCTCTCCGTTACAGACGCGGCCCCTGTGAGCAGCCCCATGTTGTCCGTTGAATCATAACTGTAATACCATGTACCTTCTTGCCTCGTCACCGGCCCCTTGGCATACGAAAACCATTCGTGTTCATATCTCGTGTCCACCGCATTGTCTTCATACAGTGTATCAATTGTTGCATTGCTTCCCTCATAGATCTCACGCATGGAAGAATCACTGAACAGGAAAAACGCATGATTCAGCTGACCATCGGTTTCCGCGCGGTCACGATTTCCGCACTCCGTGTATACATCAATATAACATGTGTCAACATAGTACCAGGAATCATTCCGCTTTACCGCATTCCAATAATGATCCGAATACGAGCTATCCAACGTCTCTCCATACATATAAGAATTGGGAGGAAAAGTAACACGGGCATAATCCACGATCGCTCCGGCATCCGCATCATACTGATACTCTGTTTGCGTCATTGGTGAGCCATCTTCATTCCGCAGCAGCCTTCCATCATCTCCATAGACAAATGAAGTCTCTGCGCGGTAATTCAGCTCCCGATAGCTCTTCCAGGTACCGTCCTCGTTTTTATAAATGTCCGGATAGGCACACTGGATCAGATAGGTATACGCCTCAGAATATCCCAGGCACACACACTCTCCTAAGCACAGCGCACCGAATTGTGTAGCACACCAGAAGTCAATCACAGTATCCGCAAGATCTTCTGCTGTTTGCGAGTCATACTGTTCCTCCAACTTCTGATATACCGTCTCATAATACGGACTCTGTTCCTCATCCCGTGCCTCTAGTCCCATCAAATATCCCATGTCAAAGGATGTCTGCTCCGTCAGCCAGTCTGCCAACACCAGCAATACATCCTCCTCCTTCATGCTGTCATCCAACTGATTCAGAGCCTGCTCTCGCGCGTCCAGCAGATCATCTCCCAGCACTTCCACTGCAAGTTGACTGGACAGGGTAAACATCTGAATAATTTCACAGACATCATCCACGGTCAGATACACTTTCTCTCCATTCGCTTCCGTGTAGTATCCATTTTCATCCTGCTGTGTGCCGACAATCGTAAGCAGCGAGCCAATCGGATTGCTGTCCGTGTCTTTTGTCGTAAAAAATGGGGTCTGAACGCCAAAGTACTCGACATTCTCCGTACGATATTGCTGATATTCCTCATAAGCAGCCATCAACTGCTGTTTTTCTTCTGTTGTCAGTCCCGCAACATCACTCATGTTATCTTCGGAACCCAGTGTGCTCAAATCTTCCCCATTGATTTCCTCGACGACTGCCTCTGTCGCCGGATCGGTCTCTGCCACCAACGCAGAAACCGTTCCGTCTTCCTCATAAGCGCAGGAAACCGGAATCCCTGCTGCTTTTCCAACCTGTTCTGCCTCTTGCGCCGACATATTGTAATTGGAAACAGAAACTACCGTCTCTCCTGACAGCAATTGCTCCTGTATGGACAAATTCTCTGTGGGTATCGTGGTATTATCGGTCTGTGTCTGCATCTCAGAAACCATAACATGTTGCTGTTCCGTTTCCGGCTCCAACACGGCATAGGCTGTCATCAACGACGATTCCATTGCAATCGCCGCTGCCAACAGACAAGCCGTTGTACGCATTCCTTTCTGTTTCATCGTATTCCCCTCGTTTTCTGCCCCAAAGCGATATTGTTTTTATTATAACATACCAAGTAACTATCTTCAATCAACGCCAAACGATTCCGCTTGCGCACCCCAAGAAAACCTGTTATTGTGTATTTATGAAAGGAGTGTTGTTATGTCTTGTTCCTCTTGTTCTCATTCCTGCCAATCCTGCTCTTCCTCTCCATCGTGTCCCAGCTGCAGCGCGCGCCGCGCGCTCTCGGAGCAGGAACGTGCCCTGTTATCCGAATTGGCACAAACCCCTTTCCTTCCTCTGGTACAATTCGTCCGCCGCAAATCCTATTTTTCTGCCTTGGAACCCTTGGATCCCTCTCCGGTTTATCTGCACAGCAGACAGGAAAGTACATCGGAAATTGAAATGCGTTCTCTGGCGTTACTCCGTCTCGCCTCCCTCGGATATATCACACTGGACTATGACATTCCTCTTCAAGGATACGACTATGTCCTGTATCAAACTTCTGAATTTCACCGACGGCTGTCTCTTCTGAACCCTGGCTACACCATCCTATGTAAACGGGGAAGCATGGCTCTCACCCTGCGCGGACAGGAGGCTGCGGACGATTTGGACTTTTCTCAATAGCGGGTAAAAAACCGGAGCGGGGGCAGATGTCCTCCGCTCCGGTTTCGTCATGCCCGTATCTCCCAACTCTGCTTCCCGCTGCTCCCGATTCCCAACACTGTAACAATTATTTCCGTCAACGGAAACGCAAGCCACAGTCCTGTCATCCCAGCGGTCGCCGACAGAATTGCTGCCAACGGAACAATCAAGATCACACCGCGCAGCAGAGAGAGTACTCCGGCCAGACGTCCTTGCTCCGCCGCTGCCAAACTGGTAGACAGCACAATGTTCCAGCCCGCAAACACGCTTCCGGTAAAATACAGCCGCAATCCTTCGGAGCCAATGCGCTGCAGTTCCGGATTCCGCGTTTCATTAAACAGCAGCACAATCTCCTCTGCGCCCATAACAATTCCCACATACAACACTGCCGAAAATCCGGAAACGGCAATCAATCCGTACCGCAGTACGGTCTTGACCCGTCCGGCACGCTGACGTCCAAAATCTCGGCTGATAAGCGGCTGCATCCCCTGCGCAATGCCGGAATACATCGAAATCACTACCAAGGACAAATTTGCCACAACCCCATACGCTGCAACTCCCGTTGTCCCGGCAATCATGAGCAGAATATGATTAAACACAAACATCACTAACCCATTTGACAGTTCAGTAACCAAAGAAGGGATTCCGGACGAACAAATTTCCCGGCAAAGCGTTCCTGACGGGCGGCATGCCACGCAGTGAAACCGGTTTCTTTTTTGTGCCATAAAAGACAGTGAGACCAACAAACCGATCGCAGGGGCACAGACAGTGGCCACGGCGGCTCCCAAAATCCCCAGATTCAGCGGATAGATAAACACATAGTCCAAAACAATATTCGCCAGACTGCCGGAAACCATTGCAGCCATCGCCCGCTGCGGTGAACCGTCGTTTCGCACAAACGCCTGCATAATATAGTTCATGACAAACAACGGACCAAACATCATCAAAATCTGCAAATAGGTGCGGCACATCACAATAGTACCATCTTCCGCACCAAGAAATCTGGCGATTGGCGACACGAACCACAATCCAATGATCAAAAAAAGAAATCCCGTCACCAATCCTATCGCAATCGAATGGGTGAATATCTGATTTGCCCTTCGGTAATTTCCCTGCCCTACCGCAACAGAATACCGCGCCGCTCCTCCGACACCAATCATCAATCCCAAACCACTCATCAATCCATACGCGGGAATAGCTAGGTTAAGCGCAACCAGCCCATCGCTTCCCACACCGTTGGCAACAAAGAATGTGTCCGCTAAAATATAACATGATATGCCGATCATCCCCAGCACATTGACCGATACATATCGGCTGAACTCACGAAGGCAGGATAGTTCCCCCGTTACTCTTCGATTCCTCATCATTTCCTCCATTTTCCAAGACATCAAAAGCGTCAGAATTTCCAGCTCCTATGGCCTAATGCTGAAAAATCTGACGCTCTCTGTTTACCCGGCAGCAAGCAGCGCGGTTCTATTCGGTTTTGCGGCCAGCAGACAGTCTTACATGCGTGCTACGCCGCTCTCGCGGGCCGCCTGGGCAACCGCCTGTGCCACAGTATCTTTCACCCGCGGATCAAATGCTTTCGGAATAATATAATCCGCACGCAATTCCTCATCGGATATCAGTCCGGCAATTGCATAGGCTGCCGCAATCTTCATCTCCTCATTGATGTCAGACGCACGGACATCCAGCGCACCACGGAACACACCCGGGAAAGCCAGAACATTATTGATCTGATTCGGATAATCCGAGCGGCCCGTGCCAACCACGGCAGCTCCGCCCGCAATCGCGTCCTCCGGCATGATTTCCGGAACCGGATTTGCCATTGCAAGAACCATCGGATTCGGCGCCATCGTGCGAACCATCTCCTGTGTCAGAACACCCGGAGCAGACAACCCAAAAAATACATCGGCGCCAACCAGGACATCAGCCATCGTACCTTTGCGTTTCTCTGGATTTGTAATTTTGGCCAATTCTTTTTGTGCCTCGGTCAAGTTGTCACGGCCTTCGTAGATCACGCCGCCGCGATTGCACGCAATCACTTCTTTGATGCCCATACGAAGCAACAGACGGATTACCGCCGTCGCCGCTGCGCCAGCACCGTTGACCACCATGCGAAGATCTTCCAGACGGCGTCCAGTCAGACGGCACGCGTTGATCATCGCCGCTGCACAACAAATGGCGGTACCGTGCTGGTCATCATGAAAAATCGGAATATCACAGCGCTCTTTGAGCTTGCGTTCAATCTCAAAGCATCGTGGCGCACTGATGTCCTCCAGATTGATGCCGCCAAACGAACCGCTGATATTATATACCGTATCAACAAATTCATCGACATCCTTTGTTTTAATACACAGCGGGAATGCATCCACGTCGCCAAACGCCTTAAACAGTGCACACTTGCCCTCCATAACCGGCATACCGGCTTCTGGTCCAATGTCTCCCAGTCCAAGAACAGCGGAACCATCGGTAATAACCGCAACCAGATTGCTGCGGCGGGTATACTCATAGCTCAGATCAATATCCTTTTGAATCTCCAGACACGGCTGAGCGACGCCAGGGGTATATGCAATGGATAAATCTTCTGCGCTCTCAACCTTGCAGCGGGCAATTACTTCAATTTTTCCCTTCCATTCCCGATGAGCCTGAAGTGCTTTTTCGTTTCGATCCATGATAGTCCTCCTGTAACACTGCCGATACGGGCATGTAATTTTTCTATTTCCATGGGAAATGATTGGTTCTATTGTACCATTCCTCCCCGGGAAATACAAATCCTTTTTCCCAAACCATAACAAAAAACATTCCTTTCACACAATTTTGTATAGTTTATCAAACATATCCCATAATTAACGAATTATTCATAATCTTCTCACAATTTCTTTACTGTTCCGCTGAATTTCCTTCACAATTTTCCAGTATGATAGATTCATCGAAACAATACATCGCGCCTATCACTGTCTCGCCGTTCATCCCGCGGTGTATTGTTCTGCTGAACGGCGAGCAGACTACCAATTCTCTGTTATCTTAACAATAACAGTTTTTATACTTTTTTCTTTTTCATTTAATCTTTTCATTTTTTACTTCTTTCATTTTTTACTCAGGAAAAACTCCGGACATGATGTCCGGAGTTTTTCTTTTTCCTCCCATTCTGTTGCTCTTTGTGTCTCCCTGTGGCATAATAATTTCAATTCTTTCACCGACAAGGAGGGCATTATGGACATTCGCACCCGCATTTTGAGAGAAACCTTTGGATATACTTCTTTTCGGCCCGGTCAGCTACGTCTGATTGATGCCATTCTGTCCGGACGTGATGCTTTCGGTGTCCTGCCAACCGGTGCCGGCAAGTCTCTGTGCTACCAGTTTCCCGCCCTTCTTCTTCCTGGGCTGACTCTGGTGCTGTCTCCTCTGATCTCTTTGATGAACGATCAGGTTGCAGCTCTGTGCGCCTCCGGTATCCCCGCCTGCTGCATTCACAGCGCAATCAGCAGCGCAGACTACGCCCAATCCATCCAAAAAATTCAGGAAGGCCGCTGCAAATTAATCTACATTTCCCCCGAGCGATTGGCAAACACAACATTTCTGCACCAGTTACAGCAAATGCCAATCTCACTTATCGTCGTGGATGAAGCGCACTGTATCTCCCAGTGGGGCCATGACTTTCGTCCCAGCTATCGTAAAATTCCCGCCGTGATTCCAATGATCTCTCCGCGCCCAGTTGTAGCTGCTTTCACTGCCACTGCTACCGTACGGGTTCGTCAGGACATCATAAAATGTCTCACATTAAATCATCCTGAAGAGGTCATTACGAGCTTTAACCGCCCTAATCTGTATTTGGACGTCCTTCACTCCACAGACAAAGACAGGGATCTGCTTCGTTTCCTCAAACAGCAGACCACCTTTCCCGGTATCGTTTATTGCGCCACACGGAAAGCTGCGGAACACACAGCACGTCTTCTCACAGAACAAGGAATGTCCGCCATGCCTTACCACGGTGGTATGAGCGCCGAACAGAGGGCCGCCAGTCAAACCGCCTTTGTACACGACCAAATTTCCGTACTCTGCGCCACGAACGCCTTTGGTATGGGCATCAATAAATCCAATGTGCGTTTTATCGTGCATTACCAGATGCCTGGCAATCTGGAAAACTATTATCAGGAAGCAGGACGTGCCGGTCGCGATGGTGCCAGCGCTCACTGTCTGCTGCTGTTTTCTGAGCAGGATCTTTCCCTTCAGGAATTCCTGATCGAGCAAGATCCAGAAAATCCGGCATTGACCGACGACGAAGTCATGCAGCTTCGTGCAGAAAAAATTCGTCGCCTGCACGCAATGCGCCAATACGCCCTGTCAGACCACTGTCTCCGGGAGCACATTCTGCATTACTTTGGTGAGAAAACCACCGATTTCTGCGGTGCCTGCTGTAACTGTGAGGCATCCAGCGAGGCGCTTGATGTGACCGTTGATGCACAGAAGCTGCTCTCCTGTGTATACCGTACACAGCAAAATGCCGATACAAATACCATTCATCGGATCTTGCAGGGAAAACTCACACCTATCATCTCCCACCATCACTGGGAATCACTGTCCACCTTTGGACTGATGCCCGATGCCTCGGACTCCCAGCTTTCTGCCCTGACCGCTCATCTGATTCATCAGCAATATCTCGTGGAAACGGATGAGGGAATCCTTCGCTTGTGTTCCAATGCCAAGCACGTTCTGTTTCACAATCAACCGGTCACCATGAAAGTTCGCTCCCGCACCCCGAAAAATATTCGCGAACGCCGCGCTGTCAATCACTCCTCCAATCCTCTACTGTACCAGGAACTGTATACACTGCGTCGCCAACTGGCGGCCCGGCAGGGAGTACCTCCATCCGCACTGCTGACCGACCGCGCACTGGAGGAAATCTGCCAGCGCCGCCCCACCAATGAACACCAATTATTTACGATTGACGGAATCAATCGCCACAAGCTCCGTCAATACGGCAAAAAAATTCTGACGGTCTGCAGCCGTACAGAAAAAACCGAATGAAATAGAGTGAAATATTGTATCCTATGTGTTATACTATGCATAATAAAGCGAAGGAGGACTCTGTAATGAAAGGACTTAGCATTGGAACGATCGCCGTCGGCGGCACTGTCATTCTTCTCGGCGCGGCAACGCTGACACTAGGTATTTTGTCTCTGATTTCACAATCATAAATTCTGCATACTGTGAACAACGACACGCCGCAGCGTGTCGTTGTTCTTCGATTTTGAATAATAAAGTGGTTTCATTTTACTGCAAGTGATGGTGAGGTTTGCAAAACAGAGAGTCTATGATAATTCCTGTATTGCAACCTATGGCTACAATACACTGTATAAAGCCGCTCCATCGTAATTCTGTGAGGTGAATCTTTATGACCTGTCCTTACTGTGGAAAAGAAATGATTTCTGGGTTTGTGATGGCTGATGTGGGCTATCTCATCAGACTTCCCGAACCCTCCCCATTTTATCGCAAACCCTCTGCGACAAAGCCAGCCGAAAATTGATGGATAACGAATATCAAGATTTTCTTCCCTGCTATGTAAATTGCTGGCACTGCCGTCCGTGTAAAATTATCATGATCAAACGGTAAAACAGGAGGATCACATAACCTATTGAACAAACGCTATCTTATGTGAAAAAGCGCAGTTCGGTCTTACACCGAACTGCGCTTTTGTATTGACATCATTCCAGCCTTGTTGACGGTCGATGTGATTGCATCCTCTCACTCGTCGGATGCAGCGGATACCACTCTTACTTTGCCTCCGGCTTGAAGCTGTCCTTCAGCGAGACAATGCGGTTAAACCGCAGCGTGCCGTCGTCACCGCCCGCACTGTCACTGATGTAATATCCCATGCGGACAAACTGCATCGGGGTTCCCTGCGGAACCTCTGCAATCGACCCTTCCAGCTTGCAGCCATGCAGTTTTTTCAGCGAATCCGGATTCAGGAAGTCCAGATACGTCTTTCCCTCCGGAACATCATTGGTATTTTCCAACGTAAACAGATTGTCATACAGATACAGTTCTGCATCCAGCGCATGTCGGGCAGATACCCAATGAATATTACCGCGAACCTTGCGTCCGTCTACAGGGTTTCCGTTTCCAGTCTCCAGATCAGCCGTACAGTGCACTTCGACGACATTCCCGTTCTCGTCCTGAACGACATCATTGCACTTGACAATATACGCTCCCATCAAGCGAACCTCTCCGCCCGGCTTCAGGCGCTTAAACTTTGGCGGCGGAACGATCGCAAAATCACTCTGTTCAATCCACAGCTCTCGGGAGAACGGAACAGCTCGGGTTCCTGCTGACTCATCCTTCGGATTGTTTGCAACCTCAAAGGTTTCCGTCTTGTCCTCCGGATAGTTCGTGATCACCATCTTGATCGGTTCCGTCACAGCCATACGGCGCAGTGCGGTATTGTTCAGTTCATCCCGGATGCAATACTCCAACAGCTTGATATCAACCAAGGAATCCGTCTTGGCCACACCGGCACGGGCAACAAACTCCAAAATTGAGCTCGGGGTGTAACCACGGCGGCGCAGACCGCACAGCGTCGGCATACGCGGGTCATCCCAGCCCTCTACCTTGCCGGTTTCTACCAGCTCACGTAGGTAGCGCTTGGACATTACCGTATTGGTGACGTTCAGGCGGGCAAACTCTCTCTGCTTTGGATGAGACGGGAGACAGGACGCACAATTGTCCACCACCCATTCATACAGCGGACGATGGTTTTCAAACTCAATCGAGCACATCGAGTGCGTAATGCCCTCCATGGCATCCTGAATCGGATGGGCAAAATCATACAGCGGATAGATACACCACTTATTTCCAATTCGATGATGCGGGATATGAACAATGCGATAAATTGCCGGATCTCTCATGTTCATATTCGGGGATGCCATATCAATTTTCGCGCGCAGAACTTTGCTGCCGTCCGGATAGTGGTCGTCACGCATCTCCTCAAACAGGCGGAGATTTTCTTCGACAGAGCGACTGCGATATGGGCTGTCCTTGCCCGGCTCGGTCAGCGTGCCGCGATATTCGCGCATCTCCTCCTGAGACAGGTCACAGACATATGCTTTTCCTTGCTTAATCAAAGAAATTGCGCACTCATAGCACTTATCAAAATAGTCCGAGCCATAGAAAATGCCTCCGGATGGTTCCGAGCCCGTCAGCCACGCGATATCCTGACGAATCGACTGAACGTATTCGTCGTCCTCCCGTGCCGGATTGGTATCATCAAACCGAAGATTGAACAGACCATCATATTTTTGAGCAATCATCCAGTTAATATAAATTGCCTTGGCCGATCCAATATGCAGATAGCCATTCGGCTCCGGCGGAAACCGCGTATGAATGCGTTCCGTTAAGCCGTGTTCAATATCTTCATCAATAATCTCTGTCAGAAAATTCGATGCGAATTCCATATCGGTAATTCCCCTTTACTTGATATTCCATACAAATTGCAGACACATACAGTCCTGCTATTCCCAATCACGCAGTGAACACGCAGGACCTTATTGTCCTACGCCGTCAATTTATGACATTACAATGCCTGCTTGCACTGCTCCAGACGCTGACGAACTGTCTCCGCACCCAAAAGCTGCATCACCGAGAACAGATCCGGTGCATTGGTGCGTCCGCAGACCGCAACGCGCAATACCATCGACACATCGCCGACCGGTCCCTTGTAAGAATCCGGATCCTTTTTATACAGCTTGGTCTCCGGCGCATATCCGTGTGCCGCAGCCAGTTGCTTCACTTTGTCAAACCAAGCTGTCATGTCGTCCGATTCCTCAAACAGATCGGCGTATTCCGTCAAAATTACCTTGGCATCCTCCGTGCTGACGCGTTCCGGCACACCGGTG
>CAYLXH010000023.1:0-20694 GCA_964387535.1 uncultured Butyricicoccus sp. | reverse complement strand
CATTCCGCCTTCAGGCGCACCGGCAGCACCAGATAGGTGAATGCATCCCCCTCTTGCGGGGTAAATACGATGGGATTCAGACTTCCCTTGAGGGACATCTGCACCGTTCCGTCTGGGCAGGCGCGCAGCGCATCCAGCAGATAGCGATTGTTGAATCCGATCTCCAAATTATCCACTGTGCCCTCATAGGTGCATTCGTCATACGACTTTCCGATGGCGGTGATGCAGCTAAGCTGCAGCAGGGAGCCGTCAAATTTCATGCGGACCGGATTTTTCAGCTTTTCCGAGACGATGAGCGATACGCGCTCAATGGACGTGATCAGACTTCTGACGTCTGCCTGAACAGTCGCGGTAAAGGACGTCGGAATTGCCGCCTGATAGTTCAAAAATTCTCCTTCAATCAGACGTGTGATCAGAATGGTGTCGTCAATCCGGAATAAAATATGGCGTTCATCCGGGTATATCTCTACGGTGTGGTCGGTTTCTGACAGAATTCGTTCGACTTCCCGTAGTGCCGGGCCGGGAACGACAAATTTTTTCAGCTGTGCGCACGGGGTTGGCAGTGCTTCCCGTCGGACGGACAGTCGATAACCGTCTACTGCGACGACGTTAAGCTGTTCGCCCTCTGCCTCGAACAGACAGCCTGTGTGAATTGGCTTGCTTTCATTGTCTGAAACAGCAAAAATCGTCTGTGAAATCATAGATTTCAGTGTTTTTTGCGGCAAAATGATAGGATCATCTTCTGTGTTAACGTCCGGCAGCTGCGGGAAGTCCCGTGCTTCGGATGCCACCAGATTGAATACGGTTTTGCCGCATCGGATGGTGGTGAGCAGAGACTCATTGGTCTCGACATAAATGATATCGTCCGGCAGCTTACGGATGATATCGCCGAACAGACGGGCATTGAGCACGGCAGAGCCGGGTTCTGTGACCTGAGCGCCGATGGTAACGCGAATTCCCATTGACATGTTGTAGCCGCACAAGCTGATTGCAGTATCTGCGGTAATCAGCAGACCTTCGAGCAGTGCGATCGGGCTTTTGCTGCTGACGGCGCGGGAAGCGGTGGTGATTGCTTCCTGAAGAATTGATTTTTCACATGAGAACTGCATGATACTCCTCCTTGTATGATGAGAGTGGTTGGTTGTAGGACGTCTGACCTGATAGCGAGAGGTGCTTCCACAGAGTGGGAGTATCGGGTGGGTTGATCAGACAGCTTCTTATTCTATAATAGATTAGATTATTTAGTAATAGTAGTAGTGGACTGGAAACTGTGGAAAAGAGAAGCAAACGCCCGTGGTGCGGCGGTTTGCTTGTCCTCAGCAGATTGTGGACAAAGTGGGGATAGTTTTTGGGAACGCAGGGAGATTTTACTTTTCCACAGAACCGCATTCACAGTACACAGAGGGTTGTGGAGAGAATTTGGTAGAGTTTGACGGGAAAAATTGTTGGGGTTTGAATGGATGATGCATAATTATTCAGTCAGATTAGTTTCGGATATTGGACGTTAGGGTTTTGATGATGTTTTCCATTTCTGAGGTGTTTTCGAGGTATTCTTCTACTTTGTTGATGGAGTGCAGCACGGTGGTGTGGTCGCGGGAAAAAACCTTGCCGATTTCCGGCAATGAGTAGTCCGTGAGTTTTCGGACGAGATACATGGCGACCTGTCGTGGGAGGACCATGTCGCGTGATCGTCCGCTTCCGCGCAGTTTTTCCACGGGAATGCAGTAATAGTTGGAGACTTCACGCAGGATCATGTCCGGTGTGGGGTTCATGCCGGGATTTTCCTTGAAGATATCCGCGATGGCTTCTTTTGCCAGCTCAAGATTGATGTCGCGTCCCATCAGCTCGTGCAGTGCCTTGATTTTTTTGACGGTTCCCTCGAGTTGGCGCACGTTGGAGGTGATGGTTTTGGCGATATAGTCGTTGATTTCGTGGCTCAGATGGAATCCGAGCGACTCGGTTTTCATCTGAATGATGGCGATGCGGGTTTCGTAATCCGGTGGTTTGATGTCGGCAATCAGTCCCCATTCAAATCGCGTTTGCAGTCGTTCTTCCAGCAGATTGATCTCCTTGGGAGGACGGTCGGAGGTCAGGACGATCTGTTTGTTGGCCTCGTACAGAGTATTGAAGGTGTGGAAGAATTCTTCCTGCGTACTGTCCTTGCCGGCGATAAACTGGATGTCGTCCACGAGCAGAATGTCGGAGGACCGATATTTGTCGCGGAATTCCTGAACGCGGGCGGTCTGGATGGAGTTGATCAGTTCGTTGGTGAAGTCCTCGCCCTTGATATAGATGATGCGGTCATTGGGGTAGGTGCTGCGCACGGCGGAGGCAATGGCATATAGCAGATGGGTTTTTCCCAATCCGGATTGCCCATAGATAAACAGCGGATTATAGCTGCGTCCCGGATTGTTGGCGACGGCCGTGGCGGCGGCATGTGCAAATTTATTGGATGAGCCGACGATAAACTGTTCAAATGTGTACTCATCCTCGGAGCTTTTTTCGTTTTGATTGCTGATAAATTCTCCGGTTGTGATCACGACATCAATGTCGGCGGAAAACAGATCTTTGAGTGCGCTTCGGATCATGTCGGAGTAGCGCTGTTCGATAATTTCCTGCTTAAAGCTGTCCGGCGTGTGCAGGACAAGCTGATCATTTTTAAATTCCACAGCGGTCAGATCACTGAACCATGCGTCCAGTGTGACTTGATTCAGCTGATGTTCCAGAAGGTTCAGGACGAGCTTCCAGATATCGCTTGGTGTGTTCATATCGTCGTTGCCCCTTTTTTCGTAATATGTCGGCGGTATGATGTGCGCCGAGATCTCTGTTCTGTCGGATAACGACAGAGAGTCATACTATATATTAGCACCAAAACAACAATTTGTCCACAGGGTTATCCACAATCTAAGGACGGGAAAGTGGGAGAAAATGCGAAAAACAGGGCAAAGAATGGTCAAAAACGTGGAATATCTTCAAAATTTCAGTTGACAACCACGCTTTTCCCCGTTTATAATGTATTTTGTACATTCGCGCAGTATGTATGGTGCAGTCGGACAGGCAGCGGCATTTGCCCGATGATTCGGACCTGTGCCGGTGCCCGCACGAATTGAAATTTTGTATAATGGAGGTGCAGCCGCTATGTTGAGAACGTATCAGCCGAAAAAGCGCCAGCGCAGCAAGGTGCATGGCTTCCGCAAGAGAATGGCTACTGCCAATGGCAGAAAGGTTCTTGCTCGTCGCCGTTCCCGCGGCAGAGCTCGCCTGAGCCTGTAAGTTGCAGACAGTATGGACCGCCGCACGCGGTCCATTTCTGTTTTCCTGTTGAAGGAAACCAATCATGTCGGGACGAATCGCGATCCCGGCCGGCCAATGTGAGTAGGGCGAAATCCGCCGCAAAGAGATTTCGCTGGCTCCGGCGTCGTATCAGGCCGGAGGGGAGAGGTTCGCCGCCCCTGCGGGCACAGATTGGGGTTGTCGTGCGTCTTCCAGGGAGAGACACGGAAAAGGATTCGCGCAATGAAACATACGCTGAAGGAAAATCGTGATTTTCGGCGGCTGTACAGCCGCGGACGGTCGGCAGTGTCAGACTGCATGGTTGTCTATACGATGCGAAACCGCTTTGGCCCGGGCCGTCTTGGGATCACGACGGGGGTCAAGCTGGGAAACGCTGTGGTTCGCAACCGGCTTCGCCGCGTCGTCCGGGAAATTTATCGTCAGTACGCCCCCCTGCTGCGTCCCAACATGGATGTTGTGATTGTGGTTCGCAGCCGCGCGGTGACAGCATCGTATCAGGAGATGGAGCGTGCATTTGTATACTGTGCGGAAAAAATCGGTCTGCTGGAGAAAAACAGATCGTGAAACGGTTGATGCTCGCTGTGATCCGATTCTATCGAGTCCATATTTCGCCGTATACCCCGCCTTCCTGTCGGTATATTCCGACCTGTTCGCAGTATGCGATGGAGGCGATTGAAAAATACGGTGCGCTCAAGGGAGGTTGGCTTACCGTGCGGCGTCTGCTGCGCTGCCACCCGTTTTCGCGTCACGATCCTTATGATCCCGTGCCATAACTATTTACCCTAACCGTTGGAGGAACTAATGGGAAAGATTTTCGGAATTATCTTTGTCAGACCGCTCGGTCTGATCCTGATGGCGCTGTATTCGTTTATTCAGAATTACGGTCTCGCTGTCATCGCTTTTACCATTGTTGTAAAGCTGATTCTTCTGCCGTTCATGTATCATCAGAAAAAGAACATGAAAAAGATGAGCAAGGTTCAGGCGGAGTCTCAGATTATTCAAAAACGCTATGCCAAAAACCAGGCGAAGGCGCAGGAAGAAATGTCCAAGCTGTATGAGCGAGAGGGTGTCAGCCCGATGTCGGGCTGTCTGCTTTCGTTTATTACTCTGCCGATTATGATGGCGCTGTACTATGCGGTGCGCAAGCCGATGACCTTTATGATGGGTCTGAGTGATGAGACCATCAGCGAGGTGGCACGAGCACTCGGCACCGTGTACGATACCAAGGCGGTCAACGGACAGATTGAACTGGCCAAGATGGTTCATGAGAACTGGGACAAGGTTTCTCAGTTCGCCGGAGAAGGCCTGGTCAACATTGACTTTAATTTCTTTGGACTGGATTTGTCGGCAGTTCCGCAGTGGAATGTGATCAATGCGCTGTGGCTGATTCCGGTTCTGTCCGGTCTGACTTCCATGTTGGCGTCCATTGTCATGCAGAAGATGCAGAAGGTTCAGAATCCGAACCGCACGGCACAGGAGACGCAGATGGCATCCACGATGAATACCATGCTGATTATTATGCCGCTGATGTCCATCTGGATTGCGTTCAGCCTTCCGGCTTCCATGGGTACCTACTGGATTGTCAACAACGTATTTACACTGGTTCAAGAGGTTGTTCTAACCTGGTTTATTCTCCGATTCAGCAAGTTTAACGATGATGCGGAGACGGTGGAGCGCCGGGAGCGCGAGCAGGCTCATCAAAAGAAGATTCAGGACCGCGCGGAGATGCAGCGTGCCATTGCCGCCGGTGAAGTAGAGCGCAAGGGAGAAGTGTCCCCCAATGCATCGAAAAAGAAGAAGAAATCACAGAAGAAAAAATAAAGGGAGGGGGATATCAGAATGACAAAAACGATTGAACAGCAGGCTGCGACGATTGAAGAGGCATTCCATCTTGCCGAGGAAGCGCTCAAGCAGCAGGACATGGAATATGAGATTGTTTCCAGAGAAGTTCTGGAAAAAGGAAAGAAAGGCCTGTTTGGCATCGGCGCCGTTCCGGCAAGTGTGCGCATTTCTTATGAGGAAATCACACATAATCCGGCGCAGGAGGCAAAGAAGTTCATTGATGGGCTGTTGGAGAAGATGGGCATTCAGGGAGAAGCGTTTTTGACAGAGGACGCGGAAGGACAGCTTTTGATTGACATCCGCGGGGAAGACATGGGTGCCGTGATTGGACGCCGCGGCGATACTCTGGACGCCATCCAGTATCTGACCTCTCTGTCCATCAACCGCGGACGGGAGGAACATATCCGTGTGACCATTGATACCGAGGGCTACCGCGCAAAGCGCGAGGAGTCATTGCAGCGTCTCGCCCGAAAGATGGCGGGTAAGGTGCTGAAATATCACAAGAATATGACGCTGGAGCCAATGAATCCGTATGAGAGACGCATTATTCACGCTGCTCTGCAGGATTACAATGGTATCACGACCTATTCGACCGGCACGGAGCCGAACCGCCGTGTTGTCGTAGCGATGGAGCGCGGCAGCGGCAGATCGCAGCGTTCTTCTAACAGAAGCTACCACAAAAGAGGGTATTCTGAAGAGTAATTGGCTGCGCACAGAGATAAAGTGAGGTGCGTATTCCTATGAATCAGACCATTGCCGCAATTGCGACAGGGCCTGTATCCGGACCGATCGGCATCGTCCGCATTTCCGGACCGGATGCGATGGCGGTCATTGACCGCGTCTTTCATCCTCAGGACGGCAGCGCGATATCCAGCAAGCCGTCCCGCCTTCTCACTTATGGTTCGCTTTTGTCCCGGTCGGGTGACGTTATCGACCGTTGTCTTGCGTGTGTGATGCACGCGCCGTATTCCTATACCGGAGAAGATATGGCAGAGATCCAGTGCCATGGTTCCCCGGCAATTCTGTCAGAGACGCTGTCGGCCATATTTGCCGGCGGCGCTGTACAGGCCGGTCCCGGAGAATTTACCCGTCGTGCGTTTCTGGCCGGAAAGTTGGATCTGTCCGGTGCGGAAGCGGTTCACGATCTGGTGACCGCGGCGACGACGCAGGCGGCGCAGAATGCTGCCGCTCAGCTGGATGGCGCCGTTGGATCGCGTATTACCGCTCTGCGGCAGAAGCTGGTCGATCTGGTCGCGGAATTCCTCGCCGTGGTGGATTATCCGGACGAGGAAATTGATTCCGTGCTGATTGACCGCTCTTGTGAACTGCTGCACGATGCAACCCGCGATCTGTATGCGCTGGCGGAAACCTATGAGCGCGGACGTATTCTGCGTGAGGGTATCCCCTGTGCCATTTTGGGCCGTCCCAATGCGGGAAAATCGTCGCTGCTCAATGCGCTGGCGGGAGAAGACCGTGCGATTGTCACGAACGTGCCGGGTACGACACGGGATGTGATTGAGGAATCCATCCGTATCGGCGCCGTTGTTTTGCGCCTGTATGATACCGCAGGACTGCGGGATACGCAGGATCCGGTCGAGAAAATCGGAATTGACCGCGCGATGAAGCAGGCGCGCGAATCCTTCCTGATTCTGGCGGTGTTTGATTCCAGCGACGCTATTTCGGATGAGGATTTGATGGTCATGGCGCGGACACACGGAAAGCGTACGATTGCGGTATTGAATAAGAGCGACCTGCCCTCCACACTGGATATCGAGACCATTCGCAAACGGTTTGAGCACGTTGTGGCGGTCAGTGCACTGACCGGAGAAGGTATTCCGGAGCTTCATGAGTGCATTTCCCAGGTTGTCGGGCTGGATGGTATGGCGTTTGACGGCGGAGTCATCACCAATGCTCGTCAGGCGGCGGCGCTGGTTCGTGCGGCCGAACGGTGTGAGGAGGCTTTTTTTGCGGCACAGTCCGGGATGACGCCGGATGCTGTCGTGATGGACACAGAAGGTGCCATCGCAGCGCTGGGAGAAATTACTGGCCAGTCGGTGCGTGATGACATTGTCGCCACGATTTTTGACAAATTCTGTGTGGGAAAGTAAAGGACTGTCATTCCAGGCGGAAGCATATCTTCCGCTTGGAATGATATTTTTGTTTCTCGGTCAGCTATTTCAATGTGTTTTGAAGTTATTCACATTTTACACAGAGTTATCAACAGTATACACCGGGAAAATGGGGAAATTTTCCGTAGAATTGTGAGAAAAATGGTAATATTTTGATATTTTTCTGCATTATCCTGGAATTATCCGCCTCATTGTACACAAAGTTATCCACAGTATGTGGAAAAGTTTGTGTACAATGAAGGGAATAGTATGACAGAATGCAGGAATGTTATTGCAGTTGTCAGGAAGAATACAATTTGCAATCAAACGTGTAGGAGGGAAATCTGTGGATTTTTTTGCCGGAACATTTGATGTTGCCGTCATCGGTGCAGGACATGCGGGGATTGAAGCCGCGCTTGCCTCGGCGCGTCTGGGACAAAAGACGGTATGCTTTACCATCAATCTGGATGCGGTGGGAAATATGCCGTGCAATCCGGCGATTGGCGGCACGGCGAAGGGACATCTTGTGCGCGAAATTGACGCTCTGGGTGGTGAGATGGCGCGTGCAGCGGACCACGCCTGTATTCAATATCGTCTGCTCAATCGCGGAAAGGGACCGGCGGTTCATTCTCTGCGCGCGCAGGCAGATCGTATGCTGTACCGCGAGTACATGAAGCATGCACTGGAGAAGCAGGAAAACCTGTTTCTCAAACAGGGAGAAATTGTCGAAATTACGACGGAAAACGGTGCGGTGACCGGTGTAACAACACGGATTGGTGCACATTATGCGGTCAAAGCGGTTATTGTTGCGACCGGAACCTATTTGCAGGGACGAATTATCATCGGTGATAGCTTTTATGATGGTGGTCCGGATGGTATGTTTGCTGCACTTGGCCTGAGTGATTGTCTGCGCAAAATGGGGCTGAAGTTGATGCGGTTTAAGACCGGAACTCCCCCGCGCGTCAATCGCCGCAGCATTGATTTTACGGATTTGGAAGTTCAGGAGGGCGAGACCGACTGCATCCCATTTTCGTTTGAGAGCGAATCCGCTCCGCCGAACCGTGCCGTCTGCCATCTGACATACACCAATGCGGAGACCCATGCGGTCATTCGAGAGAATCTGCACCGCTCTCCCCTGTATTCCGGAAAGGTCAAGGGAATTGGGCCGCGATATTGTCCGTCTATCGAGGACAAAATCGTCCGTTTTGCCGATAAACCGCGCCACCAGCTGTTTATCGAACCGATGGGATTGAATACCGAGGAGATGTACGTTCAGGGATTCTCCTCTTCCCTGCCCGAGGATGTACAGATTGCGATGATTCACACGATCAAGGGTATGGAACATGCGGAGGTCATGCGCCCGGCATACGCGATTGAGTACGACTGTATTGACCCGTTGGAGCTTCAGCCGACGCTGGAAACCAAGAAGATTTCCGGTTTGTACGGAGCGGGTCAGTTTAATGGGACCTCCGGTTATGAGGAGGCCGGTGCACAGGGACTGGTTGCCGGCATCAATGCTGCGCTCAAGCTCAAGGGCGAATCGCCGATGATTCTGGACCGCGCGGACGGTTATATCGGAACGCTCATTGATGATCTGGTCACGCGCGGGACCAATGAGCCATATCGCATGATGACATCCCGCAGCGAATATCGTCTGATCCTGCGGCAGGACAACGCGGATGAACGATTGGTCCCCATTGGAGCTCGAATCGGCTTAAATTCTGTCGAACGATTGAAAAAAGTGCAGGAAAAGTACGATATGGTTCGGAAAGAAATCGAGCGTGTTGCGAGGGTAACCGTTGGGCCGACCGAAGAGATGCAACAATTTTTGGAAAAACATGGAAGCACAAAGCTGAAATCCGGCGCCCACCTTCACGAGCTGATTCGCCGCCCGGAGCTGGGGTATGAGATGCTTGCTCCGTTTGATTTAGAGCGTCCGGCGTTGCCGCAGGTGATCCGTGAGCAGGTAGAGATTCAGATCAAATATGAGGGCTACATCTCTCGACAGCGCCGGGATGTGGAACAGTTCCGGAAACTGGAGAGCAGACGTCTGCCGGCTGACCTGGATTACGAGTCAATACCGTCACTTCGCTTGGAGGCGCGGCAAAAGCTGCAGCAGATCCGACCGTTGAATTTTGGACAGGCGTCGCGCATTTCGGGTGTCAGTCCGGCGGACATTACCGCGCTGATGATTACCGTTGATATGATGGAGAAACAGAACCATGATGTATGATATTCTGCGTTCCGGGTTGGCGGAATGGAATCTTGCGCTCACACAGGAGAGTGCGGAAAAGCTGGAAGAATTCGCCGACCGCGTGAGAGAGACCAACCGTGTGATGAATTTAACCGCGATCACGGAACCGAAGGAATTTGCACAGAAGCATGTGCTGGACTGCGCTTCCCTGCTGACGCGGATGGAGTTCGCCAACAAAACCGTCGTCGATGTGGGATGTGGCGCGGGATTTCCCGGTATGCCGCTCAAACTGCTCTGCCCATCGTGTACGCTTACCCTGCTGGATTCGTTGGGAAAACGCATTCATTTTTTGCAGGATTGCATTGATGCGATGGATCTGACTGGAATTGAGGCAGTCCATGCGCGTGCGGAGGAATATGCCAAGCAGCATCGGGAACAGTATGATATTGCGGTGTCCCGTGCGGTTGCCAAGCTGAATGTCCTTGCAGAGCTGTCGCTTCCGATGGTGAAGAAAGGCGGATATTTTCTTGCGATGAAGAGCACAGACAGCGAGAAGGAGATTGCAGATGCCGCGCATGCGATTGCCGTGTTGGGCGGAGAACTGACCGAATGCAGCGATTATCGGATTCCGGGCACGGATATCACGCATCGCATTGTCGTGATCCATAAAATGCGGGAGACACCGGCGAAATATCCACGCCGCTTTCAGAAGATTTCGTCTGCTCCACTGTGACAGCCCATTGTTTCACGTGAAACAGGAAGAGAACGTAACAGTTTGCAGAATTCGTGATTGCTTACGATTCTGCGGACTGTTTTTTCTATTGTTCTCAGACTGACGCGAGTATGTCGGCGGCTTGTGCTGGTATTGGATGTTTCACGTGAAACAATCCATTGCCAGCACAGGGATTTTGTGAGAGAAGAGGTTGTTTCACGTGAAACAACGTGCTATAATGAACTTGGCTCTTTCTCCAGAAAGGAAAATCAGGTCCGGAAAGGAAAAATATATGGGTAAGATCATAGCATTTGCCAATCAAAAGGGTGGTGTCGGCAAGACGACGACAGCCGTCAATCTTGCTGCTGCCCTGACGGAGCAGGAACAGCGGGTGTTGCTGTGTGATTTTGATCCGCAGGGAAACGCAACATCTGGCTTTGGAATTGATCCGCGCTCGCTGGAGACCAGCATTTATGAGCTGATCATTGACGAAGAGGCGTCGATTCCCGATGCCATTGTTCATACGGACTGGGCGGATGTCCTGGGCGCCAATGTCAATCTGGCCGGTGCAGAAATCGACTTAATTGAGATGGAGCATCGGGAATACCGCTTGAAAATGGTCTTGGAGCAGATTCGAGAGGAATATGATTATATTCTGGTGGACTGTCCTCCTTCGCTCGGCTTGTTGACGCTCAACTGCCTATGTGCCGCGGATTCGTTTTTGGTGCCGCTGCAATGTGAATACTATGCACTGGAGGGATTGACGCAGTTGATGACGACAATCCGTGCGGTGCAGCGCAATTTAAATACGGATATTCAGATGGAAGGGGTATTGCTGACTATGTTTGACGGTCGGACGAACCTTTCGATTCAGGTTGTCGATGAAGTCAAGCGGCACTTTGGAAATAAGGTGTTCTCGACGGTGGTACCGCGCAACGTCCGACTGTCGGAGGCGCCGAGCCACGGGCAGCCGATTACGGTGTATGACCGCTACTGCCGCGGCGCAGAGGCCTATATGGCGCTGGCTCAGGAGCTGCTCCGCCGCAATATTGGATAAGGAGGAGGATTCCATGGCTTCCAAAAACTTGGGACGAGGTCTTTCTGCACTGTTTGGGGAAGAACCGGACGGACAGACACCATCGGGAAAAGAACTTAAGCCGCGCGGAGGATTCCGCAGTATTCCGCTGCGCAAAATAGAGCCAAACCAGTCACAGCCGCGCCAGAGCTTTGATGAGCAGGCGCTGCAGGAGTTGGAAAACAGCATCCGCCGTCATGGTGTGCTCGCGCCCATCACGGTTCGCCCGGCAGGAAATGGCGGATATCAGATTATCGCCGGAGAGCGCCGCTGGCGCGCTGCGCGCCGCGCAGGGTTGGAGAACATCCCCGCGATGGTGGTGGAAGCAGATGACCAGACCATGATGGAACTGGCGATGATTGAAAATTTGCAGCGTGAGGACCTCAATCCAATTGAAGAGGCCGAGGGTTTCCGCTCGTTGATTGATGATTTTGGCATGACGCAGGACGTCGTGGCGGAACGCGTGGGGCGTTCGCGCTCTGCCGTGGCCAACAGCCTGCGTTTGCTGGCACTGTCCGATGATATCCGCGCGATGCTCATTGACGGCAGTCTGACACCGGGACACGCACGCGCGGTGCTGTCTGTGCAGGACGAGAAACAGCGGGAACAGGCGGCCAAAACAATCGTGGAAGCCGGTATGACCGTGCGTCAGGCCGAATTGCTGGCGAAAAAGCTGAACCGTCCGGATCAGGGACAGCCGGCTAAGCAGGACACATTTACCGTCAACTATTTTGCCGATATACAAAAGACGCTGGAGGGTGCTCTCGGGAGAAAGGTACAGGTTTCCGGAAAAAAAGAAAAAGGTACCATTGAGTTGGAATTTTACGGGAATGAAGATCTGGAGCGATTGGTTGTTGCACTGTCATCGCTGCTTTTGTAAACGGAGGCAGAAGAATGTTTAAGAACAGAAAACAGCATCTGGAAGAGGATATCACCATCTATGATGAAAACGATTCCATCGCCCGAAGCCGACAAAAAAGCCGCCGCGTCTTTGTCTTTTATATCATTGCGCTGTTCAGTGTGGCGCTGGTGATTATTCTTGCCAGCTATGTGGTGCAGGCACATCAGCGTGAACAGCTGGAGGATATGGACAAGCAGCTGAACAAGCAGTTTGACATCACGGCCGGGGCGGAGAGCCGTGCCGAGAAGATGCAAAAGCAGATCCAAAAGATGGAAAAAAAGATGGATCGTCTGCAGGAGCAGCTGGATGAGGCACAGGCCGAGCTGGAGGATTACAAAAAACAGCTCGAGGACAGCGAAAAACAGCTGAAGCAGTCGGAGATGGAAGTCAAAGCGCTCAACCAGCTCTGGAAGCTGGAGGAATATTACGAAAACGGAGAATACGACGAGGCGGAAGAACTGATTGATCAGATGGATGAAGAATATAGTCGGGCAAAGCTGACAAATTCGGATAAATCGCCATTGACAGGAGATGCTGCCACGGAATATCATGATATTTGTACTGCATTGGGCGTATAACGAAAAAATAACAGGAATAATTGGATTCCTCAGGAAAGGAACATGGAATCATGTTAGATGTAAAAGTAATCCGTGAAAATGCGGAACAGGTAAAAACACGGCTGGCCATGCGTGGCAAGAGCTATGATGAAGAAATTGACCAGATTCTGGCTCTGGATCAGCAGCGCCGTGACATTATCGGCCGTGTAGAGTCGATGAAAGCGCAGCAGAACAAGGTTTCCAAGGAGATTCCCAAGCGCAAAAAGGCGGGAGAGGATGTCTCGGAAATTTTGACAGAGATGAAGACCCTGTCGGAAACCGTCAAGTCGCTGGATGTCGAGCTGGGCGAGGTCATGGACAAACTGCGTGAGGTGCTGCTGACGGTTCCGAATGTTCCGGCGGACAAGGTTCCGGAGGGACTGGACGATACCTGTAATCCGGAAATCCGCCGCTGGGGCGAGCCGAAGCAGTTTGCATATGAGCCGAAGGCGCACTGGGACATCGGCAAGGATCTGGGGATTCTCGATCCGGAGACCGCAGCGAAGGTCACCGGCAGCCGCTTCCATTTCTATAAGGGACTGGGTGCGCGTCTGGAGCGTGCGGTGATCAATTATTTCCTGAATACGCATGCAGACAACGGATATACCGAGATTCTGCCGCCGTTTATCGCCAATGCCGCTTCGATGACCGGCACCGGTCAGCTGCCGAAGTTTGCGGAAGATATGTATCATCTGGAAAATACGGATCAGTATTTGATTCCGACCGCGGAAGTGCCGGTTACGAATATGTATCGTGATGACATCATTGCCAACGATCAGCTGCCGATCCGCTATGCAGCATATTCTGCCTGCTTCCGTGGAGAGGCGGGCGCAGCGGGACGCGATGCGCGCGGCCTGATCCGCCAGCACCAGTTCAACAAGGTAGAGCTGGTCAACTTCACGGCGCCGGAGGATTCCTGGAATCAGCTGGAGAATCTGACCCGTGAGGCAGAGTGTGTGCTGCAGGGCCTGGGCCTGCCGTACCGCGTTGTCATCCTGTGCACCGGTGACATCGGCTTCAGCTCAGCCTGCACCTATGACATCGAGGTCTGGATGCCGTCCTATGGACGCTATGTGGAGATTTCCTCGTGTTCGAACTTCCTGGATTATCAGGCGCGCCGTGCGAATATCCGCTGCCGCGATGAAAAGGGCAAGCCGCAGTTTGCACACACACTGAATGGCTCCGGTGTTGCCGTTGGCCGAACCGTTGCTGCAATTTTGGAGAATTATCAGAATGAGGACGGAACGGTTACCGTTCCGGAAGCGTTGGTTGGCTTTATGGGAACCGATATCATTCGCTGAGAACCAAGACAATCATAAAGCAGATCCGCACAATCGACGGGCCGTCGACTGTGCGGATTTTTTTGATCATAATATGGTGAATGAATGCCAACTGGGTTGTTGCAATCCAAACGGGCATGAAATGGGGAGATGTGTCAGGCATTGGCCTCCTGTGCCAGACGTTCCCAGGTAAAGGGGTTGACAATACCGGTGACGGGGAGACCAAACAGTTCCTGAAACGCCATGATATCCATTCGGGTATTCTGTCCATAGTAGCCGGTTTCTGGAAGAGGCGTAATCTCTGCATATCGCGTCGACAGAGCATTCAGCCAGCGCTGAATTTGCTGTACACCGTCTCCGGAGGAACCGAGGACGAAGAGCTGGCCGGGCTGAAGCGGAAACAGTGGGATGCCGTTGATTGCCTGTGCATATTGATTGTAAAACTCGTCGTAGGAGCGTTGGAGACTGTTCCACGTCTGTTCTCCGACGATTCCGTCGACGGGCAATCCTGCGACGCGCTGATATGCTTCCACAGCTTGGCGCGTCTGAGGGCCAAAGACGCCGTCCTGTGCGACGGCGGGGACCGATGGATAGTATCGGCTTATCACATTCAGATAGTATTGCAGGGTCTTTACTCCGATTCCGCTGGAGCCCTCGCTCAAAACGGAGGGGAACTGACGCTGCACCTCGGTCAGACTGATCCCTTCCGCATTGAGCTCTGCCAACCGTCGGACGGAGTTGTAGATGTTCTGGATTTCATACCAGGTCGCCTTTCCCACAATCCCATCGGGTGTGAGTTCAAAAATTTGCTGGAGGGTTCGGAGGGCATTTTCTGTCGGCTCATCAAACAGACCGTTGACCTCGTCAATGGTCGGGATGGCGGGATAATTCTGCGCAATTCGGTTGAGCCGCTGCTGGATCACCCGGACTTCTTCCAGCGACAGCCCAATGCGAAGCGGGAAGCCGGGATAGGATTCCTCCAGAGGGCGGACCGGCGCGGTTCTAATATCCAGCTCATCCCCATAATAATAAGTCAGGATTTGATAAGGGGACAGGCCCGATTCGGCCAGCGGAACGGTTCCCCATTGCGACAGCCCTTCGCACTGTACCTGACGGCCGTCACAATAGGCGGAGAACAGCGGCTGAACGGCATCCGGACGGGCAAGATAATTGTCAAAAATCTCCGCGGCCAATTGGCTCACATTGTCAAACAGATCGCGACCATAGACAAAGGACTGATCAAATGCAGTGGAGTTGGTAATATCGAAATCATATCCGCGGGAGCGATACCATTCGGTATAGATCCGATTGAGCGCAAAGGTGATTTGGGCATAGAGATTGGCACGAATGGCATTGTCCGGCCAGGTGGGATAAATCTCGCTGGACGCGACGTTCTGGATATAGTAGAGAAAGGGAACCGTGACGTTGGGCGCACTGGCGTCGTCGGGATACCCCAGATGCACCGTAATGGTTTCCGGAACGTAAGGAAATTCAGGCATTGGCACCTCCTGACCCGGAAGGGCCGGTCGTGACATAATACGTGATGGAGTCGTCAGAACCGGCGATGCGCGGCGCAAGATAGACCGGCAGATTGGAGGAAATGCCGGGGAAGATGGAGACTCCATCAATCTGGACCGTAGAGTAGGACGGATGGGTGACGCGCACGCGGTAGGTAGAGAAGGCGGACGGTTCGTTGGGGGAGTCGGAATACTCTTGCGGCGGGGCGGACAGGGTGAACAGTTTGGACTGTCCGCTCTCATCGGTCACGGAAGAGTCCAGTGGTATCTCTGGGTCGGTATCCGAAAAGATGGTTACGGTTGCATTGGGCACCGGGAGCGCCTGACTGGCGGTGGAGGTGCGCACGATGAGATTTCCGGTGGAAGGTTCCATAGCAGCTCCTTTCTGTTGCTTCGTCAATGGAGTTGGTGTTTTCTGCGTTGCACACAGAACTGGTTCATGATATGCAGAGGAGGGGGCAATTGTGCTTGTTGATTTTTCGAACGGAAAACGGGGAGCTTTTTTCGGAAACAGCAGAACAAAAGGGGAAATCTGTTGATTTTTGTCGGAAAAAAGGATAGAATAAAAAAAGTACGGGACAAAAGAATGTCTGGAACAATGGCGGCCGTGTGCAGGGGGAAACCGCTCGGCTGCAGAAGATCAGACGAGGAGGAGGATTACGCATGAGCGAAAATCAGAATTCGAATCATATCCTGGAAGAGCAGGAAGCAAAAAAACAGCAGGCACTGCAGGAGCTGAAAGAATTGCAGGCTCTTCTCGGTCGCAATAAACCGCAGGAGGAACCGCAGGAACCGGTCGTGGAGGAACCGGCAGTAGAGCAACCGGCCGCCGCCCCGCAGACGCCGCCTGCCCCGGAGCCGGAACCAACAAAGATGGAAGAAAGCAAGCCGGTGGAGCAGGAAGCAGAGCAGGAGACCGTTCTGCTGGAGCATAATCTGTTTCGCAAGGCACAGGAAGAGCAGCAGAAGCAGGAGGAAGCGGCGCGCAGAGAACGGATTCGCCGCACGTCACCGAGCCATCCGCCCAGAAAGGCGGCTGCCGCCTCGTCTGCAAGACAGGGGAAGGATGGAAAGCCGCGCCCGGTTCGTAAGATCAGCCGGGAGGAAGCGGAGCGCCGCCGCAAGGCTCGCCGCCGCCGCAGTATGATCCGCATCGGCAGCCTGTGCATTCTTTTGATTTTGGTTGTCATTGCCGCTGCGTTTTCCATTCATCGTTCCCGAAAGGCAAACGAGAGTCTGGCGGGGGCCGGATCCGCTGAAGTTGTCGTGGACAATGGATCCCAGGAACCGAATACCGTCGATCTGTCCATTCCGGCCAGCCAGCAGGAGAGTGAGAAGTACCTGGAGATTAAGGATGACGAGGATCTCCCGTCGTATGCCAAAGACTATCCGGGCCTGTATTCCGATGCCCGTGATGTGACGACGGAAGAGAGTGAGGAAAAGGTCTGCTATTTGACGTTTGACGACGGTCCGTCGGAGAGTGTCACCCCGTCGATTTTGAATACACTGGACGAATATGGTGTCAAGGCGACGTTTTTCATTGTCGCTTCGCAGATCCCGGGCAACGAAGCGTTGGTTGAGCGCATGGTAGAGGACGGTCACTCGCTCTGCATCCATGCCTATGTCCATGAATATGAGACGCTGTATGATTCGGTCGAAGCGTATCTGGAGGATTTTGCCCAGGCGTATGATGCGATCTATGAGGCGACCGGCTACCGTGTTCAGGGTTTCCGCTTCCCAGGCGGCAGCAATAATGGATATCTTACATCCAACGAGGAGCTGTACGATGCGATCGTCACCGAGATGACGCGCCGTGGCTTTGAGTACTATGACTGGAACGCCTATGACGGTGATGCAGAGGGCAGCACGGTTCCGGAGCCGTCCTCGCTGGTCAGCCGTGCGGTCGAGGAGGTCAACGAGAGCTCACGAAACGATGTCATTTTGCTCATGCATGATACCTATGGCAAGGAGAATACAGCATCCGCACTGCCGGGCATCATCAAAGGTCTGAAGGAGGATGGGATTGCGATGCTTCCGCTGACCAATTCCAGCCGTCCGGTGCATTTTGAAGTGACGGAATCGACTCCGTCGGAGTACAGCGGAATTACAGAAGACCTGTCGGAAGATACCGATACTTCCGAGAATACAGAGGAATAAATTTGTAAACAATAGAGGATACGGATGATCAGCCTGTGGGGAAAACCCGCAGGCTGATTGTTGTTTCACGTGAAACAGATCGTACCGCTGTGAATTTGCGGAAAACACGGGGATGTTATTTCCATTTTTCGAGTTCTGCGGTATAATAGGACTATCTTTTGAAATTCGAGGTGCTCACACAATGAAAGACGGATTTATCAAGGTTGCGGCGGCAACACCGGAAATCCATGTTGCCGACTGCGTATTCAATGCGGATCAGATCCTTGCTCTCTGTGCACAGGCGTATAAAGAGGGCGTGCAGGTGGTCGGATTCCCGGAGCTGTGCCTGACCGGTTATACCTGTTCGGATTTGTTCCTGCATGGGGCGCTGCTGAACGCTGCAAAAAAACAGCTGTCGCGCATTGCCAGAGAAACCAGCCACATGGACATGATGATACTGGTCGGTGCGCCGATTGCGGCGCGCAGTGCGCTGTACAACTGTGCGGTGTTCCTGTACAAGGGACAGATTCTCGGTATGATCCCCAAGCGCAATATTCCGAACTACACGGAGTTTTATGAGATGCGTCATTTTGCTCCTGCTCCCGCTGATCTGTGCGAAGAGGTAGAGATTGACGGACAGTGGGCCAACATCTGTCCGCGTCAGATTTTTACCTGCGAGGACATGCCGTCTTTTGCGGTTTCTGCGGAAATCTGTGAGGATTTGTGGGTGGCCAATCCTCCGTCGTCGGATTTGACCGCAGCGGGTGCAACCATTGTGTTCAATCTGTCGGCGTCGGATGAGGTGATCGGCAAGGCTGCCTATCGCCGTAATTTGGTTCAGATTCAGTCCGGACGCGGTGTGTGTGCGTATATTTACTGTGACGCAGGGCAGGGAGAATCCTCCACGGATTTGGTGTTCTCCGGCCACAATCTGATCGCCGAAAATGGCACCGTGCTGGCGGAGTCGCCGCGGTTTACGACGGGCTTGACGATTTCGGAAGTCGATGTGGAGCGTCTGTCCTACGAGCGGCGCCGTCAGAACACCTTTTACACGGACACCGGGTACGATTACACGGAGATCGGTTTCTCCATGCGGCTGCGGGAGACCAAGCTGACGCGCAAGGTCGAGACCACACCGTTTGTCCCCTCGGACAAGGCGGATCTGGCAGGCCGCTGCGAGGAGATTCTGGCGCTGCAGGCAACCGGTCTGGCGACCCGCATCCGTCACACGCACGCTAAGACCTGTGTGGTCGGGCTGTCCGGTGGTTTGGACTCGGCACTGGCGCTCATCGTCACGGTTCACGCGATGGATATGCTGGGGCGTGACCGCAAGGACATTATCGCCGTCACGATGCCGTGCTTTGGCACGACCAGCCGAACCAAGAACAATGCACTCACGCTGGCGGACGCCTATGGGACAACCTGCAAGACGATTGAGATCGGCGCCTCGGTACGGCAGCATTTTCTGGATATTGGCCAGGATATGGAAGATCACAGCGTGACGTTTGAAAACGGGCAGGCGCGTGAGCGCACACAGGTTCTGATGGATCTGGCAAACAAGACCGGCGGCATGGTCATCGGCACGGGAGACCTGTCCGAACTGGCGCTGGGTTGGGCGACATACAACGGAGATCACATGAGCATGTATGGCGTCAACGGCTCGATTCCCAAGACGTTGGTGCGCTATCTGACGGCATATGAGGCCGAGCGGGCCGGCGGAAAAATTGGGCAGGTTCTGCGCGATGTCCTGGACACACCGGTGTCACCGGAGCTTCTTCCACCGAAAGATGGAAAGATTTCCCAGAAAACGGAGGAGCTGGTCGGACCGTACGAGCTGCATGATTTCTACCTGTACTATCTGGTTCGATTTGGCATGGAGCCGAAGAAGATCTATCGTCTGGCACGGTATGCGTTTGGCGATGCCTACGACGATGAGACCATCAAAAAATGGCTGACCACGTTTGTGCGCCGGTTCTTTGTTCAGCAGTTCAAACGGTCCTGTCTGCCGGACGGCCCGAAGGTGGGCACGGTGACACTTTCTCCGCGCGGAGATTGGCGTATGCCATCGGATGCGGTCAGCGCATTGTGGCTCAAGCAGTGCGAGGAACTGTGAAAAATCTAACAGGCATAGCGGTTTTAGCGTGATAACTAATTGTAACATTTTAGATAAAAATCACAGAATTGTTCAGTATTTACCCAAAAATGAGCAACTTTTGAACAAATTCCAGCGGAAGATTGAAATTCCTCCCAAAATAATTGCGTGAAATTCTTGACAAACTTTATCTGTTGGATATAATAGTTATTGTACGTGTGGAAACTTCACCCGTATAAAGAATTATCTGCAAAATACGATGATATTGTTGGCGAATGCCTGATCGTCCGAAGTATCGTTTGTATTTATATTTTCTGGAATTCATTTTTGGGAGGTTACTGGTATGGATTTTAGACTGACAAAAGAGCAGGAACTGGTTCAGAAGATGTGCCGCGAGTTCGCGGTCAACGAAGTTGAACCGATCGCTGCAGAAGTTGACGAGCAGGAACGCTATCCGTATGAGACTGTTGAGAAGCTCCAGAGATACGGACTGATGGGCATTCAGTTCCCGAAGGAACTCGGCGGCTCCGGCGGCGACATCATCTGCTACACCATCGCAATTGAAGAAATGTCCCGTTTCTGCGGCACCACTGGTGTTATCATTTCCGCACACGGCACCCTGGGTGCTTGGCCGATTTATAAGTACGGCACGGACGAGCAGAAGGAAAAGTGGCTGCGCCCGCTGATCTCCGGCGAGAAGATCGCTGCATTCGGCCTGACCGAGCCGGCAGCCGGTACCGACGCTGGCGGACAGCAGACCGAAGCTGTGAAGCAGCCGGACGGCTCTTACATCCTCAACGGCTCCAAGGTATTTATCACCGGCGGCGGCATCGCTGATACCTATGTTGTATTTGCTATGACGGACAAGTCCAAGAAGAACAAGGGCATTTCCGCATTTATCGTTGATAAGGACGATCCGGGATTCTCCATCGGCAAGATCGAGCACA
>CAYLXH010000022.1:0-20797 GCA_964387535.1 uncultured Butyricicoccus sp. | reverse complement strand
ACATGGGCTACGACGTGGCCGTCATCGCCGACTCCACCTCCCGCTGGGCCGAGGCTCTTCGTGAGATGTCCGGACGTCTGGAAGAAATGCCGGGTGAAGAAGGTTATCCGGCCTACCTCGCCTCCCGTATCGCGGAGTTCTACGAGCGTGCCGGCGTCGTCAAGTGCTTGTGCTCCGACGGCGACCGCCGCGGCAGCCTGACCGCGGTCGGCGCGGTATCCCCTCCGGGCGGCGACCTGTCCGAGCCGGTCAGCCAGGGCACCATGCGTATCGTCAAGGTGTTCTGGAGCCTGGACTCCTCTCTGGCTTACCGCCGTCACTTCCCGGCCATCAACTGGCTGAGTTCCTACTCGCTGTATCTCGACTCCATGAAGCCATGGATGGACGAAGAGCTCGGCGTCGAGTTCTTCCAGAACCGCGCCAAGGCAATGAGTATCCTTCAGGAAGAATCCAGCCTGAACGAAATCGTACAGCTCGTCGGCAAAGACAGCCTGTCGCCGGCCGACCAGCTGACATTGGAAACGGCAAAGATGATCCGCGAGGACTTCCTGCAGCAAAATGCGTTTGTTGACATCGACAGCTTCTCGGACTATCGCCGTCAGACGCGCATGATGCAGATGATCCTGCATTACGACGAACAGTGCCGCGCAGCGATCGCCAAGGGCGCAGAGGCCACCAAACTGTTTGACATCAATGCCCGCGCCGGCATCGGCCGCGCCAAGAGCGTGCCGGCCGACCAGTACATGGAGGTCTATGACACCATTGAAGCACAGATGACCGAAGAAATTGACGCAATCGCCGCGAAGGGAGAGATGGACGAATGATTAAAGAATATCGCACCATACAGGAAATTGCCTCCCCGCTGATGGTCGTCAAGCAGGTCGAAGGCGTCACCTATGACGAGCTGGCAGAGGTCGAACTGACCGATGGCTCGGTTCGCCGCGCCAAGGTCCTCGAGGTCAACGGCGACACGGCAGTCGTTCAGCTATATGAGTCCGCTGCCGGCATCAACCTGGCACAGTCTAAGGTCCGCTTCCTGGGTCACCCGCTGCAGCTCGCCGTAAGCGGCGACATGCTGGGCCGTGTCTTTAACGGCATGGGTGAGCCGATTGACGGAGGCCCGGACATTCTCGCGGAAGAGTACCGCGACATCAACGGTCTGGCCATGAACCCGGCCGCACGCGACTATCCGAACGAGTTTATCCAGACAGGTATTTCGTCGATTGACGGTCTGAACACGCTGGTTCGCGGACAGAAGCTCCCGATTTTCTCCGGCTCCGGTCTGCCGCACGCCAATCTGGCCGCACAGATCGCCCGTCAGGCCAAGGTACTGGATGATTCCTCCAACTTCGCGGTTGTTTTTGCCGCCATCGGCATCACCTTCGAGGAATCCGAATTCTTCGTACAGGAATTCCGCCGCACCGGCGCCATCGACCGCACGGTACTGTTTACCAACCTGGCCAATGACCCGGCCGTCGAGCGTATCGCCACTCCGCGTATGGCATTGACCGCCGCAGAATACCTCGCCTTTACCAAGGGCATGCACGTTCTGGTCATCATGACCGATATCACCAACTACGCAGAGGCGCTGCGTGAAGTCTCGGCCGCCAAGAAAGAGGTTCCGGGACGCCGCGGCTATCCGGGTTATCTGTACACTGACCTGGCAACGATGTACGAACGCGCCGGACGACAGCTGGGCAATCCGGGTTCGATCACGATGATCCCGATTCTGACCATGCCGGAGGACGACAAGACGCATCCGATTCCGGACCTGACCGGCTACATCACAGAGGGCCAGATCATTTTGAGCCGTGAGCTGTTCCGCCTCGGCGTCAATCCGCCTGTCGATGTTCTGCCGAGCCTGAGCCGTCTGAAGGACAAGGGCATTGGTGAGGGCAAGACCCGTGCCGACCACTCCGGTACCATGAACCAGCTGTTCGCCGCATACGCAACCGGCAAGGAAGCAAAGGAACTCATGAGTATTCTGGGTGAGGCGGCGCTGTCCCCGACCGACCTTCTGTATGCAAAGTTTGCCGAAGAGTTCGAAAAACGCTACGTCTCGCAGGGACCGGATGAAAACCGCTCCATCGAGGAGACGCTGACCATTGGCTGGGAGCTTCTCAGCATCCTGCCGGAGACAGAGCTCAAGCGCATCAAGCCGGAGTACATCGAACAGTATCTTCCCAAAAAGGACACCGAGTAAGGGAGGGTTACTATGGCAGCAACAACCGTAAACGCCACCCGAATGGAGCTGACCCGGCTGAAAGGCCGTCTGAAAACCGCGACGCGCGGTCACAAGCTCCTCAAGGATAAGCGCGATGAACTGATGAAGCAGTTCCTTGATGTGGTTCGGGAAAACCGTAAAATCCGTGCCCATGTGGAGGAGGGTCTGAAGCAGGCCCATGGCTCCTTTACGGTCGCCTCCGCTCTGATGAGCGCGGAAATGTTGGAGCAGGCACTGCTGTACCCGAAGCAGAGCGTCGAGCTCGACATGACACGCAAGAACATCATGTCGGTCAACGTACCGGAGTACCACTTCCGCACGGCCGGCGGTTCTGCCGGAGACATCTATCCCTATGGTTTTGCCACAACCAGCTGTGAACTGGACGGTGCGGTGGACGCACTCTCCTCCGTCTTTCAGGATATGCTCAAACTGGCACAGATCGAAAAGACCACGCAGCTGCTGGCGGAAGAAATCGAAAAGACCCGCCGCCGCGTCAACGCTCTGGAGTACATCATGATCCCGCAGATGCAGGAAAACATCCGCTACATTTCCATGAAGCTGGATGAAAACGACCGCAATGCCACGACCCGTCTGATGAAGGTCAAGGACATGATGCTCGAGCAGGCCATTGAGGCCCGGCGCCGAGAGGATGAGGAAGCACTCGCTGCTTCTCAGCAAGCACAACCGTAAACATGAACAATCCCCCGCCTTGCATTCGACAAGGCGGGGGATTTGATTGTCGTTTCAATGCGCAATCACGCACTCGCGTTGAGACGCTCCATAATCTTATCCAGCGCGTCACGCCACTGCTGGAAATTGTTCTCGTCCTCCAGGTACTTGTACGCCAGCTCGTTCAGACCGCCCGGCGTGGTCTCATAGGCCAGACGCTTGACGTCACCGCCCTCGGCATCGCGCGCGAGGATGGACAGTGCCTCAAAGAAACCGGTCATATAGTCCAACGACGCCTGATACGGCAGTCCCTGCTCGGCGCCCCATGTGACGACGTGGTGAACCAGCAGATAGTACGCACTCATCAAACCGGTCAGACCGGAAATCAGGCTGATCTCGCTCTCCTTTTCCAGCTGAATCATTGAGCCGAGCGGGCGGAACATCGCACAAACCTCTTCGTCCGCCGGATAAATCGCAATCGGTCCGATATGCTGTTCCGCAAACGGCAGCGGAACCATGCGCACGAGCTTGGCCGTCGGGCCAACCCATTTTTGCACGGTAGTCGTCGGATGGTCGCTCATAATCGTCAGGATTTTCTGCTCCGGCCGGAATGTCAGGCCGGTCAGGATCTCCTCACCATGCGCCGGAAGCAGCGTCAGGAATACCCAATCACCGTTGTCCACAACCTCCTGGTTGGAAGAACATACCGTGATCTGGTCCGGGAACTCCTTCGCCAGTGCCCCCGCCTTTTCCGCATTGCGCGGAGACAGATAAAAATGCAGATCCGCACAGTCCGCCGTACAAAATCCACGGATCAACGCCGACGAAATAATGCCGACACCCAAAATACCAATGCGCTGTGTCATAAAACCCCTCCTTGTTCTCTATTCCAATGTATTGTTTCTCTTGCATATGGCTGTATGTCAACCACTGGCAGTATTTCTTGTATTATACCATGCATGACTTTTCCAACACAAGCATCTGATCCAGATTTGCCATTTGCAGACGTTTTTTTCCCGAATATGTATTGACAACAAATTCACAGAACCGTAGGATAAATAGAGGACGCCGACAGCGTCCAAACAGAGAGTATCTAGGCTTCCAACGAAGCAGAAACAGGAGATTCCATTATGCAGTTATCCACCACTCGAACGTCCTATGTACAGGACGGCATCCGCGACGGTATCCCCATTATGATGGGTTATCTTGCCGTCGGCTTTTCCGTCGGCATTGCGGCAAAAAATGCTGGAATGAATGTCTTTCAGGGCTTTCTGCTCAGCTTTTTAAATCTCGCGTCTGCCGGAGAATATGCGGACATTACCGTCATCGCGGCCGACGCCGCTTATCTTGAAATTGCCATCATCACGCTGGTCGCCAACGCGCGCTATATGCTGATGAGCTGTGCCCTCAGCCAGCGTTTTGATCCCAAGACACCGTTTTTCCACCGCCTATTCATCGGATTTGGCATCACCGATGAGATTTTTGGCATCACCATCGCCCAACCCGGCACCATCAAACCGGCCTACGTCTATGGCGCCATGCTGGTCGCTCTGCCCGGCTGGGACGGCGGAACCGCACTCGGTGTCTGGGCCGGCAACGTCCTGCCCCCCAGCGCCACCAGCGCCCTGAGCGTCGCGCTGTTTGGCATGTTTCTCGCCATCATCATCCCGCCCGCCAAACGAAACCGGGCGGTGCTCGCCGGTGTTGCTGCCGGCTTTGCCGCCAGCTTTGCGGCGACGTATCTTCCGCTGACCGCTTCGCTGTCCGGCGGCACACGCACAATCATTCTCACCGTCGTCATCGCAGGCGTTCTTGCATTCCTATGTCCGGTGAAGCAGGAGGAGGAGTCTTCCCATGACGCATAATATCTATCTTTACATCCTCATCACCTTTCTGGTGACCTATTCCATCCGCGTGCTGCCGCTCACCCTGATCCGAAAGCCCATCCGCAACCGGTTTATCCAGTCCTTTTTGTTCTATGTCCCCTATGTCACGCTGGCCGTCATGACGTTCCCATCCATTTTGCAGGTCACGCAGTCCCCGATTGCCGGCGCCGCCGCACTGCTCATCGGTCTGGTCGCCGCCTGGTTCGGGGCGAGTCTGTTCCAGGTCGCGGTATCTTGCTGTGCTGTCGTCTTTTTGCTCGAGCTGTTTCTGGTATAACCGGCACCGTCTTCCACCATCGGCATGAGCGTATAACTACAACCACATGAAAACCCCTGCGTCCGCTGGTACACAGCGGGCGCAGGGGTTCCTTTCATTCTATGGGTATTTCTTCTCTCGTGCAGTTTGGCTCAGGACTTGGTTTTGATGCTCTTCCAGTCCGACCATTTTCCGTAGAACGGGGATTCGTTGACGATATTATACGCCCGCACACGAACCTGATACCTCGTTTTCTTCGACAGTCCGCGGAATGTCTTGCTGGTCGTCCCGTTGCCCTTGATGGTCACGGTCTTCCACGTATCCCCCTGTTTGAGCTGTACCTGGTAACCCTTTGCCTTACTGGTCTTTTTGCTCCAGCGCACCGTAATGCTCGTCGTTTTTGCCGTAGCTCCTGTGATCCGTCCGCCGGACGGAACGCGTGCGACAAAACGGATTCCATGCCGTTTCGCATAGTTCTCCACCTTGGAGTTGTTCACACCGTAAATGGTAGTCTGCTTCGGAATCGGGTCCTGCTTGCCGATCGTGCAGGTTCCGTTTCCGATGGTCAGGCTGCGCAGCGACGTACAGCCGTCAAAGGCATATTTATTGATCTTCTCGCAGTTGCTCGGAAGAATCACCTTACTCAGACTCGTGCAGTCGGCAAAGGCATACGAGTACACCAGTGTGGCAGACGTACCCTGTGCCGTGGTCGCGTCGTCACTGGTGACCGTCCGCAGCGCCGTACAGCCGCGGAACGCTTCCGGCCTGATGGTGAGCGTGTGCGGCAGCCTGAGGGTTTCCAACGCCGTGCATCCGTGGAAGCAGTCGTCACGCACCTCAGTCACACCGTTTGGAATCGTCAGCTCTTTGAGTGATGTGCAGTCGGAAAATGTTCCCATCTTCAGCGCTGCGCAGTAGTTGGACAGCGTCACGCGTTCCAGTCCGGTGCATCCGGAGAACGCCCAATTGCCCATACTTGTCACGGAATCCGGGATGATCACTTCTTTGAACGAAGGGCAGTCCCGAAATGCATACTTGTGGATCGTCTTTAGGGTATCCGGCAGCGCAATCTCCGTCAGACTGGTACAGTGCCAGAATGCGCCATCGCGGATCTCGGACACTCCCGCTCCGCCATGTACCGCTGTCAGCGACTCACAGCCGTAAAACGTACACTGGTCAATCCATGGAAGCTCCGGAAGTGTGACCTCCGTCAGATTCACTGCGCGGAAAAAGGCACAGTTCTTGATGGATGTCACGGTATCCGGCACCACATAGGCGCCCTCCCGTGCCTCCGGATACTGCAGCAGGACGGTCTGCTCCCGGTTAAACAGGACGCCATCCACCGAGCAGTACGAGGGGTTTCCGTCCTCGACAACGAACTCTGTCAGTCCGGTCATGCGGTAAAAGGACGCATGGGATGGAAAGTACTCCGTAGAGCTTCCGCCGAAGGAGAGCTCCGTCAGCCCCTTGGGAATCACAATCGTCCGGATGGATGAACAGCCGACGACTGCCTGTGTTGGCAGGCTCGTCACATTGGGGCTAATCGTGATACTCTTCAGTTTATTGCACTGATAGATTGCCGCTCTCTGTACCTCTGTAACGGTATCCGGCATGACGTAATCTCCCTCCATGCCCTCCGGACAGAGAATCAGCTTGGTCTGCTCCGCATTGTAGAGCACACCGTCCAGCGACGAATAGTTCCCACTGCCTTCCGCCACGGTAATGCTCTTCAAATTGGAACAGCCTCGAAATGCATCCACTGCAAACTCTGACGCACGTCCCAATTCCACACGCTCCAGTCCCGTACAATCGCAGAACGCGACGCTGTCCAGCGATGTCTCATCCGGAATGGTCACCTGTGTGAGCGCGGTGCAGCCACTAAAGGCCGCCAAGCCAATCCGTGTCAAGCTGTCCGGAAAGCGCACTTCCGTAATCCCGGCACGGTCTTCACATGCCCAGTCCGCAATCCCCTTCGTCCCTTCCGCGACAGTCAGCGTCCCGGTGTACGCGTACGGGCAAAACAGCAGGGAAGTCCCTGTGCTGTACAGAACGCCATCCACACTGCGGTACGTTGTGTTCTTCTCGCTGACCTGGATCTCTTTCAGCACGCTGCAGCCTTCAAAGCAGTTGTTGACCTCGTCGTCCTCGTCATAACAAATGACTTCCACATCGGCCCCGATGCTGACGGATTCCAGCTTGTCACATCCGTAAAACGCGCCGGAGGAAACCGTCGTAATCCCGTCTTGCACCACAACACGGCGGACATCCATGCCATACCAGGGGGCTTGTTCCCGCGGGCAGTTCTGCATGGGTCCGGACCCGCCAATCGTCAGAACGCCATCGGCATCCAGTGTCCACGCCGCGTTCTCGCCGCATTCCCCGGATGCCACAATCTCTGCGGCCTCTTCGGTCGCTTCCTCTTCTGCCGCCGGTTCGCGCTCCTCAGTGACCGATACCGCTTCCTCTTCCGCCGGTGCGGTTTCCTCGGTCGGCGTCTCCTCAACAACCGGCGTCGTCTCTTCGGCGACCGCTGTCGTCTCTTCCTCAGCCGCGTCCTGCGCCAGTGCGGGCAGGCTGCTGCAGCTCACCGACAGCGCCAACAGCGCAGCGAGTACATTCCGTCGTTTCATTTGCTTCACCCTCCTGTTATTGTTTGTTTGGGAATTTCCCCCTTTATCAAATACATGTCCGGACAACGCCGTTTGGGGACAAATTTTTTCCAAAAAAACACAGCCGTTAGAAAAAACGGCTGCGTTTGTTCGGTTGGTTCAGCGCACAATAATTTGTCCCAGCACCTGTCCGATCGGGCCGTCAATCGTCAAGTCTGCCTTGGTAGACCGGCTGGTTTGGCCCTTATTGATGACCACGAGATACTTGCCGCGGAAATAGTTGATCAGGCCCGCCGCCGGATACACCGCCAGCGATGTGCCGCCGATGATCATCATATCCGCCGTCATCAGCGCCTGTACACTGTCGTTCAACGTCTGTTCATCCAGAGACTCCTCATACAGCACAACGTCCGGTTTAATCAAGCCGCCGCACGGGCAATACGGAACGCCGCCGCAGTCTTTGATGTACTGGGCGTCAAAGCCCCTTCCGCACTTCTGGCAGTAATTGCGGTGGACCGCGCCGTGCAGCTCATACACCGTTTGGCTGCCTGCCGCCTGATGCAGGCCGTCGATGTTCTGGGTGATGACGGCGCTCAGCTTTCCGGCCTGTTCCAGCTCCGCCAGCTTGACGTGCGCTGCATTGGGCAGCTTATCCAGCGCCAGCATCTTGTCCTGATAGAACGCATAAAATTCCTTTGTATGGCTGCGGAAAAAGCTGTGGCTCAGGATTGTCTCCGGCGGATAGTCATACTTTTGGTTGTACAAGCCATCCACACTGCGAAAATCCGGGATCCCACTTTCCGTCGAAACCCCCGCGCCCCCAAAAAAGACAATGCGATGAGATTCATCGATCATTTGCTGCAACTGCGCAATCTGTTCCTCCAGCTTCATGCTCATTCCTCCTTACCGATTTCCCGATATCGGCCCATCAGTCGACAAACGTGATACTGCCTGCCGCCCGCTCATGCGGCTCCGGACGATCGTCCGCATAACCGAAGCCGGCGGCAGCCCAGACGACATGACTCTCCGGCAGACCGTACTCCGTCAGCAGTGCGCGTACCGCCGGGTCGTCACAGACATCGCGCACCTGGTTGATCCAGCAGCTCGTAACGCCCATATCCCACGCTGCCAGCAGTGCATTCTGCATCGCCGCACCGGAATCCAACGGGGCATTCCGGTTCTCCCGCTCACCGGAAACAATCAAAAAAGCGGACGGCGCATAGAAATTGTATCCCTCCGGACGGTCATCCGCCTCGCGAACCGCTGCCGCCAGACGCTGAATCTTCTCCGGATTCGAGATCATAATAAAATGCCATGACTGCTCATTGCGTCCGCTCGGCGCCCACGCCGCAGCACGGACAATCTGTTCCAGCTTCTCCTGTTCAATCGGCTCCTCCAGGTACTGACGCACCGAACGCCGCGTCAGAATGGCGTCCATCGTATTCATATACTCCATTCTCCTCTGCTGTTGTATAGTATGCTATCAGTATAGCGATTTTATCTTGTTTTTTCAAGCGATAGTGACAAAATACCACGCTCTCAACTATTACTATTTGTATTTTTATATTTTAATTTTTCTTACAGAAATCAATTTTTCGCAGAGCATTCTCCCTGTCCGTTTCCCCGCATGCGAGCAAAAACGCCCTGCCAAAGCAGAGCGTCCCTCCCAATGTCACCCCATATGCGGTTGTCATTCGATCCCATACTCCATGATGATCTGACGCAGATGCTCTTTCGTCTCCGGTATCGTAGAATGTGACAGCAAGAAATCAATGCAGTACTCCATAAACAGCTCGATGTTTTTCGTCCGGTCGGTACTGAATCCCAGCTTCATCTGCTCACACAGCCCCAAATACAGGGCATAGTAGAACGTAAACAGATAGTCCTGATCCTTTTTATCGACGTACCCGTCCCGAATACACGGCTCAAAAATCAGATTGTCGCGTTGCTCGATGCTCTTTCCCATGATCTGTTGATAGATGTCATCTCCCACCGACAGCATCCGACACGGAAACACCGCCAGATACTCATCCACCCTTCCCAAAATCTGATTCGTGTGTTCGGAAAAAAACACATAGGTGTAGATCTCCGGTTTGGCAAACGAGAAGGCCGCATAGATCTTCCAGGTCAGCAAAAACCGGAGATAGGACACATGGTTCTCACGGATCAGCCGGTGCAGTGCAGAAAAGTATTCCATCACAATCTGAAGCAGGGTAAACGAAATCAACTGCTCCACGTCATCAAAATAATTATATATCGTTGCACTGTTGTATCCGGCGATGTCAGAAATTTTTCGGATTGTGACATTTTCTATCCCCTCGTCCTCAATGATTTTCTGCGTCGCATCCATAAAATACTGCATCATCCGACGCTGACGGAGTTCTTTTTTTCTTGTATCCATAGTACAATCCTGCTTCCCATTGATATTTTTATGATTACAATCTACCACACAACCGGCATCCTGTCCACCCAAAGCCATCCCATTTTTTTCGGAATCATATTGACAATTATAATCATTTGATTATAATATAATCATACGATTATATTGCATCCGACACGATAAGGAGGAACACCATGAAGCAAATTTCCGAACAACAGGTAAAAGAAATTCTGACCATGGATCTGGTCCTTCCGGCAGTCCGCCAGACCTATCTGGACTGTGCTGCGGGGAATATTTATGCTGGCGACCGTCTGTTTCTGCCAAGCCGCGGCGAGAGCTGCACCGGACAGTGGCTGACCGCCAGTTCTCTGACCAAGCCGTACTTTGGCTCCAAATTTTCTTCCGTATTTCCGAGCAATCTGTCCATTGGCCTGCCGAGTGTCATCTCCACCATCAGCCTGTACTCGGCGGAAACCGGAGAGCTTCGAGCGCTCATCGACGCCAATTATCTGACCGCCGTCAAGACCGCCGGCAGCGCCGCCGTCGCAACTGACCTCATGGCGCGGGACGACGCCAGTGTGCTCAGCATCATCGGCACCGGATTGCAGGCGTTCTTCCAGGTCGTTGCCATTCAGGAGGTACGCTCCCTGCAGGCTCTGTATGTATACGACATCTCTCCCGAACGTGTCCAGCGCTTCATCAGCATGATTTCGGAAATTCAAAACCGTCCCTATGAGATTATCGCCGCCCCGTCTGCCGAAGCCTGTGCTGCGAGTGCCGACATCATCTGCACCTGTACCACGTCCAAAACACCGGTATTTCCCGGAGCTGCCCTCAAGACTGGTACCCATATCAACGCCATCGGTTCGTTTACTTCCTTGATGCAGGAAATTGATACGGAAACCGTCGTGCGCGCTGACAGGATAATCACCGAGCATGTCGACGGACTGTGGCAGGCCGCCGGAGATATTCTGATTCCGCTCGAACAAGGTGCCATCACCCGTGACAAAGTATCCGGCTCCGTCGGCGACGTGCTGACCGGAAGGATTGCCGCTCGGGAAACCGACGAACAAATTACACTGTACGAAAGTGTCGGCTCCGGAGTGCTCGATATCGCGCTTGCCATCACGGCATATGAAAAACTGACTGGCATCGTCCAGTAATCACAGAACATACTACCAGAACAGGAGGAATCATCCATGCCTCACATTACAATCAACATGTACCCGGGTCGAAGCGAAGAAGTCAAGCAGGAGCTCGCGCAAAAGACACTCGACTTTTTCGCCACGGAAATGAACGCCGACGCAAAGTATTTTTCGGTTTCAATTCAAGATGTCGCACCCGAACGCTGGAAACAAGACGTACAGGACAAAATTCCGGAGGGAACCCTGTACATCAACTCTCATTTTTAAACCCACCACAGAGAGCAAAAAGGAGGAGATTTTATGAGCTTCAAACGCGTGATCAACTGTGTGGAAACCCACGACGGCGAACCGATGCGTGTTGTTACTGGCGGCGTCGGCCACATCCCCGGCAACAGTGTCTACGAAATGGAGGAATATCTGCGTCTGCATGACGACAGCCTGCGTAAATTCCTTCTCCGTGAGCCGCGAGGCTACCCGCCGATGTGCTGCAACATTCTGGTACCGCCCAAGCACCCCGACGCTGCGGCTGGCTTTATCATCATGGAGCAGACCGAATACCCGATGATGTCCGGCGGCAATACTATTTCCGTCGCCACCGTCCTGTTGGAAACCGGAATCATTCCCATGCAGGAGCCCTATACGGAATTCAATCTGGAGGCGCCCGCCGGCCTGATCGGTATCAAGGCAAAATGTGAAAATGGCAAGGTCACTGAGGTTACATTTAAAAACGTTCCTGCCTTCGCCGTATACACCGATACGGAGATCGAAGTCCCCCATATCGGCCACGGCGTGACCAAGGTGCGCGTGGATGTCGCATGGGGCGGCATGTTCTATGCGATGGCGGATGTACGACAATTTCCGTGGATTGAGCTGACGCCGGACATGGGGCGTGAAATCACACGCGTCTCCTCGCTGATTCTCAAGGCCGCGCAGGAACAGCTTCCGGTCGCTCATCCGGACTATCCGGGCGTCGGTATCTCCATTTCCCAGCTGTACGGCCCGACGGATGATCCGAACGCAGATATCCGCAACGCCGTAACGGTTGCCAGCGGTGATGTCGATTTTGACAATCCTTCCACCTGGATCGGCGCTCTCGACCGCTGTCCGTGCGGGACCGGTACCTGTGCGCGCATGGCGGCGATGTATGCCAAGGGTGAACTGAAGCTCCACGAGGAGTTCCGCCATCAGGGACTGCTCGGCGTCGTCTACAAGGGGGAATTGGTCGAGGAAACCAAAATTGGGGACTACACAGCCGTCATCCCAACCATTGCCGGAGAATCCTGGATCTACGGATACAGCAATCTTGTGTTAGATCCGACCGATCCCTTTACTGAGGGCTTTACCATCGGTGACATCTGGGGATAACAAGTTCAAAGCCGGAGGAAGCAATGCTTCCTCCGGCTTTCTTTTGTCCCGGATTATCCTGCCTTGACCTTAATCCAGAGGTCCGACATGATCTTTCGGATGGTTTCGTTATCACAAAATGTCTCGTCCTTGTCGTAACCCACGCGCGGAACATATCCCTCATTCTGGTAAAACATACCGCCTTCTGTCGTCATCTCGTCAAATACCTCCTGATTCGGCGAGGTATAGCCGACGGTTTCCGTATTGTCCAGCGACGCCTCATAGGTCATGACATAATTGATGAATTGATTCGCCAGCTCCGGATTGGCCGCATTCTTCGGGATAACCATGGCGTCGCACCAGATGTTGGTGCCCTGCTTCGGCATATAGTAGCCCAGATTATCGTTCTCCGACATGATATAGGCCGCGTCTCCGTTGTACATCACGGCCATACTCCGGTTCTCATTGAGCATCGCGTCGATGACCTCATCGGTCACATAGACCGGATCCATCGTGTTGCGCTGCCGGCACAGCCACTCATAGGCCTCATGGATTTCCTCTTCGCTGTCCGTGTTCATCGAATAGCCCAGCGACTTGAGCGCCACCATGAACGAATCGCGCTCGGAGTCGTACATATAGATATCGCCCTTATATTTCTCATCGCACAGGATGTCCCAGCCGAGCTCATCCAGATCCTCCTGCGCCACCTCGGACTTCACATACACGATGCCGACCGAACCCCAGAAGTACGGAATGGAGTAGAGGTTTTCCGGATCAAATTCCAAACCGATGGATTCCTCGGTCAACAGATCAAAATTGTCAATGTAGCCATAGTCCAGCGGCTGCAGCATATTCTCACGAATCAGGCGCTGAATCATATAGTCCGACGGCACCAGAATGTCGTAGGAATCCCCCGCCTCGAGCTTGGCATACATCATCTCGTTGGAATCAAAGGTTTCCAAGATCACCGTGCAGTCATACTGCTCTTCAAAATTTTCAATCAGATACTCACCGGTATACTCTCCGGCGTTGTAGATTTTCAGCGTTTTTCCATCTCCGGACGATGCGGTATTCGTCCCGTCAAATTCCGTGCCCGGGCCGCCGCAGCCGGTCAACAGCGGAAGAGCGGTCATACAGCCCGCCAACACGGCGGAGATCATGGATCGTTTCATACGGCTTCCTCCTTTGGCACGCGCCGGAGCTTGCGCACCAGCGGCGGAATCAGATTGACGAGCAGCAGGGCCACCGTGATGATCACGATGACCAGCGTCGAAATCGCGTTGATGGACGGATTGATGCGCTTGGACATCGTATAAACCAGAATCGAGATGTTCTGCACACCATTTCCCGTGACAAAATACGAGATGACAAAGTCATCAAATGACATGGTAAACGCGATGAGTGCGCCCGCGGTGATGCCCGGCATGAGCTGCGGGACGATGACCTTGAACATGGCCTGCAGCGGATTGCAGCCCAGATCCAGTGCGGCATCCGCGAGATTCGGGTCCAGCGAACGCAGGCGCGGCGCAATCGTCAGCATCACATATGGCGTACAGAACATAATGTGCGCCAGCAGCAGGGTCAGAAAGCCCTTGTTCACCGTCATCGTGGCGAAGAACATGAGCAGACTGATCGCGGTCACAATGTCGGGGTTCATAACCACAATGTCGTTTACCATGCCGACCGCATTGCGCAGCAGCTTGCGGCAGCGCGACAGACCGATCATGGTAATCGTGCCGATCAGGGTGGAGAGCAGCGTCGCCAGAATCGCCACCACAAACGTCGTCACAATCGCCTGCATCATGGACGAGGATGCAAACATCTTTTCATACCATTGCAGAGAAAAGCCGCTAAAATGGGTCAGCGAGCGGGAATCGTTGAACGAAAAGACCACGGTGTACACGATCGGCGCATACAAAAACAGCAGGAGCAGCACCAGAACCACCCGTCCCGGTGTGATGCGATGGGAGGATTTCATACGGTATCACCTCGATTTCGATCGACCCGTCGGGTCAGATAGATGGACAGCATGATAATGATCGCCATGATCAGCGACAGGGCGCTGCCAAAGCTCCAGTTTCCCGCCGTCAGGAACTCGGTTTCAATGATGTTGCCGATCAGCATATACGATCCGCCGCCCAGCAGCTTGGGAATAAAGAACGCCGACACGGCAGGCAGAAACACCAGCGTGATGCCGGAAATGATGCCCGGCAGGCTCAGCGGCAGGGTCACATGCAAAAACGACTGCCGGCTATCCGCCCCCAGGTCGCCGGCCGCTTCCAGATAGGACGGGTCCATTTTGGCCAGTACCGAGCTGATCTCCAGAATCATAAACGGAATAAAGTTATACACCATACCGAGGACAACCGCAAAATCCGTGTACATCAACGAAACCTGGCCGATACCGAACAGACTGAGAAACCAATTGAGCAGTCCGTTGTCCTGTAAGATACCGACCCACGCATAGGTGCGCACCAGCATATTGATCCAGGTCGGCAGCGTGATCAGCAGAATCAGGATTCCCTGCCGCCTCTCGCTCTTGGCGATGCAGTACGCGGCCGGATATCCGAGCAACAGACAGATCACCGTGGTCAGCACCGCAACGCGCAGTGAGCGCAGCAGCACCTGCAAAAATACCGCGTCCTGGAAGAAGCGGGCGAAGTTGGCCAGCGTGAACTGATGCTGGAAAAATGCCGTGCCCTCCACCGTGAAGGCATAAGCGATAATCAGCAGCATGGGCAGCACGACCAGCACGGTGATAAAGATGACATACGGATATGCCATCGCGCGAAATCGCTGCATGTTCTCACCCCTTCTTCATAATGTGCAGGTCCTCCGGACCGAATGAGAGACCGACCACATCGCCCGGCTCGGTCTTGTCCGTGGTGGAGACCTTATATTCATAACCCATCGTGGAAAATGTCACGTCATAGACACCCGGCTTGACGGTCGCCGGGTCAAAATCGTAGCGGACATCGGTAATGCGCACGCGCACATCCACATCCTTGTCGTCGTTGAGCACCCACGCCGAGGCGTCCGCCCAGGTAATCAGGTCATGGTTGATCGCCATGGACTCCTGAATTTCGTCCGCCGATTTGAAGAAGTCCATCGCGTAAATTTCCTCGCCGTTCTCCTGGTTCTGGACACGGTTGGCGTCCGCAACAATCATGTTTACCGTGATGCTCGTGCCGGAATGCGTCTGAAAGGTCACCGGATAGGTGCCGTTTTTCGGCTCAATCGCATGCTTGATCGAGGAAATCGACAGGAAATCATCCGTCTCCGGATTCCACGCCTGCGCGTCCGCGCGGGCGATAATCTGGGCATCCGTCAGATGCAGCACGTCGTCGATATCCAGATAGAAGTCATTGGCGCTGATGCACTCGCTGCCCTCCCGGACGACCGACGCCTTGCCGTCGCGCACGGTCATGCGAACCGTGATAGACGTGCCGGCCCGCGTCTCCACCATCGTGTCGTAATGGACACCCTTGAACAGAACCGACTTGACGCGGCCGCGCAGCTTGCCCTGCGCCGGACGGACAATGTCCAGATCCTCCGGCCGGATGACAACTTCCACTTCCTCATCCGGTGCAAACCCGCCGTCCACGCAGTCAAATGTGCGGTCCTCAAAGATGACCTTGTAATCACACGGCATAATGCCCTCAATGATATTGCTCTCTCCGATAAAATTAGCAACATAGCGGTTTACCGGCTCATTATAAATGTCCGTCGGCGTCCCGATCTGCTGAATCTCTCCTTCTTTCATGACGACAATCTTGTCCGACATCGTCAGCGCCTCTTCCTGATCGTGCGTGACAAAGACGAACGTGATGCCGACCTCTTTCTGGATTTTCTTCAATTCCCGCTGCATCTCCTTGCGCAGCTTGAGGTCCAGCGCGCCCAGCGGTTCATCCAGCAGCAGAATTTTCGGCTCGTTGACCAGTGCACGGGCGATCGCGACACGCTGCTGCTGGCCGCCGGACATCTGATGGACGCGGCGGTTGCGGAAGCCCTCCAGTCCCACCAGGCGCAGCATACGGGTGACCTTCTGCTCAATGACATCCTTCGGCTCTTTGCGCAGCTTGAGTCCAAACGCAATGTTATCGTAGACATTCAAATGCGGAAACAGGGCATACTTTTGAAACACCGTGTTGACCTCCCGCTTGTACGGCGGCAGACCGCTGATATCCTCCCCGTCAAACAGCACCTCGCCGCCATCCGCCTCCAAAAATCCGCCGATGATGCGGAGAATCGTGGTCTTGCCGCAGCCCGACGGACCGAGCAGCGTCACAAACTCATTCTCATAGATGTCCAGCGAGATTCCCTTGAGCACCTGCTGGCCGTCAAAGGACTTGGTAAGCTGTTTCAGCTCAATCAATTTTTTCATTTCTTACTTTCACTCCGTCTTGTTCGGGAAGCCCGAATTTCTCAAAACAGCGGCGGTGTGGACACCCACAGCACACGCGCTGTCGTCTTGCGGTCATTGCGCAGATAATGTGCACACGACCCGTCGAGATAGAACGTCTCTCCCGTCCGCACCGTGGTCTCGCGTTCTCCGACCACCAGCGTGACGCTCCCGGCGATCACATAGCCGAACTCCTCTCCCAGGTGCGGCCCGGACAAAAAGGATTCTCCACCGCTCGGAAGCTCCAGCAAAATCGGTTCCATCTCGTTTTTCTGCGTATTTGGTACAATCCATTGAATCGTACAGCTCTCACGTTCGTCCACGAAGAAGTCCTCCTCGCGGAACACCAGCTGCTCCTCTCGCTCCTCCTGAAAGAAGTCCGACAGGGACGAGCCGAGCGCCTCCAGAATATCCGACAGCGTCGCAATCGACGGGCTGGTCAAATCACGCTCCACTTGGGACAGAAATCCCTTGGTCAGCTCACAGCGGGAGGCGAGCTCTTCCAGCGTCAACCCCTGTCTGCATCGCAGCTGTTTCAGTTTTGGTCCAATCTCCATACGGCCGGACTGACCGGCGCAAACCGCCTCCATTTCAGTAATACTAAACTTTTTAGATTGGTTTATCAAACACAAATCTATTATACACGTTGCATCGAAAACCACAAGAGTTTTTTGAAAATTTTTCTGTTATTCTGCAATATTTTGCGCGGAATTCCCGCATTCTTCGCTTCAAACCCCAATATTATTCCGCAGATCATCCGCCACGTGTTTGAAAAACCGTTCTTTTTTGTTTACAGTTAGTAAACCTGTTTGTCATTTTTCTTCTGCCATACCGCGTCCGGTGTCGATCCGACAGTGGACTTCTGCCATAATCTGCGGTATAATAACAAAGTAGACAGCCTTTCGGCTGTCCAGTATCTGTATTAGGATGGTTATTGTATGTCTGACCTGCATGCACCGATTGGGGTCTTTGATTCCGGTATGGGCGGTATCAGCGTATTGAAAGAGCTGGTACGTCTCATGCCCAACGAAACCTATCTGTTCTTCGGAGACTCCGCCCACGCCCCGTACGGGATCCGCTCGGTAGACGAAGTAAAATATTTGACGCTGCGTGCCGCAGAGCATCTTCTTGCGCGCGGCTGCAAGGCCATCGTTGTCGCGTGCAACACGGCGACCAGCGCCGCCATCAACACGCTGCGCGAGCGGTGGCCGGATCTGCCGATCATCGGTCTGGAGCCGGCGCTCAAGCCCGCCGTGCTCGCCTGTCCCGGCGGACGCGTCCTCGTGATGGCGACACCGCTGACCCTGCGGGAGCAGAAATTTGCCGCGCTGATGCAGCGCTACCAACAGCAGGCTGCCATTCTGACGCAGCCCGCGCCCGAGCTGGTGGAATTTGTCGAGCGGGCGGAACTGGACAGCTCGGAGCTTCTTCACTATCTGCGCGTCCTGCTCCAGCCCTATCTCGATGACCCGGTCGACGGCGTCGTCCTCGGCTGCACGCACTTCCCGTTTGCCCAGCCGATCATCCGCGAAGCGCTCGGCTACCCGGTCCGCTTTTTTGACGGCGGCGCCGGTGCCGCACGGGAAACCCGCCGCCTGCTGGAGCGCGCCGGTCTGCGCAACGGTGTGGAGCAGCCCGGTCAGGTGATTTTTGAGACCAGCGGCAACCCGGAGGAACGCCTTCCGCTGTTCCACTTCCTGTTGAACCGATAACACAAACCAACCCCCAACCGTTCGGCCAGCGCCGGACGGTTGGGGGTTGTTCTCATTCTTTGGTTATTCCTCCAGATGCGACAGACCCTGACTGAGAATCGTGTACACATGGTCGTCCGCCAGCGAGTAGACAATGCTTTTTCCCTCCCGGCGGAATTTTACCAGACGGCTCTGTTTGAGCACGCGGAGCTGGTGGGAAATCGAGCTTTGCGTCATGTTGAGCGCCTTGGCAATCTCTCCCACACTGAGATCCTCATTGAGCAGCACATACAGGATTTTGATACGGGTGGAGTCCCCGAACACCTTAAACAGCTCCGCCAGATCATACAGCTCCTCCTCGGTCGGCATCTCGTCATTGAGTGCAAACAGATCCGATCCCACCGGAATGTCGTCCAGCTCCATCTTTTTTCCCTCAGTATTCATCATCATCCTCCACCGGGCGCGTTTCAATATCAATAATATCGTGCTCCTGTCCATCCTTGTCCACATACTTTTTGGACGCGCGGTGCAGCTGAAGCACAATAAACAGGTCGGACAGCGCATTATACAGCAACGCGATGCCCATAATACGGAAAGCCAGCTCCGCTGTGCCGTACGGGTGGAGCAGAATCAAAACACCCAACACCAACGTGACAATGCCGAGCAGCAGCATCAGCGTCCAGGAGCTCTCTCCATAGCGCCGCATCCCCAATGCATGGCGGATATTGCTCACGCCGTCCACCAGCAAAACGATGCCAAACAGCAGCGGAATCAACGAGGAGACCATCTGCGGATTCGCAATGATGACAATCGCCACCGCGACAATCAACACGCCCATTCCCATTGTGACCACATGTTTTTCCGCACGGCGCAGCTCTCCGAGGATCAGAAGCACACCGAACGCCACCAGCACGCCGCCGATCACCGAACAGGCCACCTGAATAAACATCCCCGGCGCAATCGTCATCGCCGCGCCCAACACCAGAAACAGCAGCGCCGCGGTCAGCATCGTGCGGCGTGCCTGCCGAAATTGTCGTAACATGATTGGTCCTCCTTCCAGAAACCCCGCCGTTGCAATCCCATCCGGCGTTCCCCATCGGTTTGTTACACTGATATTGTAAGTCACCCGAATGTGCTGTGTCAACTGCGGTCTGTCGTTTTTCCCCACGGTTTTTTTCATGCTGACGGAAAAATCGCCTGTTTTCCCGATTTTTTTGACCGTTCTGAGCCGTCCAGCCGCTTGATTTCTGTCACCAACTGGTGTACCATAATCCCAGAAAGATTTCTGAACAAGATTGAGGTAACAATGCTATGACGAAAATTGATATTATCTCCGGCTTCCTCGGTGCGGGCAAAACCACACTGATTCGCAAGCTGTTAGAGGGCCCGCTTCAGGGCAAAAAGGTTGTACTGATCGAAAATGAATTTGGTGAGATCGGCATTGACGGCGGCTTCCTGAAGAACGCCGGCATCGAGATCACGGAAATGAACTCCGGCTGTATCTGCTGCACACTGGTCGGCGACTTTGCCAAGGCGCTGCGCGACGTGCTGTCCCAGTTTTCTCCGGAGGTCATCATTATCGAGCCGTCCGGCGTCGGCAAGCTGTCTGATGTCGCAGCAGCTGTCGCTCCGGTGCTCCAGGAAGGTGTCGTCGAGATGGGCTGCCTGACCACCGTGGCTGACGCCACCAAGTGTAAGATGTACAGCAAAAACTTTGGCGAGTTCTACAACAACCAGCTCGAGAGCGCCGGCACCATCGTGCTCAGCCGCACACAGAAGCTGAGCGCCAAGCGCCTGGACGAGGCTCTGGCTCAGGTCAAGGCACATGCCGGCGACGACGTCCGCATCATCACCACACCGTGGGATGAACTGACCGGAGATCAGATCTATGAGGTCATGAACGCCGACGGCCATCAGGCCCTGCTCGACGCTGCGGATCTGTACGAGCACGACGAGCACCATCACGACCATGAGCATCACTACGATGAGCACGGTGTCTGCTCCTGCGGCCACCATCACGACCACGAGCACGAACAGGAGCATGACCATGAGCATCATCATGACCACGATCATGAGCATCATCATGACCACGACCATGAGCATGAGCACCATCATGACCACGACCATGAGCATGAGCACCATCATGATCATGACCATGAACACGAACACCACTACGATGAGCATGGCGTCT
>CAYLXH010000021.1:0-21689 GCA_964387535.1 uncultured Butyricicoccus sp. | reverse complement strand
TTCCGACCCCGATCATGGGCTTCTTCGCTGCGGTACTGTTCGGCGCGATCCTGTCCTCCTTCAACTCGGTTCTGAACTCCGCGTGCACGATGTTCACGCTGGACGTATATCGCACCACCGTGGGCAAGAACGCTTCGGATGAAACCTGTGTTAAGGTTTCCAAGGTTTACGGCTCCATCGCCGCTGTCATTTCCATCATAATTTCTCCGTTCGTTATGTATGCAAACGGTATCACAACGTTCCTGAACTCTCTGGCAAATTTCCTTTCCCTGCCGGTTCTCTGCACCGTGCTTGGCGTTATCCTGTTCAAGCGTGTGCCGAAGTTCACCCCGTACCTGATCACGATTATCCACTTTGTCGTTTATGGCGCATTCCTGCTGCTCAAGCCGTGCTATCCGGGAACCACAGAACAGATTCACTACCTGTACGCAATGGCAATTCTGTTCCCGATCTTCCTGATCATCATGGCGATTCTCCAGAAGGTCTGCCCGTCTGAGGAATACGAAGTCAAGGATATCGGTGCCGTTGACATGACTCCGTGGAAGTACCGCTGGCCGGTTACGATCGTTGGTCTTGCTGTCGCAGCAATCTTCTACATCGTATTCTCCCCGCTGGTACTCGCAGCATAATCACTGCGCGGTGACCAACACATAACAATGCTATCCACAATGTAATCCTTTATCTCTTTCAAAACGCAGCCCCCCGCACATTCCGGAACTTTGTGCGGGTGGCTGCGCGTTTGCTTTCTACGTGCAAATCCAGAGAGCTTGTTTCCACATTACATCGCAGAACGGTCAAATTCTTGGTGTATTTTTCATCATTTTTCCAATCCACTCTGAAAATTTTGTATGATATGACTGGAAAAGACCTCTATGGTTTGTTATACTATAATTATCTATAATGCATAGTGATTCCATCATAATATATTTCAAAAAGGATTGGTGAAAGACATGAAACTTTCTCTGGAGAGTCTGGAAAAAAAAGTGAACTGGATAGGCTATCGTCTTCCAACCTATGATATTCCAACCATGCGGGAACGCACCAAGCAAACCCCGACTTGGCTGCACATCGGCGCCGGCAACATCTTCCGTGCATTTCCGGCCGTTCTCGCTCAGAGACTGATGACAGTTGGACTGACAGATACCGGCATTATCTGCTGTGAGGCCTATGATGATGAAATCATTGACCGCATCTACCGTCCCTACGACAACCTCTCCATTGCGGTGACCCTGCACGCTGACGGATTCCTCAAGAAAGAAGTCGTCGGTTCCGTCGCAGAGAGCCTCAAGCTTGACGCTGATTTTCACCGTGTTTCTGAGATCTTTTGTGCACCGTCTCTGCAGATGGTCACCATGACAGTCACGGAAAAAGCCTATAATCTGCGTGATGCCGACAAAAAGTATCTCCCCTCCGTTCTGTCCGATATGAAAAACGGTCCCGAGGACTGCACGAGCTATATCGGTAAATTAGCTTCCCTCTGCCTGCGCCGCATGCACGCCTGCAACAAGCCGCTGGCTCTGGTCTCCATGGACAACTACTATAACAACGGCTATCGCCTGCAGCACGCACTGTTTGACATGGCCTCCAAGTGGATGTCAAACGGCAAGATCGATACATCAGAATTTGCTTATCTGACCGGCAGCATCTCATTCCCGCGCACCATGATTGACAAAATCACCCCTTATCCGAACGGAAAAATTGCGAATATTCTTCGCATGGACGGCATAGAAGACACCAAACCGATTGTAACGGCAAAGGGCACCAACATTTCCCTGTTCGTCAACACCGAACAGTCTCAGTACCTTGTCATTGAGGACAAGTTCCCGAACGGCCGGCCGCCGCTCGATCAGATGGGTGTCATCTTCACCGCCGGCTCGATTGTCGAAAAGTGCATGTCCATGAAGTCCTGCTCCACGCTCAACCCGATGGACACTGCAATGGGTGTTTACGGCCGTCTGCTCGGCTATGAAACCATTGCCGAAGAGATGAGTGATCCCGACATCACCGCACTGATCTCCGGCATCAGTGAAAAGGAATCCATGCCGCTCGGCGCCGATCCGGGTGTATTGGATCCGGTTGAATTTATCCATGAAATTCTGACCGTACGCTATCCCAATCCGTATCTTCCGGATACGCCGGAGCGTATTTGCACCGACACCTCGCTCAAGGTAGCAACCCGCTACGGTGAGACTCTGAAGAACTACTATAATTCCAAAATTCCGATGAACAAAATCTCCCGTCTGCGCTATATCCCACTGGCCATCGCCGGCTGGCTGCGCTATCTGGTCGCTCTTGACGACAACGGCAATGCCTTTGAGCTCAGCCCGGATCCGGATATGGATAATCTGATGGCAGCAGTAGAGGGCATCAAACTGGGAGATCCCTCCACCGTCAACATCGACAAGCTGTATCCGCTCCTGTCCGACCGCACTATTTTTGGCTGCAATCTGTTTGAAGTCGGCTGTGGCGAGCGCGTTGTCGATTACCTGCGCTCTATGGTAAAGTGTCCTGGCGCTGTTCGGGCAACCATTAATCGCGTTTGCAATGAAAAGATCGATGAATTTGATCTGTACATCTAATTGATTCCACTAAAAACACAGAAAAACTGAGCCCGTGAGTTTGCTCTATGCAAGCTCACGGGCTAGTTTTCTTCCTGTATTATCGGACGATGCCGATGAAAAACGCTCCTGTTCAAACAGGAGCGTTTTTTGCGCATCCGACGGAGCGATTTTTTGTATCTTCATAAAAATCACAAATCTTTTTGATAGTATGAATGCAGAACGGCAAAGGAGGGATAGCACGATGGGCGTCATACAAAAGAGCCTACGCATTGGCAGAATGTCATGTGTTCATTGCCAAAACGAGATGGAACGCAACCTGAAGAACACACCCGGTGTTCAGGACGTCTCTGTCAGTTATTCTACCGGAATAGCAGATATTGTCTACGATTCAGAAATCATCACACCCAAAGACATCCAGTCAATCGTCGAAGCGCTGGGTTATGAGGTGTTGCCAGAAACGCAAACATCCAAGCCTGATATCATAAGGACTGTCAGCCTGCTTGTTATCATTGTATTGCTATGTGCGGTGGCATCCATCTTTCCCAGTGTATCAACCGAACTGAACGGGTCGGCAGACTGGCTGACTTTCGTCCAACTTTTCTGTATAATCTCGGCCGTGTAATCTCTTATACGGCAATCGGTTTTCTTCTGGGATTCATTGGACTGTGGATTGGCGGAAACTCTGCCCCCGGGCTTCCCACACTGTTTCAAGGGATCGTAAAGATCATTGCCGGTGTCGTTATGGTCATCATGGGGCGGATGATTACATCACAAAACCATTCAGCTTGAAAAATCTTTATGCCCGAATGCAGGCGGTCCTCTGACGCGCTTCGGGGGATTGGAATCCCCTTGCAGCAAAATTCTCGTGGAACGATGGAGATCTTATCATTGATTATGATCGCAAGGAAATTCAGAAACAAGGCAAGACGATCGCCCTCACACCGATTGAGTGGAAAATGTTATCGGCCTTTACCAAATATCCACAAAAAGTATTCACGAGAGATGATTTATTGACTGTGGTATTTGGGCTGGATTTTGATGGTTATGACCGGGTCATAGACACCCATATAAAGAATCTGCGCAAAAAAATCGAAGATGACCCCAAAAATCCGATTTATCTCTGTACTGTCCATAGTATCGGTTATAAATTTGGAGGTGATAGACAATGAGGCGAAAACTAAGTACACAGTTGTCAATGGGATTTGTACTTATTGTTTTCATCGCCATTTCATTAATCAGCCTGACTGCCAATATTTTAATCAATGTGCAATTTGAAAAATACATAGCGGAACAACAGAAAAGTTTTTCAGAAAAACTGGCCGATGTTCTCACCCCGCAATATGATCCGGAAACCTGTACATGGAATCTGGACTACATTCATGGTTTTGGTATGTATGCACTTCGAGACGGTTACATCATCAAATTGTATGACGCACAAAGAACCGTGATTTGGGATGCCGAGAACCATGATATGACCTTGTGCCACCAGATCATGCAGGAAATCAACACCCGAATGCAGGAAAACCGTCCGGAATGGAACGGCGATTTTTTGACTCATCATTATGATTTGAAGCAAAATGGCAATACTGTTGGCTATTTGGATGTAAGCTATTACAGCCCCTACTATTTCAATGAAAACGATTTCCGTTTTCTTGATTCACTAAATCAGATCCTTATTATTGTGGGTATCTTATCTATGATCGGTGCTGCCCTAGCCGGCATGATTCTGGCCAAGCGATTATCTGTATCCATTGCCAAGACAACAGAAATCACGAGGGAAATCTCAGAAGGAAACTATTCGATCCGCTTTGAATCTGATGTTCGGACACAGGAATTGGCAGAATTAAGCGAAGCTGTAAACCATATGGCGGAAAACCTAGAAGTACAGGAGTCCATCCGCAGGCGTCTGACCTCGGATGTGGCACATGAATTGCGGACACCGATTGCCAATGTCTCTTCCAATCTTGAAGCCATCATGGAAGGTGTTTGGGCGCCGACACAGGAGCGATTACAGAGCTGCTATGATGAACTCGGCCGCATCTCCAACATCATTTCTGATTTGGAGAAATTGCGTCAGATTGAAAATGAGAACATGATTTTGGAGAAAGAATCTGTGGATTTACTGGAATTATCGCAGGCAGTACGGACAGCATTCGAACCCGACTTGGCTAAAAAACACCTTACCTGCTCGGTAACTGGACAATCCTCCGTCGTCCTCGGAGATCCAACACGTCTGCATCAGGTCCTTTTTAACTTGCTATCCAATGCAGTCAAATATTCTGCGGCGGGTGGGCATATTCAGATTCGTGTTGACGATGAGGCGGAAATAGCTACATTGCTCGTGGAAGATCAGGGAATCGGCATTCCGGAAAACGACCTGCCTCTGATTTTTGAACGCTTCTACCGGACAGACCGTTCCCGCAACCGAAAAACGGGCGGATCCGGCATCGGTCTCACCATTGTCAAAGCGATTGTACAGGCACACAACGGAACAATAACCGTCGAAAGCCATGAAGGGCATGGCAGCCGCTTCATCGTTAGATTACCCAAAAAGAATCGCCCGTGAAGTCATCCCCCGCTGTTTGCCACTCAACAGCACTCAGACGGCATATAGAAAACCGAGTGTGCAGCAACAACACCGTTGCAGAGCATGAGAGTCAATCATACGACAACAACGAAATTTACTCATAAAAAAGACGCCTCATATGAGGCGTCTTTTCTGTTCCTTTGGCATGTTCATCAACATGGAATATTCATATTATCACGTGTGCTCTACCAGCTCTGCCGCAAATAACGCCGCTCCCAGCGCACCGCAAAGCTGTGCTTTGTCACTGATCACCAGAGATGTTCCAAGCTTCTCTTCCAGAGTTTTTACCAATCCTTTGTTCTTAGAGACGCCGCCGGTCATCATATATTTTTTCTCGCCCCCTACGCGCTTTACTAACGATGCTGTCTTAGCCGCTACCGCTTTGTTCAATCCATGCACGATATCATCGACTGCTTTGTTCTGAGCGATCAGAGACACCACCTCCGACTCGGCAAACACAGTACACATACTGGAAATTGTGATGTCCTCCTGGTAATGCAATCCGGTACGGCTTAACGTATCCAGAGTCATCTCCATGGTTCTTGCCATCATTTCAAGGAAACGGCCTGTGCCCGCCGCACATTTGTCATTCATCACAAAATTTACAACCGCTCCCTTTTCATCAATACGGATCACCTTACTGTCCTGCCCGCCAATGTCGACCACCGTGCGCACATCCGGGTCAAGATAATGAGCGCCTCTCGCGTGGCAGGTAATTTCCGTAATGCTTTTGTCTCCCTCCTGAATAGCGCTGCGGCCGTATCCCGTCGTCACCAGAGCATCAATATCCTCTCTGGTCAGTCCAGCGTCCTTCAGCGCCTCCTCCAGAGCCCGCTCCGCACCGATTGCCGCACCTGCACCTGTGGGAAGGATAATCCCCGTTACAATCGCTTTTTCCTTATCCAGAATCACAACATCCGTACTCGTAGAACCGCTGTCAATTCCCGCAACATATCCTTTTCCCATTTTCTTTTCCTTTCTCTCATACCGATCTGGGGAAATACTTTCCGCAAATGCCTCAAGGCGTGTCAGTAGCTGACCGCTGCTCTGCACCGTATAATCAGACTCAATTTTCAACAACGGTATCTCCCCGTGCTGCTTCAATTCTGCATATTCAAAGCTGTAAAAATCGCAGAACTTCACCGTATGATAGATAATTCCCTTCAAATTGGGATCATGATACAGTTGCTTCCTCCCAGTGTTGTCCACCATCCGCATACATGGAGTCTGTCTCAGCAGCTCCTCTGCGTACCATTCCATCAGACGATCAAACTCCACCTCCTTCGGCGGCCTCTGTTCTCCAACGGTACGGTGATTGACGCAAGTGACATTTTCCACCGGAAGCGGCATCGCGTCCTCAACCATCTGGAACAGCTCCGTCCCCATTCTTGCACCTAATACGCTCAGATGAGGGATTCCAACCCGCTCCACGGGCTGAAACGCTTCATAAAACGCATCCTTGTCAAATGAAGTTCCCCGATAAGAGCCATATGCTTCTGCAAGGCCTTTCAGCTGCTGCACGACCCGCTCTCGGCTGCACGATCCCTGACTGTGCAGCATGTCCATCATATAGAGAAAGTCAAGCGTTCCGCTCTCCGCAAGCACATCATAGATGCTGCGGATGGTGTCGCAGCAATTGACAAGCACGAGCTCCTTTACGTCACCTCTGAGCACCGCTTCCAGCAATGATTTCCCAAATCCGCAGAGATTCGGATGGGCGATCTGATCTGCCAACTCAAATCCTTCCGGCATTTCATTGAGATTGACACACTCGCCGCCAAACGCGTTGAGCAGCTCAATCGGCGTATATTTACAGATATAATATGTCTTATGATTCATAATCCACACCTCCAAGCATTTCAAGAAACGCCCCCAGACGAGTGGCGGTCTGGCCCTCTCCGCCGTGACTTTTGTCACAGCCGTCACCATTGAGTATCAGCAGTGGAACGCCCTGTTCCTCAAACCGTTTCTTCGCAATCTGTGCACCTCCAAGAGTGTGTTTGCACCCCCAATGTCCAAACCACACTGCTCCGTCCGCCCCCGCCTCTTTCGCATGCCGGATACCCTCATCAATCCGACGGGTAATACTTCCATTCAACGCATGATATACCATCCTCTGCGCCATCGCCTCATATGGTCTTTCCGGATCGAAGTCAGAATCAAATACCTGCGCGAGTTCGCATCCTACAATCTGTGCGTTCTCGTTCAAATAGAATGCATTTCGAACCGCTTCCGACCAGAACGGAATGGTATGCATCCAATAGATACGTTTTCCTCGTGCCGGCTGCGCCTTCTCGACGTCGCGCAGAAGCATCTGCGTATATTTTTCCTCCTCCGCAGTCCCCAGCAGAAGATTATTGGTCATTCCACTGTAAAGCGGTGACACCAAATCGGCAGGCACATATTTATCAGACCGTTTCTTCTGAAAGCTATGGTAGTTTTTCAGTGTCCGTTGGCTACGACAAAGCCGTTCTCGAAGGCGTTCTTCCGAAATCGTCGTTCCTGTTTGCTCCTCCAGAAAGGCAGCGAGTCCGTGAAGCTGCTCAGCTACATATCTGACATTTTCCTCATTCTGCTGCATAGGAACATCAATAAAAAACGACGGAACTCCAAATAGCTCTGCAAGCCTGCGAAAGGTGACCAAATTCGCATCACAGGTCAGATTCGTGTACACAATACACCGCGGTTTGGGCAATACCCCTTTCTCCGCCGCTCCGATAAATGTCTTATGATAGCTGCACAGCGTTTCCGACAGTCCCTGATTTTCGGCTTGCTGCAAAAATTCTCTTTCTGCCTGAGAAGCAGAAAGATAGCACGAAAAGCCCTCAACATTATACGGATGAAGTCCCATCTCATGCAACAACTCACACGGAGTAAAGATACTGACAATCGCAGAGGTCTCCGGATTTTGCAAAGGCTTCAGCATGGTATCCATCATCAGCCAAGCCAGATACCGGTCCGCCTGGCACAGTCGCCTATCCGGCAAAAGCATAAATTTTAGCTTTTGTGCCTCCCATCCCATTTTTAAAAGGAGTCGAGCCTTTCGAGGGTCTGTATCACTCAACGTTTCAATATAACGTCCGAAGGTTTCAACAATTTGCATTTTCTCATCCTTCTATTCTTACATCCATTAATTATTTTTCCACAACAGTGTATTTTTATGGTTGTCTATCAAATTGCAACTCCGTTGATTGCGCACGTCCATCTCGCATCCGAGTAAGCAGTGCCGGTTCTCTGTCTCTGCTTCTCACATGTTTTCCTGGAAGGTGCAAACGAACCATATTTTTCTTCCTCAACCTATACGCAAGCACTGTGTTTTATCATATCACAAATCTGCAACAATGCCCCATATCACAAAAAAATTCACACACTTTTCAAAATCGCAAACCACGTACAACCGTCACCGCTCACCTTTTCCGCTCTTACCCACGCACTTCACAATGCGTCCGTCAGAATCGCAAATATCGTATCGAGCTTTTTTCATGTACTCTTTTTCATTCCATGACCCCTTTTGCATCAATATCAGTCAATCCGTTGATTCCTCAAAATCAATATGTCAGAGCAATACAAAAACCGCCCATTTCCGAAGAAACAAGCGGTTATGATGGAGCTAATGGTCGGAATCGAACCGACGACCTGCTCATTACGAGTGAGCTGCTCTACCCCTGAGCCACATTAGCATCTGGATAGTATTTTAGCACAGAGCCCCTGAATCGTCAAGAGAAATTTTCTCTTTTTTCATTTTTCTTGAGAACCGCCGCTCTCCGAATTTCATTTCCTATCAGAGGGCAGCGGTTTCTCCTCAACGGTTGTTATTTTTGCCCGGTTGCCTTCAAAAATGCTCTTGTTCGATCTTGCTGTGGACGATCAAAAATCTCTTCCGGAGTTCCCTCCTCCGTAATATATCCATCTGACATAAAGATCACGCGATCTGCCACTTCGCGGGCAAAGCCCATTTCATGCGTGACGACAACCATCGTCATCCCATCTTGGGCCAGCGACTTCATAACATCCAGCACTTCTCCAACCATTTCAGGATCCAATGCCGACGTCGGCTCGTCAAACAAAATTGCCTTCGGCTTCATCGCGAGCGAACGCGCAATGGCCACACGCTGTTTCTGTCCGCCGGAAAGCTGTATCGGATAGACATCCGCTTTTTCTGCCAAACCAACCCGTGTCAGCAGCTCGATCGCAGTCTGGTTGGCCTCTTCCTCTGTCATCAGATTCAATTTAATCGGGGCAAGCGTAATGTTCTCCTGTACCGTTAGGTGGGGAAACAGATTAAAGTGCTGAAACACCATGCTGAGCTTTTGCCGCACCCGATTGATGTCCGTTCCCTTGTCCATAATATCCTGACCATCGAAAATAATATGGCCGGACGTCGGCTCCTCCAAACGGTTCAAGCAGCGCAACAGGGTGGATTTTCCCGAACCTGACGGTCCGATGACAACAACACACTCCCCTTTTTCAATATGGCAATCAACCTTTTTGAGGACCTGAAGGTCCCCAAAGCTCTTGGCCAGTTCTTTAACGGTAATCACTCTGACGCATTCTCCTTTCCACGATTCCCAATATCCAGGTCAGCAGCATAACCAAAGCCAGATAGATGGCCGCAATCGCAAAAAATGGAATCAGGGCCTGATAGGTTTTTCCCTGAATGATCATTGCGCCCTTGGTCAGATCCTTCAGGCCAATTACGGTGACGATGGATGTCTCCTTGAGCAGGGTAATCATTTCATTGCCCAGCGCTGGCAGCGCATTTTTGAATGCCTGCGGCAGAATAATATGGCGCATGGTGGCAGAATAAGTCAGGCCGAGCGAACGGCCGGCTTCCATCTGACCATTGTCTACGGACATGATGCCAGATCGGATAATCTCGGCAATATACGCGCCAGAGTTGATACTGAACGACATAATCGCACAAATAATCAAGTTTCTGTCCGTAGAGCGGGCACTGGCCCACAAAACAAACCACATAATCAGCAGCTGTACCATGGATGGCGTACCGCGGATTACCGTCAGGTAAATGCGCGCCAATAAATTAAAGAAGCCCAGAATCGGGTTCTTTTTTCGGCTGCCCTGCTGGTCATGCGCAGAGCGAATAAGCGCAATCACCGCGCCAATAATCAGACCGAAGATCAGTGACACAAACGCAACCAGAAGTGTGATCTTGACACCGTTCACAAAATACCGGTAGTTGTCTTCCAGAATAAAGGTCTGATAAAATCCGGTTTTCACGGTTTCAATAAACGTATTCATGGATGATCAATTTTCCTCTTTCCAGAAGCAGCGGAGCCGGAATTTCCTGCTCCGCTGCCCATCCCGTTCGATTGTTTTCGTTGAAATTGTTTACTCTGCTACGATATACTTGTCCAGAATAGCCTGTACCGTACCATCCTCCTGCAGTTCGGTCAGAGCAGCATTCAGCTTCTCCTGTAGCTCAATATTGTCCTTGTTGACTGCAATTGCATATTCTTCCGTGACGTACTCCGTATCCAGGATCTTCAGTCCCTCGTTCTCTGCGACAAAGGTCTTCGCCGGCTGCTGGTCGATGACAACACAGTCAACTTTGCCCTGCATCAGAGCCTGAACTGCGGTCGCACCATTCGTGTAAGCAACCACATTGTCTTCGCCGTAATCATCCGAGCAGTAGATATGACCCGTCGTGCTCTCCTGTACACCAATCAGCGCACCATCCAGATCATCAATCGACGAAATGGAGGAATCTTCCGGTACAATGACAACCTGTACGCCTGTTGCGTAGGATTCCGTAAAGCTGACGTTTTCCTCACGCTCCGGAGTCTTGGTCATACCGGCAATACCGACGTCAACCTTACCGGTCTGTACCGAGGTGACAATGGAGCCAAAGTCCATATCTACGATCTCCAGCTCAAGGCCCAGCTTTTCCGCCAGGACCTCCGCGATCTCCGCATCAATGCCAACAATGGTGTCACCTTCATAGTACTCATATGGCGGGAACGCCGCGTTTGTACCCATGGTCAATACGCCCTCATTGACCGTCAGAGCGCTCGGAGCAGCAGCCGCCGAACCGGATCCGTTGTCCTCGGCCGGTGTGCCAGAGCCACCACAGCCCACGAGTGCACTCAGGCAGAGAGCTGAAGCCAGTGCCATCGAAAGGAATCGTTTTCTTGTGTTCATCATGTTTCACTCCTGTTTTAAAATTTTGGAAAGGCAAAGCAGAATGCCCCGGGATGTATATAATGGATGCCACTGCCGACCTCCAATTATACAGAATTATGAAAAAGGGACACGTCCCGTAGAACGCATCCCCATTTGATTGCGATCAACAAGTTGGTTGTTGTTATACGCGCTTTTCGATTATATGATGACAGACAATCATTCCACCGGAACAGTCCATCCCATCGTGTCTTCCAAAGTACCCCACTGAATTCCTGTCAGTGTGTCATACAGTCGGTGGGTAACTTCACCGATCTTTCCATCATTGATCGTGCAAACAATGTCCTCATAGCGAAGCTCGCCGACCGGAGAAATGACAGCGGCCGTACCGGTGCCAAATACCTCTTCCAGCTTGCCCTGCTTCGAAGCCTCAATAATATCCAGAATCGGCAGACGCTCTTCCGAAACCGGAATGCCCCAGGCCTTGAGCAGCTCGATGCAGGAACGGCGAGTAACGCCCGGAAGAACCGTACCAACGCACGGAGCCGTATAAACCGTTCCGTCAATCTTGAAGAAGCAGTTCATCGAGCCGACTTCTTCTACGTACTTATGCTCTACGCCATCCAGCCACAGGGACTGCTCATACCCCAAATCATGGCCCTTGACCTGAGAAATCAGCGATGCCGCATAGTTGCCGCCACACTTGGTAAAGCCAGTGCCGCCCGGGCAGGCACGGGTATATTCATCCTCAACAAAAATCTTGACCGGATTGATGCCGGTGGAATAATATGCTCCTACCGGAGAACAGATAATCATAAAGGAATGGTGCTTCGCAGTGCGCACACCCAAATGGGCCTCATCCGCAATACAGAACGGACGAATATACAGGGACGTGCCCTCCTGATGCGGAACCCAGTCCTCTTCACATTTGACAATCGCCTTGACTGCCTGAATAAAATCTTCCACTGGCAGCGCTGGCATACACATACGATGATTGGTATTGACCATGCGCTCTGCATTGCAGTCCGGACGGAACAACTGAATCGAGCCATCCTTCTTTCGGTATGCCTTCAAGCCCTCAAAGGATTCCATGCCATAGTGCAGAACCATAGCGGCCGGATCGAGCTGAAGTGGCTGGTATGGTACAATACGTGCATCGTGCCATCCGATTCCTTCGGTGTGCTCTACAATAAACATATTATCAGTATAGTAGATGCCGAAGCCTAGATTGGATTCATCCGGCTTCTGCTTCTTCTCCGTTGCTGGAGCCATTTTAATAGTAAGCATTGGTTTTCACTCTTTTCCCGCGTAATGCGATATAGAATATACAAGTTTATTTTATAGAACTTGCACGCGGTTTGCAAGAGGATTCCAGTAATTTTTCCCGTATTCTTTCGATTTTTCTCATTTGAGTGAAGAAAACAGCAATATTCCCTGCATTCTTTGCAGAGAATGAACAATTCGCTGCTTTTTCTTCCTTTGATCCGGCAGTGCGAAACGGAACAATCCTGCAAAATCGCCCTGGTTGTTCTCTGCGAAACAACCAGGGCGACCGTTCTCCGTCTATGTTCGCTCAGCCGACCGACTCAGCCTTTTTCATATGGAATATTCCCCGAAGCACTCCAGCCAACAGGCGCGGACTCTTAATGACAACAATCTTCATACAGACTCCTCCTAGCAGATCAGGGCGATTCCAGCAGCGATCAAAATCACTGCGGAAAGCGGAATCAGCAGAGCCGCCGGAAGCAGTGATGCAGCAAGGATTCCTACGCCGAATGCAGCGGCAATCCAGCCAATCTGATTCCATTTGCAGCACATCATTCCTCACCCCTGCTATCAATATAAGCACCTGACTTCCGTCGTGTGCCAGTCCCCCGCAGATTATTTTCCGGAGAGCTTGTCATTCAGATTGCGCACCGTAAAGCGACGAATTACGAACATCAGCAGGTGAATTGCCACATACAAAATTACAATAGGCACCAACATCCGCGTAATCAGAAGAACCAACGATCCCTCTCCATACCCTGCGATGCTTCCGGCAATCAACGCGACCAGCACCGTCAACGGCGCATGGATCAGCGTGGCTGTAACATCAGGCAATCCGTCTACCTCATAGATCATTGATACCAGTCCGATCACCGCCGAAGCTACAATCCAGATAATCACTTGCCGCAGCTCCTCTGTCATCCCCATGCTCATCGTAATGGCGGCCGTGCTGATCATCGAACCAATTCCCACCGCAAACACCATATAATTCAGCCAATTTTGCAGTACCTTTTTCATATTACTCACAACTCCTTCATCACATAATCTCGAAACGGCTTAAAATATTTACGCGAAATTGTCAGAATACCTGCATCTCCCTTGAGTGTTGCGGTATAATTTCCGGAAAACTCCGGTTCCACCGACGATACCTCTTTGATGTTCACAAGTACTCCTTTATTGATCTGGACAAATCCACTGCCGCGCAGCATGTCTGCCAGTTCATACAGCTTATACCGTGCCTCTCGTACGCCCTCGCGGGTGTACGCCGCAATATGTCCATGTTGTGTCTCAAAATACAGAATGTCTGCCACCGGACACAAATAAGCGCGATCTTCCTGATATAGGAACAGTCGAGAAATCGCTTTCGCCGCATTCAGTGCGGCAATAATCTGTGACACCTGCGGGTCATTCAAGTTACCCCGGATCACAACCTCCAACTCCGGCTGACTTCCCGGTTCCAACACCAGCTTCATGTGTATTCCTCCCTTCCTTTTCTGTGCTTGCAGTATATCAAATTTCAAGGTATCTGTCGCGCCCTTTGGCGCGAGTGGTCAAAAAAACGCAATAACCGGTCAAAAAACACGTCCGACCGCCCTATTCCTCCCCATAGGACAAGGGCTGGAAACGCATACAAAAAATCCCCTTACTGCCTTTTCCGATTTTGATCCAATCGTATCACAGCAAGGGGATCTCTTTTTTATTGTCTTACGTTGTACCCATCACTGGCCGAACAGTTCATCCATCGCAGCGATCAGCGGGATCATCATCTGTTTTTTTCGGCTGACCACGCCTTCCAGCATGACATTGTCCGTGATGCCCTGTTTATGGAACGCAACTTCCACAATCTCCACAGCTTCCTTACCGACAAACAGAAGATCGGTGGTCTCATCAAGAATGTTCGTCAGCATCAGGAACATCATATTCAGCCCCGATGACGGCAGAAGATCATGCATGTACGGAAGCATCCGTCCTTTGAGCTTATCCAACTCCATCTGGCTGACGCTTGTCACCTGTGCAATCGCAAACGAACGCTTCTTTGCATTGAAGCACTTATAATCCATGTGAAAAATCTGATCCGGGGAACAGTTCTCCAACCGAGAGCCAACATTAAACATCTCGGTCGCATGTTGTGTGATGTCAATGCCTGCAATTCCTGCGAGCATCTGTGCAACCTGTTTATCAATGATCGTGCAGGTCGGTGAACGGAACATCAGCGTATCCGACAAGATCGCCGAGCACATCAGTCCTGCATACTTCGGCTCAATATCAATATGGTTCTCCTGATACATCAACGCAATAATCGTCGCGGTGCAGCCAAGCGGCTGGTTGCGGAAGTAGATCGGATTGCTTGTCTCCACCGAATCAATGCGGTGGTGGTCGATAATCTCCACAACGTCAACCGCCCGTATTCCCTCCGCAGCTTGGTCGCGTTCATTGTGATCGACCAGAATGACCTGAGGGCGCTCCATATCCAGCAGATTGCGCTGGGACACCATACCGACATACTTGTTTTCCTGGTTGACAATCGGGAAATAGCGCATCCGCTTTTTTGCAACAACTGCCTTGACATCCGAGGCCAAATCTTCCTCGTGGAACGACACCAGTCCCCCGGTCCGCATCACATGACGAACCGGTACTGCCTGATTGATCAGTTTTGCACAGGTATAGGTATCCAGAGGTGTCGCAATAATGGTGCAGTTTGCCTCCCGCGCGAGCTTCTGAATTGTGCGGGATACCTTAGAACCCAAACCGATGATAATACAGCCCGCCTTCATTTCGATCGAACACAGCTGGGACTCATAGCGGTTGCCCAGAATGATCAGATCGTTCTCCTCGATATAATCTTCCATAACATCCGGATTTGCGGCCGCCACAACGACCTTGCCCTCCGAAAAATGTTCATCCGGATCTCCGACAACCAGTTCTCCATTCAGTGCATCCACAATATTGCTGTAACTGGTACACGCCTCCGCCAGCGCGTTTGCATTTTGATCCTCAATGTAGAAGCGGGCGATGTCACCCGACGTGAGCAGACCGTTGATATGGCGCTCCGAATCCAAAACCGCTACGGTCTGAATATTGTTCTGACGCATGTACTCCCATGCACGTTTCAGTGACATATCTTCATGGATTCCATCTACCGTTCGGTATTGGACATTGGACAGCCGCGGCTCCAGCGTCTCCAGATACATCGGTTCTTCCACCCCAAACGTATCCAAAACATACCGCGCCTCCGAGTGAATCTGCCCCGCACGGCACGGCAGATATTCCTGCCCTGTGAGCTTATGCTTCAGGTTTGCATAGCAAATTGCCGAACAAATCGAGTCCGTATCCGGATTTCGGTGTCCGATTACAATGGTTGGCTTCATACGTTTCTCTCTCCCTTCTCTTCTTCGCTCAACAGGTTCCGTTTCTCAGATAGTGGCCAGTTTCTGAATTTGGACAATCCACCAGCTCCTGCGGGGTGCCCGCAAATAGAACCTCTCCGCCTTTACTTCCGCCCTCCGGGCCCATATCAATAATCCAGTCCGCCGCAGCAATCAGCTCCAGCCGATGTTCGACCACCACAACGGTATTTCCCTGCTCGACCAGACGGCGCAGCAGCTCCATCAGGCGGGTCGCATCCTTACTGTGCAGACCGGTAGACGGTTCATCCAAAACATAGATATTTCCCTGCTTGTCCAACTCGCTGCTCAGCTTCAGGCGCTGGATTTCTCCACCCGACAGCGTGCTCGTCGGCTGCCCCAGCGTCATGTAGCCGAGACCAACGTCCTCCATAATCTTTAGTTTTTTCCGGATCTTCGGCTGTGTGAAAAACTCCATCGCCTGTGTGACCGTCAGCTTCATCACCTCTTCGATGTTTTTCTCCTGATAGGTATAGCTGAGCGCCTCCGGATTGTAGCGACGTCCTCCACACTCTTCACAAACAATCGCAACCGGATCGGCAAATGCGACATCCGGCAACGTTTCTCCTTTACCCTTGCAAACCGGGCACGCTCCCTTCGAGTTGAAACTGAACCACTGAACACTGACCTTATTTTCCTTGGCAAACAGTTTGCGAATATCGTCCATAACACCGGTGTACGTTGCCGGTGTCGAACGGCTCGAGGTGCCGATGGGATGCTGGTCAATCACAATGGCCTCCGGGTAGCGGCTGACAAACTCATATCCAATCAGACTGCTCTTTCCGGAACCGGCGACACCCGTAACCGCCGTATACACCCCTTTGGGAATCGTCACCGATACATCCTTCAGATTATGAATTGTGGCGTGTTCAATCGGAAAGCCCTCCTGCCACGCAAGCGGATTTCGGTTGAGCGGGACGTTCTCACGCAGCACCTTTGCCGTGACCGTATCCTGCTTCCGCAGCCCGTCCAGTGTGCCCTCATACATGACCTGTCCGCCTTCTGAACCCGCCAATGGGCCCATCTCAATAATGTGGTCGGCCAGCTCCATCATCTGCCGGCTGTGCTCAACAACCAGCACTGTATTGTGATTGTCACGCAGACTCTGCAGCAGATTGCCGATACGGCGCGCATCGGTGGGATGCAGCCCCGCCGTCGGCTCATCCAAAATATACGTAACATTGCTCAGACTGCTTCCCAAATGGCGGACCAGCTTCAGACGCTGGGACTCTCCGCCGGACAGTGTATCCGTGCGGCGAGAGAGGCTCAGATAGCCCAATCCGACATCGACCATATGCTGCAGACTAACGGAAATTTGATCCGCAATCGAGCGGCCCAGGGGATCCGTAATTGCGTCGAGAACCGGGAGCAAATCGCTGACCTGCATGTTGTAGTAATCGGAAATGTTGTACCCGTTGATTTTGGATGCCAGCGCTTTGGGATTCAGGCCGCAGCCTCCACAGGTTGGGCACGGTCCCCTCTTGATAAACCGTACCACTTCCTCGCGCACGCTCTTTTTCAATCCGGATATATCCCGGTTGAGGTACAGACGGTTAAAGCGCGATACCACACCCTCATAGGGCAGATGAGACACCTGTCCGGTATTGGGCCAGACATGATCCATCACCAACTTTTCTTTCGGGCCGATGCGCAGTGCCTGCCACTCCTCCTCCGTAAATTCGCTCAGCTTTTTATCTGCGCTGAACAATGGATTATTGGTATAATAAAATTCCTGCCAGCTTCCGCCAAAGAACTGGCTGAACCGGATTGCACCTTCATGGATGGTCTTGCTCGTGTCAAACATCGCTGACTCGTCCAATACCACCTTTTCTCCCAATCCGGTGCAGTCCGGGCACATACCGTGCGGGTGATTAAACGAATACGCCATGGATCCTCCCGCGCTCGGCTTCCCGACACGTGAAAACAACAGACGAATCAGCGGCGCCACATCCGATGCTGTGCCCACCGTGGAGCGCGCATTCGCGCCGATCGGCTTTTGATCCACAACAATACACGGGGTCAGATTGCGAATGGATTCCACTGCCGGCCGCTCATAGCGCGGCAGGCGCTGCCGCAAAAATGCCGGATACGTGGAACGCCACTGACGTCCGCTTTCCGCCGCCACCGTGTCAAATGCAAGTGTGCTTTTTCCCGAACCAGAGACCCCGGCGATGACGACCAGCTCTTCCTTCGGGATATTGATCGTAATATGCTTTAAATTATTCGAGGACGCATCGACAATTTCGATATCCTCCTGAATTTTTGTTCTTGGCATGTTCCTTCCCCTCATTCTGCTTCCACTGGCTTCCCAGCTCCATACTCGTTTTCCATCTTATTCCGCAGGTGAATCCAAAACGGCCCCAGCATTGCGGCCAGAGCAAACCAACTGAGTGTAAATATCATATAAACCCAACCGATGCCCGCCGTCTCGGTATCCAAAAGACCAATCAGCACCACGCGCAGCGCACAGGAGCACAACAAATTGATGAGCATCGGAGCGACAGCGACACCGCATCCCCGGATCGCACCCATCAGAACATCCGAAATACCGTAGACGAAATACAGGGACGCGACTCGGCGCAAACGATACACGCCTGCCGCAACCACCGCCGGATCGCTGTTGTAGATGCTGACCAGCTGCTTGGCAAACAGCACGACCCCAGCGCTCTGAATGATTCCCCAGAGTAAGACCGTGCCAAGGCACAAACGAACAACACGTCGGACACGATCCATTCGGTTCGCCCCGAGATTCTGACTCGCAAACGTCTGGCACGCTTGGCAGATCGCATTCATCGTATAATACATGAAGCTCTCAATGTTGATTCCCACGCTGCATCCGGCAACCACAACGCTGTCATAGGAATTGATTGCTCCCTGAATAACAACATTCGAAATACTGAACAGAATTGCCTGAATCCACGACGGGACGCCAATGCGCGCCATCTCCATCATCTCATGGCGATCCAGACACAGCTTTTTCCACGAAAACTTTGTCGCATCCGTGGAACAGCGCAGATGGCGGAGAATCATGCCCGCACTGATTGCCTGGCTGATTACCGTCGCCAGAGCAACCCCCGCAACGTCCATCTTGAGTACAATCACGAAGAACAGGTTCAGTACAACATTAACCACCCCACTGATTGTCAGATAAATCAGCGGACGCTGTGTATCCCCCTTCGCACGAATGATCGCCGCTCCAAAATTATAAATGACATTAAACACCGTGCCGGCAAAATAAATGCGGAGATAGATCATCGCCAGCGAACGAATGTCATCTGGAACCGAGGTGGCATCCAGCAGCCATCCCGATGCCAAAATACCAAGCCCCCCGACGACAAAGCCGCCGATGATTCCGACCGCCATGGAAGTGTGTACCGCACGGGAAATATCCTTTTCCCGGCCGCTCATTCCGATATACTTCGCAACGACAACATTAATACCAATCGAAACAGCAATAAACGAGTTGATAAACAAAGAGAGAATCGCGGTTGTACTTCCCACTGCCGCCAGGCTCGCGTACCCGGCAAATTGACCCACGATAATTGTGTCCACTGTATTGAACAAAACCTGAAGAATGTTCGCCGCCATCAGCGGGATACTAAACATCAGAATTTTTCCAAGCAGTGGACCATGTATCATATCAATGGATGCATCACGCTTCATGCTCTCTCCTCTTCTACCCTAACGAGGAGAGCTCTCCTGTCACCGTCCGGAGAGCTCTCGTTCTGCCTCTTCCAACGAGGCATATCCATACTGTGTCACGGTGTTCTCTAACACCATCTGATTCATATTCCGGCCTTCCTGCTGCAACGCTTCGACATAAGCGGCATACAGAGTCAAAGTTTTCAGTGAATACGTCGCAAGCTCTCCCCACAGGTAGGTCTCAAACGACGTTGTCACCGCGCTGTCCTCACTGCGTCGGATCGCACGCCCGCGTCCAGCCAGTCGCGGATAGCGCTCTGCAACCGATTCCAGCCAGCCAACATGTATCTCACACAATCTGTCAATGATCTCATCCTTCTCCGGTGTGCGCTCCGGCAACTGTGCTTGAATGTGTGCGTACTCTTCCGGATTCGTGCGTGCCATCATATACCCATATTTCTCTGCGAGCGGATTTCGTCCTTGAAGCTGCGCCGTCAGCAAATCCTCATAATAACTGTCGCGTATAGCTTCTGTCCACGCACTCAGCTGGCTGGAACGCATAATCTGAAATTCCTTCCAGTTATCCTGGCAGGAGGCACGACCACCCAGATTCTGCACCTTATCAAACAGCTTCCATTCCAGTGCAATGATTTCATCAATCCGTTTTGTCATATCGTTCACTCCTCCATGAAATGTGCCTTCCGCAGCACCGGATCCTGAATCCGTGTCATCATATCCGCACAATATTCCTGCAAAAAGGAAGCGGTACAGTCAGTCAATTGCTGTCGTCGCAGCTCCGCCGCTGTGAGCAGACAAATAGATTCCACCGTCTGCTCCGCGTTCCTTGCCTCTGTAGTCAAACTAAGCTGCTTTAGCAGCTCGCGCACCCGCGGCAGCTTCGGCAGCTCCTGCAATCCCCGGAACATCCATTTATAAAACGGTGCATATCGGCGATTGAGCAGATAAACCATCGACATAGCAGCTCTGGTGAACTCTGCGAGCGCCAGCTGTGCCGCAACGGTGTCACCCCGTTTCTGGCAGCGAGGATAATTATACTGGCCGGCCTGTGCCATCATAGCCGCTCGGGCAACAATTTTTTTAATCCGGACATCTTCCGGGTAATAGTGCTGTAGTCGTTCCCGAACCGCCGAAAACCGTCCGAGCGGGTCAAAAAAGACTTCTCCATTCACAGCTGTCGCCAAAAACGCCTCCGGGACACGGCGCCACTCCGACAGGCTCTGTGGCCCTTCCGGGCATCCCGTGTACCGACGAAACCAATACGGTGTACACAGACAGCCAACCCGGCCCGCACTCAGAGCGCTCTCTTCACGAACCGGATAGCCCTCCATCTTTGCAGGAAGACTGCGGTACCACTCCTGCACCTGTTGACCATATGCAAGAAAGTCCGCTTCCTCCATCCAAATACAAAACGACGGTCCCCAGTCATGATCACGGGAAAGCGCATCATCAAACCCGAAGCACTCCGATCCCTCTCCGGCCAGCCCAATCGCCATGCGAGACATGAGCTCCGGAAAAGTGCGCTCCAGCGAAGGCCTTCCTATGGTATCATAATACGTGCGCGACAGTTCTAACCCATTCACTTTTTTATCTCCATTTTCAGTCTGCGCAGCTCTTCCGCAGCGACCACCGTGCGGTCATGGTCCGCACCCAAAATTCGCGTGCATACTTGCACAGCCCTATCCAAGACATCCGCCGCTTCCTCCAGCTGCCCCATGGCCCGATATACCCATGCCATATTGTGGAACGTGATGGCGTACTCAATATTTTCTCCAAAGAAACGAAGCGTATATTTTGCAGACTTCCGATAGACCGAGAGCGCCTGTTCGTACTGTCCTTCCGAATACAAAAGCGCTGCCAAGCTGTTCAGTCCTGCTGCATAGTGAACATTCTCTTCCTCTGAGCATCTCTCAAATTCCTTGAGTGCATGTTCCAAACAAAGCAGCGCTTCCTCTTTGTGACCAGCCGCATAGTGCAGTGCAGTCAGATTGTTGTATGTAATTGCCAGTTCCTGACGGCGATCCGGCATTTTTTTAATAAGCCAGAGCGCTTTTGACAAATAGCTTATTGCTT
>CAYLXH010000020.1:0-21825 GCA_964387535.1 uncultured Butyricicoccus sp. | reverse complement strand
GTTATTTCGGCGGTCGGACATGAACCCGATGTCACAATTGCTGACTTTGTTGCTGATGCTCGTGCTTCGACGCCGTCCAATGCAGCGGAACTGTGTGTTCCCGATCGTCTGGAGCTACAACGTATGGTGTTGTCGATGGATACGGCCATGGTCGCTGCCATGCAGCATATATTGTCTGTGCATCGAACTGCGTTACAGACGTTGGACCATCGGCGGAGCATCAAAACGCCGCTTGGATATATTCAGGATAAGCGCTTTGCGTTGGATCATGTCACCGGACAAATGCAAGCCGCCTTGGAACAGAATGTGTTGCAGCGTCGCCGACAATTTAGTGAGCTTGCAGCCTATCTGGATGCATACAGCCCATTGAAGGTGTTGTCAAGAGGATACTCGATTGTGACAAACGATTCTGGCCGTGTGATTGGAAGCAGTGGGTTGCTGAAAAAAGACGAACAGATTACGATACAGTTTGCAAAAGGCCGTGCGGAATGCACAGTAAATCAAGTCAGACGAAAATAATGGAGACAAATCGTGAAAGAAATGACATTTGAGCAGGCGATGAAACGTCTGGAAGAGATCGTTACGCAATTAGAGACCGGAGATGCTCCGTTGGAAAAAAGCCTGGCTCTGTTTGAAGAGGGGACGAAACTCTCGGCACTATTGTCGAAGACGTTGGATACCGCGGAACAAAAGGTAACAATGATTCAAAAACAACATGGAGAGGATAGCGAAGTTCCGTTTGATACCAATATGGAATGAGGGAGATACCGTATGGAGTGGAAAAAACAACTGGAAGAATATGCTTCTCTGATTGAAGATGCAATGCTCGATTATATTCAACCACAAAAAGATTCTGGTCAGGCAGCGATCTTTGAAGCGGCCCGATATTCTGTCACTGCCGGGGGAAAACGACTTCGTCCGGCCCTGACACTGGAATTCTGTCGGCTGTGTGGAGGAGAACTGCGAAGTGCATTGCCGTTTGCGTGTGCATTGGAGATGATTCACACCTATTCCTTGATTCATGATGACCTTCCTTGTATGGACAACGATGATTTGCGCCGCGGAAAGCCGACAAACCACAAGGTTTATGGAGAGGCTATGGCGGTTTTGGCCGGTGATGGACTGTTGAATCTTGCATTTGAGACGGCATCTGATCCGATGCTGCTGGCGATGGTATCTCCACAAACGCAGCTGCATGCAATCCGTACCTTGTCAAGAGCATCTGGTATGGAAGGAATGATTGGAGGACAGGTTCTGGACATTCAAGCAGAACAACGCCCGATCTCGTTGGATGAACTGAAGACACTACAATCATTGAAAACTGGTGCCTTGATTTGCGCCGCTGCAGCCCTTGGCTGCATCATAGGTGGTGCAGACGAAGCGCAATTTGCTGCCGGACAAGAATATGCACGCTGTTTGGGTCTCGCATTTCAAATTCAGGATGATATTCTGGATATTGAAGGAGACGAAGCAGTACTTGGCAAACCGATTGGCTCGGATGCCGAGAATCAAAAGAGCACCTATCCTTCTCTGTTGGGAATAACAGAATGTCGCAGATTGGTACGTGAGCTTTCTCAGCAGGCAGTCGATGCTTTGGATGGTGTGTTCACGGATTCTGGCATGTTAGTTCCGCTGGCTTGGTCATTGGCAGAACGTGTGAAATAGCAAAGTTGGATATCAGCATACTCCGGGATTATTGCAGGATTGTTTTGTGTACATAAGGTTAAAAATATGGCAAGGCAGATGAATTGTTTATAAATTATTTATAAATAACTTTTAAAATTTCAAGACAAACTGTGCAAAATGTGTTATACTAATGATGAAATCAAAAGCTGCAGACAGAGAATCAGATGATTTTATGGATTCGTATGGATCGAAGCAGCATGGTAAAATTTTATATTGCATTATTAGGTGAGAACCGTTAGGAGCTGATGTTATGAAGATTACCATCGTTGAAAGAAAACTGCAGGCCAGTGAGCAGCTTCGCGATTATGCGACAAAGAAGGTTTCCAAGCTGGAACGCTATTTCCATAATGATGCGACAGCCACTGTTACGTTGAGTGAGCTGAAAGGACGCCAGACGGCGGAAATTACGGTTCGTCATAATGGAATGGTATTCCGAGCTGAGGAGACCACAACGGATATGTTTGCTTCTGTTGATGGAATGATTAACAGCATCGAGCGTCAGATTCGCAAGAATAAGACTCGTTTGGAAAAACGGCTGCGTGCCGGTGCTTTTGAAAAAGCGGCAGCGAATGAGGCCAGCATTGCAGAGTTTGTCGAAGATTCATATGATGTGGTTCGCCGCAAAAAGTTCGATGTTTCTCCAATGAGTGTCGAAGAAGCAATTTTACAGATGAATCTGCTGAATCATCAGTTCTTTTTCTTCCTCAATGCAGAGGAAGAAAATGCACCGGCTGTTATTTATAAGAGAGCATCGGGTGGATATGGTTTGATTGAGAGCAACTGAGCTCATGTTGTTCCGTAAAATGATATAAGTCGGTTTCGCGGGCACTGTCCTACACAGTGCCCGCGTTTCTGTATACGAGTGGGAGGAATAGCGATTGAAACCAGTAGTAAGTATTATTGTTCCGGTATACAATGCAGAAACTGTACTTTCGCGTTGTATTGACAGCATCTTGCAGCAGGAATACACGAATTTTGAATTGATTCTGATCAATGACGGCAGCCAAGACCGATCTGGAGAAATATGTGAACAATACCGTGCCAAAGATAGCAGAATTAAAGTGCTTCATAAAAAAAACAGCGGTGTATCGGACTCCCGCAATCATGGATTTGCCGTGGCATGCGGCACATATGTGCAATTTCTTGACAGTGACGATTGGATTACCCCAAATGCGACGATGCTTATGGTTCGTGCAGCACAGGAACATGACTGTGACCTTGTTATTTCTGATTTTTATCGTGTAGTTGGAGAGCGTGTATCCGTGAAGGGAAGCATTGACGATGATCGTGTCATGACCCGAGAGCAGTATGCATCTTATATGATGAAAAGTCCGGCAGATTTTTATTACGGGGTTCTGTGGAATAAACTGTACCGTCGAGATATTATCGAGTCTCATCACCTTCGTATGAATGAGAACATTAGTTGGTGTGAAGACTTTATGTTCAATTTGGAATATATTCGATATGCCGAGAGTTTTTATGCATTGCCGGTTCCGATCTATTATTATGTCAAAACAAAAGGTTCACTTGTAAACAAAAATATGAGCTTATCACGGGTGATTAAGATGAAACTCACGGTTTTCGAGTACTATACGCAGTTTTATCAATCGGTGTTGGATGAAGAGGAATATGAGCGAAGTCGACTGAAGGTGTATCGCTTTCTGATTGACGGAGCCAATGATGCGGCAGTTCCTCCTCTTGTGATGCCTGGAACGAAGCGGCTTGGCAAAGAAGGCGTTCAGCTGGATGCTGCTCTTTTAGAAGGACGCGGAATACAAAGTGAAATCTATCGAACACATAAATTGTTGGAATACTATTTGGAACCGGTTGCGTTGAAGTATGACCTTTCGCTTCAAGAGACTATGGTATTATTTAATCTTACACAGGTATCAAAAGAATGTACCTTAGAAATGCTGGCAGATTATACTGACCAATCTCGGACAGGACTGATGAGAATTCTGCAAAAATTTTCTGCCAGAGAGTATTTAACCGTCGAGGAGGTGAGTCCCAATTTTCCAGGAGAGTCCAGAAAACATCAGATGTCTTTCTTACCAACTGCACAACCCATTTTGGCGGATCTGTATACTGCACAGAATGATGTTGAGCAGGCTGTTTATGCAGGATTTTCCGAGGAAGAACTGACGTTGTACCTTCACTTCCGAGAACGTATGAAAGACAATATTTTACGGATTTTTCCGGAACGGGCCGGAGCCATGACAAACTATATGTTGCGTGAGAAATACCAAGATGGTTGATCGAATATTTGTTCGGTTTTCTCTTGCGGATCAACTTCAAGAGTGCTATAATCAATCCGTAGAATGGAATGGCATATGGAGGTAATCGTTTATGGATTTTCAACTCAAAGCGCCGTATCAGCCAACAGGTGACCAGCCACAGGCGATACAGAAACTGGTCGATGGATTGAAGTTGGGATTGGATGAGCAGGTTTTGCTGGGAGTTACCGGTTCAGGAAAAACATTTACGATGGCCAATGTGATTGCTCAGGTTAACCGTCCGACACTGGTTCTGGCCCATAACAAAACTCTGGCGGCCCAGCTTTGTAGTGAATTTCGTGAGTTTTTTCCGGATAATTCAGTGGAATACTTTGTGTCCTACTATGATTATTATCAGCCGGAAGCTTATATCGCTTCAACGGATACCTACATTGAAAAGGATTCTGCTATTAATGATGAGATTGAACGGCTGCGCCATTCGGCAACTTCTGCTCTGTTTGAGCGGCGTGATGTGATTATCGTTGCTTCCGTGTCCTGCATTTATTCGTTGGGCAATCCGATTGATTATAAGAACATGGTGTTGTCGCTCCGCCCGGGAATGGAACGGGATCGCGATGAACTGATGAAAAAGTTAATTGAGATTCAGTATGAACGGAATGACATTGCATTTGAACGAAATCGTTTTCGTGTCCGCGGTGATACGATCGAAATTTGGCCAGTGTATACTGATTCTTATGCCATTCGGGTTGAGTTTTTCGGTGATGAAATTGATCGCATCAGTGAAATTAATCCGCTGACGGGAGAGAGAAATTGCGATGTACAGCATGTTGCTATCTATCCAGCCTCCCATTATGTCACTCCCAAGGATAAGCTGGAGATTGCAATTCAAGAAATTCGCTCTGAGATGGAGGAGCGTGTTTCGTGGTTTGAAGAGCATGACAAATTGATTGAAGCACAGCGCATTGCACAGCGAACCAATTTTGATATGGAAATGCTCGAGGAAATTGGATTTTGCAGCGGAATTGAAAACTATTCTCGTGTTATGTCCGGAAGAGAAGCCGGATCTGCACCGTTTACGCTGCTGGACTACTTCCCGGATGATTTTTTATTGATGGTTGACGAATCCCATGTCACACTTCCGCAGGTCCGTGCCATGTATCATGGCGATGCAGCGCGAAAGAAGAGCTTGATTGACAATGGATTTCGACTTCCTTCTGCATATGATAACCGTCCTTTGAATTTTGAAGAGTTTCAGGAACGAATTCATCAGGCAATTTATATCAGTGCGACTCCGGCAGAGTATGAGCGCAGCCGGGCGGGACAGGTTGTGGAGCAGGTTATTCGTCCGACAGGGTTAGTAGATCCCGAGGTTTTCGTTCGACCGGTGGAGGGACAGATTGACGACCTGATTGGCGAGATCAATATTCGGACGGCACGAAAAGAACGAGTTTTGGTCACAACGCTGACCAAAAAGATGGCGGAAGATTTGACGAGCTATTTGGAAGGTGTGGATATCAAGGTGCGCTATATGCATCATGATGTCAAAACGATCGAGCGAATGGAATTGCTGCGGGATCTTCGTCTGGGTGTTTTCGATGTGCTGGTTGGAATTAACCTGCTGCGTGAGGGGCTTGATTTGCCAGAAGTTTCCTTAGTGGCCATTCTTGATGCCGACAAGGAAGGATTCCTTCGTTCAGAGACATCGCTTGTTCAAACGATCGGACGGGCTGCTCGAAATGCGTCAGGACAGGTGATTATGTATGCCGATACTGTGACTCCATCCATGGACCGTGCAATAAAAGAGACAAAGCGCCGCCGTGCCATTCAGCTCGCCTATAATCATGAGCATGGGATCACGCCCAAAACCATTGTGAAACAGGTTCATGATGTGATTGAAATCTCAGCAACACCCGGTGTGGGTGTCGCGATGAATCAAAAGAAGCTGAGCCGTGCAGAACGAGAGGGAAGAATTAAAATACTGACCCGGCAAATGCGTGAGGCAGCAAAGATGCTGGAATTCGAACTCGCGGCGGATCTGCGTGATCAAATTCGGGAATTGGAAAAGCAGAATGATTGATTTGGTGAGAGTGTAATGCAGGATTATATTCATGTTAAAGGTGCCAGAGAGCACAATCTGAAAAATGTTGAGGTGTGGATTCCGCGTGACAAGCTTGTGGTTCTGACCGGATTGTCGGGCAGTGGAAAGTCCTCTTTAGCGTTTGATACGATTTATGCAGAAGGACAACGGCGCTATGTAGAATCTTTGTCATCCTATGCCCGACAATTTTTGGGACAAATGGATAAGCCCGATGTGGATTATATTGATGGCTTGTCACCAGCGATTTCCATTGACCAAAAAACTACCAGTAAAAATCCTCGTTCCACAGTGGGAACCGTAACGGAAATCTATGATTATCTTCGCTTGTTATGGTCGCGAATTGGAATTCCCCACTGTCCGAAGTGCGGGAAAGAAATCCGTCAGCAGACAGTGGATCAGATTGTTGACCAACTTTTAGCTCTTCCGGAACGAACAAAGCTACAAATTTTGGCCCCGGTCATTCGCCAGAAAAAAGGGGAACATAGTAAAGTGCTGCAGAGTGCAAAGAAAAGTGGTTATGTTCGTGTTCGCGTCGATGGAATTCAGTATGATCTTTCTGAAGACATCAAGTTGGATAAGAATAAAAAACACAATATTGAGATCATTGTCGACCGCGTCATGGTCAAGCAAGAGATTCGCAGCCGTTTGACAGAATCAGTGGAAACATCATGTGCTTTGTCCGGAGGGTTGTTGATTGCCAATATTGTTGGCGAAGGTGACATGGCATTTTCGCAGAATTATGCTTGCGATGATTGCGGCGTATCCCTGGAGGAAATGACTCCGCGTATGTTTTCATTCAACAATCCATATGGGGCATGTCCGGCCTGTGCTGGATTGGGCATACAAATGCAGATTGATCCGCAGCAAATTATTCCAAATCCAAAGCTGTCACTTCGTCAGGGAGCGATTCAGGCGAGTGGCTGGTCAAATTGTGAGAGCGGCTCTATCGCACGTATGTATTATGACGCACTGGGTGAAAAATTTCACTTTGATTTGGATACACCGATTGAGGCAATGAGCGAAGATGCCGTTCATGCGCTGCTCTATGGAACAGGCACAGAAAAATTGGTATTGCGAGTTTCCCGCTATTCGGGCGGAAAAATGGAGCAAGCATTTGAAGGAGTGATTTCAAACCTTCAGCGTCGTCATGAAGAAACTTCTTCTGACTATGTGCGCTCTGATATTGAAGAGAGTATGAGTGAGGTGCCGTGTCCAGTCTGCAAGGGACGCCGTTTGCGTCCGGAACTGCTTGCTGTTTCAGTTGGCGGTCTGAATATTATGGAGTTTTGTGAACAATCTGTATCAGATGAATTGCGCTTTATTCAGAATTTACAGTTAACTCACCAGGAAATGCGTATTGCAGAACGCATTTTAAAAGAGATAGAAAATCGACTCGGCTTTTTAAACAGTGTTGGACTCAATTATTTAACTCTGGCGCGATCTTCTGGAACACTTTCTGGTGGGGAAAGCCAGCGTATCCGTTTGGCAACTCAAATTGGTTCCTCCCTTATGGGAGTATTGTATATTCTGGATGAGCCCTCGATCGGACTTCATCAACGTGACAATGATAAGCTTCTGGCGACGCTGAAAAATTTGCGCGACATGGGCAACACATTGATTGTCGTGGAACACGATGAAGATACTATGTACGCCGCAGATCACATCATTGATGTTGGCCCGGGAGCGGGTGTAAATGGAGGGAAGATTGTCTTTGAAGGAACAATTGATGATCTTTTAAAAAATGAAGAGTCCATTACCGGTCAATATTTGAGTGGAAGACGCTATATTGAAGTTCCAAAGGAACGGAGGACCGGGAATGGAGCATATTTGACTTTTACTGGCTGCCGGGAAAACAATTTAAAAAACGAGACATTCCGTATTCCGCTTGGCGTAATGACCTGTGTAACTGGTGTTTCCGGAAGTGGAAAATCCTCTTTTGTCAATCAGATTTTGTATAAAAAACTGGCTGGTGATTTGAACCGTGCCAAGACAAGACCGGGAGCTTTTGAAGAAGTATCTGGTATGGAATATCTGGATAAAGTGATTTGTATTGATCAGTCTCCGATTGGACGGACTCCTCGTTCCAATCCTGCGACATATACTGGCGTATTTAATCAGATTCGCAGTCTATATGCTTCTACGCAGGATGCAAAAATGCGTGCCTATGGTCCCGGACGTTTTTCATTTAATGTAAAGGGAGGACGCTGTGAGGCTTGTCAGGGAGATGGCTTAAAGAAAATTGAGATGAGCTTTTTGCCGGATATTTATGTTCCTTGTGAAGTCTGCGGTGGAACACGCTACAACCGAGAAACCCTGGAAGTACGATATAAGGGGAAAAATATCAGCGAAGTTTTGGACATGACTGTAGATGAGGCGGTTATTTTCTTTGAGAATCTTCCACAGATTTCCCGTAAGATTATCACATTACAGGAAGTCGGACTGGGCTATGTCAAATTGGGACAATCCTCGACAACGCTGTCGGGTGGAGAGTCTCAACGGATCAAACTGGCCACAGAACTGTCGAAACGGGCAACCGGGAAAACAAGGTATATTGTAGATGAACCAACAACCGGTCTCCATATTGCTGATGTGCATAAACTGACTCAGGTTCTCCAGAAGCTTGTGGAAAACGGAAATTCCGTTGTGGTTATTGAGCACAATCTGGATGTAATCAAAATTGCTGATCATATCATTGATCTGGGTCCAGAAGGCGGAGAGGATGGAGGGCATATTGTCTGTACAGGGACTCCAGAAGAAATTGTACAGTGTAAAGGGTCCTATACTGGTCAATATTTGGCCAAATATTTGAAATAATAGTAATAAAACTGCAAACCAGGAACAACTGTCTGCCGTGAATCAAGCGTGCAGACAGTTATTTTACATCGAAGAGAGGCAACTGATGTGCATGAAAAAGTCCTAGAAAAGAGAGGATTGTCGTACAATATTATTTGTCTATTTTGACAGGAGCGAAACTTGGGAAAAGTACTTCTTCCACCTTTAATCTATCAAAAAAGTTATGAAATCTGCAGATAATTGCGTAATAAAGATATTTACAGGTGTCGTTATTTTGTTGTATAATATGTAGTGAATAAAAATATAATCGAGGAGTAGCAATGAGAAGAAAAAAGTGGAACATTGCAAAACCGGATCGTAATGCCGTTCATACCCTCGCAAAGGAAGGGGGATACCCGGTTTTAGCCGCAGCAGTGCTTTGCTCACGCGGGATAGATACACCCAAAAAGGCAGCTCAATTTTTGTCAACGGAGTTTGACCAATTGTGTAATCCAATGCTGCTGCCAGATATGAAATTAGCGGTTGAGATTATTCACGCAGCCTTGAAAAATAAGGAACGTATTGCCGTTTTTGGTGATTATGATGTCGACGGAATTACGTCAACTTGTGTTATGATTCGTTATCTCCGCAGCCTTCACGCGGACTGCGTCTACTATATTCCAGACCGTCTGACGGAAGGGTACGGCTTAAATTGCGCAGCATTACAGAAACTGCGGGATCAAGGGGTTTCCCTAGTTATTACTGTAGATTCTGGTATTACAGCGATGGAAGAGATTGCGTTTGCACGCAAAATTGGATTAAAAGTCGTTGTAACAGACCATCATGAATGTATTGACACGCTGCCAGATGCCCTCGCAGTTGTCAATCCCAAATGTCCAGGCAGTCGTTATCCTTTCCAAGAACTTGCTGGTGTGGGTGTGGCGTTCAAATTGGTTTGTGCGTTGGCTGGACCAGATCGTCTGCCAGAAATTCTGAATGATTACCTAGATCTGGTTGCCGTTGGAACCATCGCTGACGTGATGCCTTTGCGCGGAGAAAACCGCACTATTGTGGCAAATGGACTTTGCTATCTGGCGCAGACAGATAATCTGGGATTACGTATGTTGATGCGCGAATCGGGAGTAGAGGAAAAACGATTGACAGCAGGTATTGTCAGTTTTACCCTTGCACCTCGTATCAATGCAGCTGGACGCATGGGGTGTGCTGACCTTGCCGTAGAATTGTTCCTGACAGAAAATCTGTCGCGTGCAGCGGATATTGCAGCAATGCTGTGTCAGCAGAACAAAGAACGTCAAAATGCAGAAAACGCAATATTGAATCAGGCATATGCCGTTTTGCAGAAGGAGTACGACCCGACGGAGGATCGCATGATTGTTCTCTGGGGAGAAGAATGGCATCATGGAGTCATTGGGATTGTATCTTCTCGAATCTCCGACCGGTATGGTTGTCCGACGGTACTTATTTCCCTTGAGGGTGATCACGGCAAAGGATCTGGCCGTTCTGTACGTGGTTTTAATTTATTTGAAGCACTGGAACACAGCGCTGGTTTTCTGGAAAAATTCGGAGGCCATGCGCTTGCAGCCGGTCTTACGATTGACCGTAAAAATTTACCCGCGTTTAAACAGTGTATCTGTGACTATGCAAAACAGAATATTTGCGAAGAAGACACCGTGCCGGTTGTTAATATCGATTGTATCATCCGTCCAGATCACATTTCCATGGAAGCGATTCGTGGACTTCGTGTCTTAGAGCCATATGGAATGGGAAATCCAGAACCAGTTTTTTCTATGTATGAATTAACTGTGGAGGATATTACGCCGATTTCCAGTGATCGTCATTTAAAGATGACACTCAGCAAAAGTGGCGTCTTTTTTACCGCGATGTTGTTTGGCACGGGAAGTGGTGGATGCAGCGTGGTACAGGGAAATGTTGTTGATGCTGCATTCAGCTTGGATATTAATCATTTTCGTGGCAGAAGTACGATTCAATTGATGCTGAAAGACATCCGTCTGAGCGGATGTGAACTGAAAAAAGATCATGCTTTGCTAACAAGTTATTCTATGTTTATTGACGGGAAAGAGATCACACCGCGAGAAGTGGATCGGTTATACCCGGATCGGCGCGACTTGGTGGCAGTATGGCGACATCTGATTTCACACCAGGAAAATTCACAATTGTCTGCGCCGTATAATACATTATCCCGGCGCATTGAGTGGGAAAGCCGAAGAGACATCAATATTGGCAAATTATTTGTCTGTCTGGATGTCTTTTCCGAAAGCCGTCTGCTCAGCTATCATTTTAAGAACGGACTGGTGAATATCCGCATGTTACCGTATCAAGGAAAAGCGGATATCACAAAATCGGTTGTTCTTGCTACATTGCGCCGAATGAAAAATCGCAATACAGCGGCGACGTGAGTCTGCTGCTTGGGGAGTGGTACCATGGATATGAAGACAAAGATCGATTTTTTAATCGAACGGGTAGAAAAACAGAATCCATCGGCTGATGTGGAAAAGATTCGGGCCGCATATGAATGCGCAGCAGCGGCACATGAAGGGCAACGTCGCAAAAGCGGTGACCCATATATTATTCATCCGGTCTCAGTAGCAGAGATTATTGTTGAGATGGGGCTGGATACAGAGTCCATCTGTGCAGGATTATTGCATGATTGCATTGAAGACACCAGCGTTGGATATGACGTAATTGCAGAACGATTTGGTAAGCCTGTCGCGGAGTTGGTAGACGGTGTTACCCGCCTCGGACAGCTGCGCTATTCGAAAGAGCAGGAGCAGATGGAAGATCTGCGAAAAATGCTGATTGCGATGGCGAAAGATATTCGTGTTATTCTGATCAAACTGGCTGACCGTCTGCACAATATGCGTACGATGAAATTCATGCCGGAGAGTAAACAGCGTTCAAAATCGTTGGAAACAATGGAGATCTACGCGCCGATTGCTCATCGTTTGGGTATGCAGAAGGTCAAGTGGGAGCTGGAGGATCTTTCCCTTCAGCACTTAGATCCGATTGGATATCAAGAAATTGTTGATGGGTTAAACCGTCAGAGCAGTGAACACGAAAAATTCTTGGAGCGGATTAAACAGACACTCAGCAAAAAACTGGATGAGAGTGGAATCCAAAATACAATTTCCGGTCGTGTCAAGCACGTATACAGCATTTATCGGAAGATGTACTCACAGAACAAGAGTATTGATGAGATTTACGATATTTGTGCTGTGCGTGTAATCGTAGATTCGGTCGCAGATTGTTATAATGTACTCGGATATGTGCATGATCTGTATAAGCCGATTCCGGGGCGATTTAAAGATTATATTTCCACACCAAAGCCAAATGGATATCGCTCGTTGCACACCACCGTCATCGGTCGATCCGGTATTCCGTTTGAAGTACAGATTCGAACGGAAGAAATGCATAAGATGGCAGAGTACGGTGTTGCTGCACATTGGAAGTATAAACAGGGCATTAACAAAAATGGCGGAGAAGAGACCTATGCTTGGATTCGTCAGTTATTGGAAGCACAGCAGGATACAGAAGCAGAGGACTTTATTAAAAACATCAAGGTCGATTTGTTTTCAGATGAAGTATTTGTTTTTACTCCTAAGGGCGACGTTGTAAACTTACCGGCAGGAGCAACTCCCATTGACTTTGCATATGGCATACATTCCGCTGTTGGAAACCGCATGGTCGGATGCAAAATTAATGGACGGATTGCCCCCATTGATTACAGTCTGCAAAACGGTGATATTGTTGATATCCTCACCTCAAAGGAAACTCACGGTCCAAAGCGAGACTGGCTCAAGATGATTAAAACCTCTGAGGCCCGCAACAAAATCAAGCAATGGTTTAAAAAAGAGTGCCGGGAAGAAAATATCGAACGTGGAAAAGACGATTTGGAACGCGAGCTGCGAGCAAATCTTCTGTACAATCATTTCGCGGAGAAGCCAGAAATTCAGCAGAATGTACTAAATAAATTTAACTTTTCTTCATTGGAAGAATTATACGCCAGTATTGGTTATGGTGGCATTACACTGACAAAAGTAATCAATAAAGTGCGCGACGAGGTTATTCGGATGCGCAAAGCAGAGGAAGCAAAGAAACCTCTGACAGACCACAAGCCGACGAAAACAGACTCTGGCGTTGTTGTCGAAGGCATTGACAATTGCCTGGTTAAATTTGCACGCTGTTGCACACCGATTCCTGGCGACGATATTGTGGGCTATATTACTCGAGGCTACGGCGTTTCGATTCATCGGCGCGATTGTATCAATTTTAAAAATAGCAGTGAAGAGGATCAAAATCGCTGGATTGATGTTCATTGGGATGAGTCGCAAATTGAGGCAAAGGAGCGATTCAGTACAGCGCTGCAGGTATCGACGACAGACCGTGTCGGAGTGATGAGTGATGTTCTGATGATTCTATCCAATAATCGAGTAAATGTTCGAGATTTTAATGGAAAGACGCTTTCCGAGGGCTTTGGAATCATTAATGCAGTTGTTGATGTCACCGGTATTTCTCAATTGGAAATGCTGATCAGCAAATTGCGTTCCATTAAGGGTGTCATCAATGTCACCCGACAGACCAGTTGAGGGGTGTGCAATGAGAGCAGTAATTCAGCGTGTTTCCCATGCCAGTGTGACGGTAAACGGTACAATCACGGGAGAAATACAGCGTGGCTTCCTGATCTTCCTCGGCATTGCTCCAGAAGATACGGAGGAGCAGGCTCGCTATCTGGCAAACAAATGTGTCGGTCTGCGGGTATTTTCGGATGAGCAGGATCGTATGAACCTTTCTTTAGCCGATGTGGAAGGAAGTATTCTGGCTGTAAGTCAGTTTACGTTATATGGCGACTGCCGTAAGGGAAAACGTCCCAATTTTATGAGAGCGGCAAAAGGTGACCAAGCAGTCCAGTTATATGAATTGTTTGTTCAATTCTGCCGGGAACAAGGTATTCCCACAGAAACCGGAGAATTTGGTGCTGATATGAAGGTTGACTTACTGAATGACGGTCCGGTCACTATTTTGATGGATACAGATGAAATGATGAAGAAATGAGGCGAATTCCGTGAAAATTATTCAAACTTGTGTTGGTGATATTGGCACTAATTGCTATCTAATTTATGATGAAACAAGCAAGGAAGGTGCAATGATTGATCCTGGCGACAATGCATCTCAGTTGCTGAATCTGATCAAACAGCATGAGATTCAGCTGAAATATATTTTATTGACCCATGCTCATTTTGATCATATTATGGCAGTAGGTGAAATAAAACAGGCAACGGGCGCTCAGGTCGTCGTTAACATGGAAGATTCCTATCTGTTTCAGCAGGATGCAGGTTTGAATGCATTTGGTGCGTTTGGACGTCAGATGAAAAATCGCTTTCAGTTTCCTGGTGTAGATATTCCCGCAGAGGAAGGTACCGAAGTTACGTTTGGTGGAATTACGGCACATTATTACCATACACCTGGACATACTCCCGGATCCTGTACGATTCAGATTGAAAATTGCTTGTTTACGGGTGATACACTATTCTGTCGCGAGTGCGGTCGCTGTGATTTGGCCGGCGGTGATTTTTTGAAAATGTTACAGTCTCTTAAGAAATTGCATGATTTACCAGGAGACTACCATGTCTACCCGGGACATATGCAGGTGTCAACGCTAAACGCCGAGCGTAAGAAAAATCCGTATATGATTCAGGCGGTTCGTTGATGATTTATACGGTTCGTGGATTAGAGAACGATCACCCGGTGCGTGACATGTTGTTCAACCTGTTTCCGTCAGAAATCCCCGAGCGCAGTGACCATCCAATAGGGGCAGAGCAGGATCAATTAAACATATGGGTTGATTCCTTTGAATTGCAAGTTCAGATTCGTGCCCGCTGCCGTCGTGGAGAGCAAGAATTCTGTACGGAAAAAACCGTAAAAACAGACGGAGAGAAACAGGAAGTAAAACGAGCAGTAACACATGCGATTAAGATGGCGATATTTGAGGTTATTGCTCCGTTTTTGGATTATGTACCGGAATGGGGAGCGTTAACCGGTGTGCGTCCGGCAAAGTTTGCCCGTAGCTTTTTAGAAAGAGGATATTCTCCGGCCGAAGTGGCCCGTATTATGACAGAAGAATATCGAGTATCGCCAGCAAGGCGTGCGCTTGCCATTCGCTCCGCTGGCATTGCGTGGGATCGGAAAAAAAAGCTGAACCCCAAGGATATCTCTCTGTATATTGGTATTCCATTCTGTCCATCTCGCTGCAGCTATTGTTCCTTTGTCAGTCATTCCATTGAGCGTGCAGGAGCTCTGATGCAACCATATTTGGACACGCTTCATGCAGAGATTATTCACGCAGGAAAGATTGTTCGACAAGCTGGACTTCGGATTGTTTCCGTATATATTGGCGGAGGAACTCCAACCACGCTGTCTGCGGAGCAGCTTCTGAGACTTCTCACAGAAATACAAGTGGCTTTTGATTTATCAGAGATTTCGGAATTTACTGTGGAAGCGGGGCGCCCAGATACTATTACGAAAGAAAAACTTCAGGTCCTTGTGGAGAATGGCGTTGATCGAATTTCGATTAATCCGCAGTCCATGAATGATCAGGTTCTTCAAACAATCGGTCGAAAGCACAGTGCCAAAGATGTTGTAGATACCTACCAATTGGCTCGTACCATGGGATTTCGTGTGATTAATATGGACGTCATTGCCGGACTAGAAGGGGATACTGTGGATCGTTTTGCGGACACAATTCGGACTTTAGTTGCTCTTGAGCCGGAAAATATTACAGTTCATACACTTGCGGTAAAGCGGGGAGCTAATCAAAACGACCGAACCTGTGTGACACGTCGGCACGAGACGGTGCGGAGGATGTTGGAAGCAGCGACAGAATCATTGACTTCAGCTGGGTATTCACCGTATTATTTGTATCGCCAGAAGTTCATGGCCGGCGGCTATGAAAATGTCGGGTGGACTCGGCAAGGGTATGAATGTGATTATAATATTTATATGATGGAGGAATTGCAGACAATTCTGTCTCTGGGAGCTGGCGGTGTGACAAAGCTGCTTTATCCAGATGCACATAAGATTCAACGCATCAGCAATCCCAAATATCCATATGAATATAATAGTTCAATTGAAAAAATTAACACCGGAAAGCAGGTGTTACTTGAATGGTCAGCGTCATTGTGAGGGATGTGCGATGAAGAACATAGAACTGAAGGAAATCAATAGCCGTTGCCGACAAGATGCAGCCGCCTTTATTTCTGAGAGCGAAAAACAGTATGACGACACGATTTGCTCTGTTGCGGAGACTGTCTGCGCAACATATAAAGAGCGTCCCATCGTTTTGTTAAATGGACCATCTTCCAGTGGAAAAACAACAACTGCACAACGATTGCGCGATATGTTGGAAAAACGCGGGATTCATTCCCATGCGATTTCAATGGATGATTATTATTTAACGCGCGGTGCGTATGAGATGCCCCGTGATGAGGAGGGTAGGGAAGATTTAGAATCTCCCTTATGCATGGATCTGGAATTGCTCAGCGGCCATCTGTCTGCTCTTGCACAGGGGCGTTGCATTCAGGTCCCTCATATGATTTTGCAACACGCAGGCGCACAGAACATACCCAAGAAATGCAATTGAAAAAGGATGAAATTGCTGTAATAGAAGGAATCCATGCGCTGAATGATGCAATTACAGAGCCATTAGCGCATTGTTCGACTGGTATATATATGGCAATCGGCACGCAGGTGGTTATTCATAAAGAATATCGTTTGGCTCCGCATAAGCTGCGCTTTGTCCGACGTGCTATTCGCGATAAGAATTTCCGAGATGAACCAGTTATTGGTACAATTCAGATGTGGCGATCTGTGCGGCGTGGAGAAAAACGCTACATCCATCCGTATGTACCTCATGCAGTTCGGATTATTGATACTTATTTACCATATGAAGACACTGTCTTGATGAATCAGCTGCGAGAGCTGTCACAACCGTATTTTAAAGAAATGCATGATGCAGGATTGGATGACGTCATCAATGCCTTGGAACTATTTGAGCCGATGGAGCGATTCGATCTAATTCCGGATTCATCTATTATGCATGAATTTATTGGGTAATCGTGCTGGCAGTTTCCTACTACTCAAAGAGTATCTGATCATCGCGACGGGAAGGCAGTGTTCTTCTATCCTAAAAGAATAGAGAGGAGAATGGATTTTGGATCAAAAGGTAATGAATTTGATGAGCCGTGTCAAGCTATCTGCGGAGGTGTTGGCTGACCGAACCGGAAAGGTTGCAAACCATGCCGCTGGCGTCGCCAGCAAAAAAGCGACGAATGTCGTAGAATCAACAAAGCTGAATCTTCGCATTTTTGATTTGAATTCTGAACTGGACCAGTTGTATAAAGAACTTGGGAAAATGCTGTATGACACGCACTGCGGAATGGAAATTGATCAAGAGGAGATTCAGGTGAAATTGATTCTGATTGATGAGAAGTGTCAAGCTGTTTCAGAAATCCGAAACAAACTACAGAGTTTAAAAACGAGCAGCCAATGCCCAAATTGCGGTAAGGAATGCAGTGCAAATGATGTTTTTTGCAGCGGTTGTGGTGCTCAGCTTTAACAAAGAACAAGAAACATGGACAAAAGAGGCAGGCTTTCTGCCTCTTTTTCTTCTATTTCTATGCAGAAAAACATACTCTGTTTTGAGGAGAACGGGGGATTTATGCAAGAAAAGAAGAACTATGTACATGGTGCCATGATGCTTTTAGTATCAGGCCTGATTGTGAAAGTGTTGGGTGCTTTGTTCAAGATACCATTGACCAATCTGATTGGCGACCGCGGAATGGGAATATTTTCTTTTGCGATGCAGTTCTTTTCTATTCTGTTTGTGATCACTGCGTCTGGCATTCCCATTGCCGAGTCCTGTTTGGTTTCAGAAGCTCTTGTGCTAGGAAAACGTAAGCAGGCACAATTGTTAGTATGGAAAACAGGCGTGTTGTTTTCGCTAGTTGCAGCAGTATTGTCCGGAGGATTGGCTGCAGCATCTGGCAGACTCGCAAATCTATTTGGTGAACCAGATGCTGCCTATAGCTTAGTAGCAGTGGCTCCCGCTGTTGTTTTGGTCACAGCAGAAGCCGCTCTTCGAGGATGGTATCAGGGCACTGGAAACATGGAACCAACTTCGGTGTCACAGGTATTGGAAGCAAGCGGAAAATTATTGTTCGGATGTATGCTTGCAAAACAGGCATTTAGCCAAGGTTATGGACTCGCGGGTGCCGCTGCGGGAGGAGTCTTAGGCGTTACCATTGGTGAATTTATCGCTGTCCTATATTTGAGCTGGAGCGTACGTCACAGTGTGATTCCAACAATCCGTTGCTGCAAGAAGCAGGAATCTATACCTTATTCACGGCTTTTTTCCTTAATGATTCCAATTACACTTGGCTCAGCTGTGATGACGGTATCTGGTTTTTTAGATATGACATTGATTTATGGAAGACTTCCAGAGATCGGAATGACAGCGCGGGAGATCACCTCCACATATGGAGCGTATACCGGTATGGCTCTTACAATCTATCATCTTCCGCAGGCGTTTTCCGGAGCAATTTCTGTAAGTATCCTTCCAGCGATATCAGCAGTGTGGAGCAAGGGACAGAAGAAAGCATGCCAGCGATTAATCGCTTCTGCCTGCCGTCTGACCATTCTGGTCTGCATTCCCTGTGGTGCAATTCTCACTGTTTTTTCCCGACCGCTGTTAGAGCTCCTCTTTTCCTCCCAGCCACAGGGAGTCGCTGCGGCAGAACCATTGCTGTCCTGTCTTGGGTTTGCCGAGGTGTTGGTCGGTTTAGCTTCTGTGACTACCTCTGTTTTGCAGTCAATGGAACGACCGGACATTACGGTATGTACCATGACGATTGGCGCCGTGGCAAAGTTTATTTTCTCGTATATCGGGATGGCTGATCCGAACATCGGTATTTTGGCTGCTCCACTCAGTTCGATTGTGTGTTTCGGCTTGATTCTTTTGTTGAATCTCAAGGCAATTTATTGTAAGATAAAATGGATCCCACCGATTGTGTCTTCTACCTTACCCTGTATTGCAGCCTCTTGTGTAATGGTACAAGGAGGATGGCAATTCTATCAGTGGCTTTTACCGCGCTGCGACGGGAGACTTTCTTTGGGAATTGTGTGTGGATGCATGCCATTGCTGTATCTTATGGTTCTGCTGCTGTTGCGTGGTTTAAAATATGAGGATATTGCAATGCTTCCTGGTGGGAAAAAGCTGGCAACTTTACTGAAAATAAGCTGAGTGAGAAGAGGACGAGTATGAATTTTACGTTGAAAAGTGCCTATAATATTCAGGATCTATTGGAAATTATGGAGATTTTGCGTTCGGAAAATGGATGTATGTGGGATCGAGAACAGACTCATGCTTCCATTCGTCGTAATTTTATAGAAGAAGTTTATGAAGTCTGCGAAGCCATTGACAATGAGAACAGTGAACTACTCAAAGAAGAGCTGGGAGATGTGCTGTTTCAAGTCGTTTTTCACACACAGATTGAAAAAGAAAAGGGAGTATTCACATTGGATGATGTCGCTGATGGGGTCTGTAAAAAAATGATTTACCGACATCCTCATGTATTTGGAAGTACTGCTGTTTCCGGCACACAAGAAATCTTAGCAAATTGGGATGAACTAAAAAAGGTGGAGAAGCACCAGAAATCCGCTTCGGAGACGCTGAAGAGTGTAGCTCGAAGTCTTCCATCCTTGATTCGTGCTGACAAAATTCAAAGTAAAGCCGCAAAGGTTGGTTTTGAATGGGACAGCATTGATGGCGCGCTGAATAAAGTAGATGAAGAATTAGAAGAGGTGAAATGTGCTCTGCGCGGTGATGGTAACATTGAAGAAGAATTGGGTGATCTGCTATTTGCTGTGGTAAAAATTGCCCGTTTTCAAAATATTGATCCAGAACGCGCTCTTGAAAAAACCTGCGAAAAATTTATCCAGCGATTTGCTTATATGGAGGATGTCTCAGAAAAAAGGGGAAAAGCATTGCAAGATCTCTCACTGGAAGATATGAATCTTCTTTGGAATGAGGCGAAAAACAATCAATGAAAAAGGCCGACTTTGTTCGTATGGTTGCAGATCGTACTGGATTACAGAAAAAGGATACGGAAGCTACATTGGATGCTATGCTTGACTGCATTGGAGATGTACTTGCAAACGGAGACAAATTAAATTTTATTGGTTTCGGCGTGTTTGAAATCAAAGAACGCCCAGAACGTACGGTGCGGCTCCCTTACGCTTCGGACAGCGTCCCGATTCCCGCCGCAAAGATACCAATGTTTCGCCCTGGAAAAGGGTTAAAGGAAAAGGTACGTGGCAGGGGAATGAAAGGAATGATGCATCATCATGACAATAATCAGGAATAGCAGATACCATTTGCCTTGTATTCTACAAATAATAGCGTGAAGCTGTGCTGTATCATCATCGGTATTTTCACATACTTCCAGAAATGCATTGCTTCATCGTACCTCGTAAACATACATGATATATAACAACACGGCGGCATCCTCGCGAATGCCGCCGTGTTTATGATTCTATCATGTTGGATTTCGTCTGTTATTATATAAAAACATATATATTGAGGTACTGCAAATGATAATATAACCGAGAATACTCCATTGGTCGGGAATCTGGTGGAAAAATAGGAGTTCCAAAATAGCAGAAAACAAGATCTGAAAGTAATCGTAGATGGAAAGTTCTCGTGCCGGTGCGTTGGAATAAGCGGCTGTAATAGAAAATTGACCTCCCGATGCAGCCAGACCCGCACATAGCAGCATCGCCAGCTGATAAAGTGACATCGGGTGAAAGAAGAAAATCAGATATGGCAGACAGAATGCACAGGAAAATGCGGAAAAAAAGAAAACAATAAACGGACCTCGTTCACCATTTAAACTGAGCTTACGTACCATTGTATATGCAGTACCGGCACAAAATCCACCAAAGGCACCGATGATGCAAGGAAATACTTGTGAAAAAGCAGAAAATCCTGGTTTAATAATACAGAGCGCTCCCAAAAAGGCGAGAATAACAGAGCCTGCTTGTACCGGCGTGACTTTTTCCTTCAGATAAAGATAAGAGATCAAAATAGCAAAAAAAGGAGACAATTTATTCAGCATGGAGGCATCAGGAAGGAGCAAATGGCTGACTGCGTAAAAATTGCAGAGAATGCCAACTGTTCCAAAAATAGACCGCGCCAGAAGATATGGCAGATTTTTCTTCTGAAAATGCAACTTTTCTTCGGAACGCATGAGAATAATAAATGCAAATATCATTGCTACTAGATTTCGAAAAAAACTTTTTTGCATGGAAGGAAGATCACCAGAGAGCTTCACAAACAGATTCATCAGCGCAAAACAGAAGGCAGAACACAAAATAAATAAAACGCCTTTTTTCTTATTTGACATTACGATCCAATCCTTTCCCATTGTATGAAAAATAAAAAGAAAGACAGGAATATTCCCGCCTTTCTGTGTTTGCTATTCCTCGTCGTAGCTTTTTGTCAGAGCGGTAAGCATATCTTGATAGATATCTTCAGCATGTTTTTTGAAACTCTGCTCCAGCAAAGATGCCTGAGATGGACTAACGACGTTCATTTGTATGGAGAATACATCCTGCATTGTGAGAGTAACTACATAGTCTTTTTCATCACGCTGCTCCGTTGCAGTGATAATCTGTGCGTCACGGCGAATCTTGCGAATCACGCGCAACGCTGATAATTCAGCGGCTTCCCGCACAGTATATGGCAGGCGGGTTGCAAAAATATGAGCAGTCTCCCGTCCTTTTTCAGTAATCGAGTAGTGCTCATGGGAATCTGTCATCATACAACTGATATGCCCTGTTTCACGAAGTTCTGAAAAGGCTTCTGTGAGTTCAAAATAGCCAAAGCCGTCATCGCACCAAGTACAGATATCTACAACGGAGTCGTAAGATACAGGAAATGGTAAA
>CAYLXH010000019.1:0-22406 GCA_964387535.1 uncultured Butyricicoccus sp. | reverse complement strand
ATGACCTTCCGGGTATGAACCGGACGCTCTAGCCAACTAAGCTATACCGCCATATCCATTGTAGTACCATCATCTTGTGCGGTTTGTTTGCCTCTCGCCAGATGACGATATTTATTATATCTCCACAGCCACGTTTTGTCAACATCTTTTTTCAAAAAAATTTGTTTTTTTCCAAAACGTGTATGATTGCAGATTTGATTGAAAAATCATCTGTTTTTCACAAAATTGCAGGCAAACCTGCACAAAATGTTCTTTCTCCTCGCATCCGCCTGCTTACCGTTTGGTCAGCGTCATCGCAACCCAGTCACCCGACTGCTGTCGCTTCTGGAGTACCAGTCCTGCTCCCATCAGCGACTCCTGCACCTCATCCGCCCGGGTGTCAATAATACCCGATACGATCAGAGTACCGTCCTCTCGCAGCTTGGATTTCAGGATTTCCTGCATTCCCATAATGACATCCGCCACGATGTTGGCCACAATAATATGATATTCTCCGCCGATCTCCTCATTCAATGCGGCATCAGCGGTGACGTCACCGACATATGCGCTCAGAGAAAATCCATTTTTCTCCGCATTTTCACAGGCGATCTTCACCGCGTTGGGATCAATATCCACCGCGCTGATCTCCTTCGCTCCCAGCAGATGCGCCGCCACCGCCAAAATGCCGCTGCCGCAGCCCATATCCAGCAGACGGTCTCCCGGCTTTACCAGCCGTTCCAGCTCGCAGATGCATAACTGGGTCGTATTATGGCTTCCGGTCCCAAACGACGACGACGGATCAATTTCCAAAATCGTCCGCCCCTCCGGATTGTCACAGGTCTCCCACGACGGCTTAATCACAAACCGCTGTCCCACGGCAAACGGCTTGAAGTACTGCTTCCAGTTGTTCTCCCAGTCCTCACGCCGCAAAGACATCAGTTCGCTGACGCAGCGGCCAAACCGATGCTCGGTGTCCCTCGACCGAATCGCTGCCAATCCGGCGTCCACCTGTGCCAGCAACTCCGCTCCCTCCGGACTGTCCTCGACATAAATCGTCACATTGGTCTCCGCCGCCTGCTTTTCCGCCGAGAGTGTTTCATCGACATAATCCCAATAGATCTCCGTATCCTGCAGAAAATCGGCAAAATCCTGTGCGTCCTCAATCACAAAGCCATCAATGCCCAAATCCATCAGCATGCCGGTCACAACGTCAATCCCGGGTGTTGTCGTCCAAATTTTTACTTCTGTCCAGTTATTCACAATATTCTCTCCTCAGACAAGCGGCTGCTGTACGTCGGATGTGTTTGCCCCCGCGTTCCAGCAGCCGTTCTTTTTCTGTTTCCCGTTACAGCGACACCAATCCATAGTGCCGATGGAACTCCTCCAGCACATCCGGATCCAGCTCCCATGTCCCGTCGTATAGCGCAATTCCATTGAGCACTCGCAGGGCTTTGCGGAACAGCACCGGATTTTCCGCCGCAAGGCACACCGGCCGTTCCAGAAGATACTGGTTTTCCGCCAGGAGATAAATGTCCTCTGTGGAGCTGATCTCCAGCTTGAGCGCTCCCGACCAGACGTCCTCCATCTCCAACAGCGTCTCCTCAAAATGATCCTCCAGATCAAGGGGGTCGGAAATATCAATCGTGGCATCCACAAAATGTACATGCCGCCCCACCGGAGCCAGAATATAATCTTCATCTGCATCCGGCTCATCGCTCTCATCGTTGAGCGGAATGTGTTTCTGCAGCTGCTGCGCCTGCCGTTCACTGCCGACGAGATAGAACTCTGCCTCCGGCATCTCCTCACCCGCAATAATTTCCTCCGGGTCAGGCCGGCAGCCGAGCGCCACATACGCATGCGGCGACAGTTCCTTGATCGTCTCTGCCACCTCTTCCAGCTCACCGTTCAAAATCAGCCCGGCGACACCGATGCGCTGCAAAATTCCCATCGCACACATCAGCGGTGTGCCGTCCGGCATACAGCCGTCCTCATCCACCGGCAGCTCCGCCAGAATGCCAATTCCGGACACATCCGTCACCGCCAACACGGCGGCCCGCAGCACTTGCAGCGTATCGGTCATGCGCAGATACAGGAAGTCTGCCTGATGCTCCAGCGCCTCATCTACCGGCCCGCGGAACTGATCAATCAGCCAATCCGAGCTCCAGTCGCGCGCGGTCACATCCTCTTCCTCTGCCAGCCGCGCATCAATTTGCACGCCGACCAAACACCCGGGTATGTGCTGGCGCGCCAGCTCAATGTCCCGGACATCGCGGACAATGACCGACGACACACCGCTCTTCGGCCCCAGACCGGCCAACTGGCCACTGTAGTCAATTGTTAAAATCGTCTCTCCCTTGCATAACGGAACGGGTTCCATAACTCTCCTATCCGGCTTTCAGCCTAAAAATAACGTCAATGATTACATATGCTCCGGTGCATCTACTCCGATAATCGTCAGAACATTTTCAATGGTCTGACGCGCCGCACGACACAGCACCAGACGGGCATCCCGCACCGCCGGCTCTGCCCCCTTAATGCGGCAGGCATTGTAGAAGCGATGGAACTGTGCACACATAGCCACCGCATATTTGTTCATACGGGACGGATCGCGGTCCGCAGCGGCCTGTACAATCTCCTGCGGCAGCAGGCTGATCTGCTTGATCAAAGCCAGCTCTTCCTCCTCCGCGAGGACGCTCAGGTCCGTCATCTCCGGAACGACAACGCCTTCCTCTTCCATCTTGCGCAGCAAACTGCAAATCCGCGCATAGGCGTACTGGCAGTAATACAGCGGGTTCTCATTGTCCTGTTTGACCGCCAGGCCCAGATCAAACTCCATCTGCGTCTCCGCTGCGCGCGAATTGAAGAACCAGCGCGCCGAATCCACCGGAATCTCATCCAGCAGGTCTGCCAACTGCAGCGACTTACCCGTGCGTTTGGACATGCGGACGATCTCTCCGTCACGCACCATCTTGACCAGCTGCATCAAAACAATCTCCAGGCGATCACTGCCCTTCAGCCCGAGCGCGTCCAGTGCACTTGTCAGGCGCAGGACATGTCCATGGTGGTCAGCACCCCAGATATTGATGACGCGGTCAAAGCCACGAACCGCAAACTTATTGCGGTGATATGCAATATCTGCCGCAAAATAGGTATAAAATCCATTGGCACGGCGCAGAACGTCGTCCTTTTCACAGCCATACTCCGTCGAGCGCAGCCATAACGCGCCGTCCTTTTCGTAGGTCGCGCCCTTTGCCGTCAGCTCTGCCACCGTTTCCTCAACGAAGCCGGACTCATGCAGGCTGCTCTCCCGGAACCACACATCGTAGTCAATCTTATAGCGGCTCAGGTCACGCTGCATGCGTGCAATATTGGTCGGCAGACCGTACTCCACGATGACCTTCTGCCGCTCCTCCGGGCTCAGCTCCAGCAGTGCATCCCCGTGCTGCTCCACGAGGTCATGGGCCAGCTCCCGGATATCCGCACCCTGATACCAGCTCTCATCAAACGCAATCGCGTCTTCGCCCTTGAGCTCCTGAATATAGCGGCCTTCCACCGAATGTGCAAACTTATCCACCTGATTTCCGGCGTCGTTGACATAGAATTCGCGGGTGACCTCATTGCCGGCCCACGCCAGAACCTCTGCCAGGCAGTCGCCCAGCACGCCGCCGCGCGCATTGCCCATGTGCATCGGTCCGGTCGGGTTGGCGGACACGAATTCCACCATAATCTTTTCCGGATGCTCCGCACGGGACCGCCCGTACTCCTTGCCCATCTTCTGTACGGTTTCCACAGCCTCTGCGTACCAGCGCTTGCCCAAGCGGAAATTCAGGAATCCCGGTCCTGCAATCGAGATCTCCGTGAAGTAGGTGTCGTCCAGCTTCATCTGCTCAATCAGCGCTTCGCCAATCTTGCGCGGCGCCATGTGCAGCGCACGGGCACACTGCATCGCAAAGGACGACGCGTAGTCACCATTTTTGCTGTCCTTTGGGATTTCCACTGCAACCGGCGGGACATCACCCTGCGGCAGTGTTCCAGCCGCAACGGCGGACTGGTATGCTGCAGCGACCACCTGTGCGGCCTGCTGCTTTGCCTGTTCTATCATATTCATGAATGGACAATTCCTTTCCTTTGTTTCTGTTTCTCTCATTATGACGGGCGCACCGACATCTCAAAGCGATGCGCTCCCGCCAGGCTCGCGTCAATTTCCACGGTGTAATCAATGGCAATCGCACCGCCGTTTTCATCAATGGTGCTGGACAGCTGCGTCGTGTGCGTGGAAATTGCCACTTCTCCGACCTCTGTCATGTACAGACCGACCTGGCGCTCATGTTCGGTGAACATCATCTGCGACGGATGTGTCCCCGTCCGCGTCATTGTAATCTGCTTCGGTTCCACCTTCAGCGTGGTCCGCGAGCCCTCCATACCGGTCAGCTCACTCTCTTCATAGGAGATATAAAACTTTCCATTGCGTTTATATAACCGTCCGGTCGTGATCAGATCAATCTGATCCGGTTCACATCCGGCATAGTTCTGACGGCTGACGATTGTAATTACAACATCCTTTTTCAGAATCTCTGCAGTGGAATTCATGGTATCGGTTTCCTGTTCCTTTCCATCTGTTTCCGGCGCACGGCCGGTCAGATTATCCAAATACGCCATCTCGTTCTCTCTCTGGACGCTTATTGGTCATAGCGCTCCATCGCCAACGCAACCAGCCGGTCGATCAGCTGCGGCAGAGGCAGTCCGGAATGCTCCTGCAGCTTCGGATACATGCTGATACTGGTAAACCCGGGCAGGGTGTTGATCTCATTAAACACGATCTCATCTCCCTGATAGGTGCAGAAAAAGTCCACGCGCGCCATCCCCTTGCAGTCCAGTGCCCGATACACGCGCACCGCGTCCTCCCGAACACGCCGCATCGCATCCTCGCTGATGTGAGCCGGAATGTACAGGCCAGAGGAGCCGTCAACATACTTCGCCTCGTACGAGTAAAACTCCCGGCTCGGTGCAATCTCTCCGGCAACGGTTGCCGTCGGATTGTCGTTTCCGCAGACTGCGACCTCGATCTCATGTCCGTCAATGAATTCCTCCACCAGCACCTTGCTGTCGTACCGGAATCCTTCCTCCAGCGCACGCTTCAGGCCCTCGCGGTCGGCCGCTTTGCTGACGCCCACCGACGAGCCCTGCGAACACGGCTTGACAAACACCGGGTAGGAATTCAGCGCATCCTCCGCCGCCTGCGTCACCACCTCCGGATCCGCACGGTACTCTGCTCGGCGCGCCAGGTAAAACGCCGCCTGGCGGACGCCGCCCGCCTGCTCCACAATCATCTTTGTCAGGCTTTTATCCATGCTGTTGGCGGATGCGGCAACCCCCGGACCGACATAGGGAATATGCGCCAGCTCCAGCAGGCCCTGCATCATGCCGTCTTCGCCGCCAATCCCGTGCAGTACCGGGAACACACAGTCTACCGTTCTGGCCTCCACGCCGGTGTCGCGCATGATCAACAGGCCGTGTACGCCGCGGTCCGGAGACAGCATCGCCGGAACCAACGCGTCGCTGGACTTCCAGCTTCCGTCAGCGACCGAATCATACTCTTCGGATTCATACAAAAACCAGTGTCCTTCGCGTGTGATGCCAACCGGCAAAATTGCATATTTTTCTTTATCTGCATTGCGCAGAACCGTTGCCGCCGAAAGGCATGACACATCATGTTCCGATGATATGCCGCCAAACAGTACAACAAGGTTTTTCTGATTCATGAAACAATTCTCTCCTTCATGAGTAGGGACATGTATAGTATAGTTATTATACATTATACGGCAACTCCCCGCAATCTGCATGCAACAAAACGACGAACTTTTTACAAATATTCGCGTGCTTTTTCACAAATTAGTACGAGCCCCATACTGTACCGTATTCCCGCATTTTTAAAAAATACAAAGTGTAATAAATCAGATGCATAAAAACAGAGGGTATACTCATTCGTAACCCTCAACAAATATAGTATAGCACGCTCTGTTTGTTCCGTCAACAAAAGTTATAAAATTCACATATTATTTTCATTTTCCCGCCTTTTTTTCGGAAAATAATTCGTTTTTTTCGTTTTCCCCCTTGACATTCGGTCAAAAAAATGTTATCTTTTAAGCACAAAATAACAGTCGACAGAAAAGAGAGATGGTAGACCCTTCTCCTTTCTCATTCTTTTATGATATAGAGAATGGCTGATTTTGAATTCATACAGAAAGAGGTGAGTCCCATGGCTCAAGTTTCGCAGCACTTCCGCCGTAAGGCTCGCTGCAGACATCGCGGTAACAATTGCATCAGCTGACCGCACGACCATTTCCAATTGGTGTCAAACTACTCCGAACGACACACCGGGCGCTTCTTACCCAAGGAATGTGAACGACGGTTATCTGAACCGATCATTGGGAAAGTGAGTGAGTCCAATGGGTGAATAACCCGTTATTTTGAAATCATAACCGCCTGTGTACAGGCGTTCTCTTTCATCAACAATTCTATAGAAAAGAGTGTGTTTCCAATGGGCAACCTCTCAATCGCAACGATTGAATGAGACATTTCGTTCTCTTTTGTAATTGATTTTACTGCTTTCTGTCCGCAATGAGCGTATCGCTTACCAGGAAGCATCACACAAAACAATCGGTTTCTATGTTGATTGTTTGCCGCCCACCAGAAGGAAGGTGAATCCGATGGGCAGCGAAACGTATTGGCTCGACCGGGTTCAGGGTCCCGGCAATGCCTGAAAGCAAAATATCTGCGACTTCCCAAATAAATTGGGAAGTCGCTTTTTGCTGTTTTTCATCTATTTTCACAGGCATCGGGTGTTTTTCCGCAGAATATCTGGTATAATAGTGACAACGAATCCTTATGCGGAAACGGAGGTATTGCGTATGAATGCACAACCGAAAGAAACCCTGTTATGGGAAGCCATCCTGGAGCTCACCGCAGAGCCTCAGACCCCGGAGCTTCTGGCCAAAAAGCTCAGCAAGCGCGGACTCCGCATCTCCCACCGCGAACTGACCGATCAGCTCACCGCTCTCGTCGACAACGGTTCTCTGATGCGCGCTCGCGGCAGCCGCTACGCTCGTCCCGAATACTTTCACTGTCAAACCGGCACGTTCTGTTCAACCGGGCGCAGTTATAATTTTGTTACACCCGACTCCGGCGGACCGGACCTGTTTATTCCTCCCCACCGTGACGGCGGCGCCTGGAACGGAGACCGCGTGTTGATTCATCAACTTGAGACCCGCAGCCATCGGCGCAGTGCACAGCGCACCGACACTGGCCGGACAGAGGCAGAGGTATATCGCATTCTCGCCGAAAACCGGGACGAGCTGATCGGCACGCTCGCCCTGCGCGGCAAAATGCTGGTATTCCGCGCCGACAGTGGCCACTCCCCGGACGTCGTCATCAGCAAAAAGCATCAAAACGATGCACAGCCCGGTGACCGCGTTTCGGTCCAAATTGTTTTCCGCGGTTCCGACAAATATCTGCCGCAGGGCGTCGTCACCAAGGTGTTCGGTCCCGAGCAGTCAATGGAAGCGTCCATCGCCTCCATTCTGCACGAAAATGATGTGCCGGAGACCTTTTCCCCTCAGGCCGCAGCGGAAGCCGAACGCATTGCACCTTCGGTCTCGGACAGCGAAATGGTCGGCCGTCTCGATCTGCGCGGTCTCACCACATTCACAATCGACGGCGACACCGCCAAAGACTTTGATGACGCCGTGTCCCTGGAGACGCTGCCAAACGGGCACCTGCGTCTCGGCGTCCACATCGCCGACGTATCCTACTATGTCCGCCCCGGCTCCCCGCTCGACGAGGAAGCCTTTCGTCGCGGCACCTCAGTCTATTATCCCGGCCACGTCGTTCCCATGCTGCCCTTTGCCCTGTCCAACGGCATCTGTTCGCTCAATCCCAACGTCGATCGTCTTGCGTTTTCCGCAGTCATCGAACTCGGCAGCGATGGCCGCCGCTATCATGTCGAATTTCATCGCTCCGTCATCTGCTCGGCTGCCCGTCTGACCTATCGTCAGGTCAACGATGTCCTGGCCGGCGATGCGTCACGTCGGCGCGAGTTAGCCGAGCTGGTCCCCACACTCGAAGCGATGAACGATCTGGCAGCCACTCTGCACCAACAGCGCATGACCCGAGGCGCACTCGAGCTGGACATCCCGGAATGTGACATTCTCTGCGATGAACACAACCATGTGACCGATGTGCACGGCCGTGAGCGCGGTCCCGCCGAGCATCTCATCGAAGAGTTCATGCTCATCACCAACGAGTGCGTGGCCGAACACCTCAGCCGCACCGGTACGCCAGCGGTCTATCGCGTCCATGAACAGCCGGACCCTCAAAAAATGCGCGAGTTTGCCCATCAAGCCCGTCTGTTCGGCTACCGTCTGCGCGATGATGAGCTGACGGATACCCGCGCACTGCAGCAGCTTCTCGACAAAATTAACGGGAAGGAGGGGCAGCAGGCCCTGCCGCCGCTGATGCTTCGCGCAATGGCTCGTGCCCGCTACGCGCCGGACAACCTCGGACATTATGGCCTCGCTGCGCAATACTATCTGCACTTTACCTCTCCGATTCGACGCTATCCGGATCTTGTCGTCCACCGCATGCTCGCAAAGCAGCTTACCGATCAGCAGCCATCTGCGGATGACCGCGATGTTTGTTCGGAGGCTGCACTGCAGTCCACTGCCCGCGAGGAAGCGGCCGACACCTGCGAACGCCGGATTGACAAGCTGTACCAGGCGGAATATCTCTCCCACTTCATCGGACAGCAATTTCACGGCTACGTTTCCGGTATCACTAATTTTGGTATCTTTGTATGTCTGGACACGCTGATTGAAGGTCTGGTGCGTCTGGACACCATCGAAAATGACTGGTTTGAGTACGATCCCGAGCGCATGACGCTGACCGGCAAACGCAGCGGCAAGCGATACTACCTCGGGCTTCCGGTCACCATCACTGTGGCAAACGCCTCCCCGATCTCCGGACAGATTGACTTCACCTTTGCACCGGAACAGACGGAACGCTGAACAAACACCCGCCGCATCATAAAGGCCCCTGTACAATGACGGGTGCTCATAAAACATCAACTCCTCCCTATGATCACACAGCGATGATAGGGAGGAGTTGCTTATATTGGCCTGATAAGTCACGAAGGATCAACGCGTAACCGTCCACAAGGGAGTGTCGCTCTCCTGCTGACGAAAGAAAGGGACGCAAATCGTCCGAAGAACAGAGCAGTGCGCCTTTTCATTCTAAATGGTTTTGAAACGGCGGACAACCCGGACGTGATGGAGGAGAAATTTTCAGAGATGAACATTGACAGTTTGCCAATATTGATATATAATCCTATTAAGGATATTATATCTGATAGGTGAACGCTATGATAAGACGTAATACAATTCAACGTTCCCTCGTCCTGGAAGCAGTAAATAAATTGCATTGCCATGCCACGGCAGACGAGATATATCACGAGATTAACAAGAAGCATCCCACAATCAGCCGTGCAACCGTATACCGAAATCTCAATCTGTTATCCGAGATGGGCGAAATTCGCCGTCTTGAGATCCCTGGAAGTGCGGATCGTTTCGACCACATAAGCCAAAATCACTGCCATGTAACATGCGAAGCCTGCGGACGAGTCTTTGATGTAGACATGGAGTTTGTCAGCGGCCTCGAACGCGGCATCAGAGATGCGCACGGATTTGACTTTACCGGTTATGACATCATTTTTCATGGCGTCTGTCCGGAATGCAAAAAACAAAAGGGTTCCGGCAGGAAATAAACCTACTTGGGAAAAGACGCAGAAATGAGTGTTTTTATCAATCAAATGTAAGGAGGATTATCATGAGAAGCATTACCACATTAGATCTGCAGTACGCACATCGTTTTTATGGTTTTAAGGGCGAGGCTCAGTATCTGCATGGACACACAGGAGTTCTGACCATCGAAGTGGAGGACTCCGTTGAACCAGGCGTAAATATGGTCTTTCCCTGCAATGAGATTCAGAAAACAGCATGGGAGGTTCTGAAAAATTTCGATCATGCGCTGATTCTGCGGGAAGATGATCCGCTCCTGCCTGCAATCCTGAACGTCTACGAGGAGCAGGGAATCAAGGATGGCACCCCTACTAACAAGATGAAGGGCCCTGCATTCCAGACCGAGCTTGCAACCGCCTACCCGGATTGCCGTCTGGTCGTAACGAAGGAGACCATGACGGTCGAAGGCATGATCAAGATCGTCTATGATCTTCTGAAGGACAAGCTGAATATCGCCAAACTGACTTTCACCAGCGGCGTGAATGCTGCGTCCCAGGAATACAAGCCGGAAGGCTCCAGAGACCGCTGTCCCCTGTGCGGTATCGCTCTGAATGAAAACGGCGTGTGCCCGAAGTGCGGGTACAAGAAGCAGTAAGTTCTACATTCCAAAGCAAAACCGCCCGAAGAATCGACAGATTCTTCGGGCGGTTTCCTTGTATTCAACCTGCAGGCTTTGTCGGAAGATATACCATACTGTCCCGCGCAACAAACAGGGCGCTTTTTTCTATTCCCTTATCGCAGCACTGCCCCGCAAAGGATCGCTCCGACCAGACACAACACCGACAAAACCGAGCACACCAACTGCAGTCGGAACTTTTTCTCAACCTTTTTCTGCACCTGCTCAGTGTCAATCGTGTGCTCATGCTTGATCAGCTGCATTGCCTTGCCATCCCTCTTTGCCGTGGAGCTGTCACTCAGCTTATCCGACTCGACTTCTAATTTATTCCAGTCATGTGACAGCCGCAGTATCAGTCCGATTCCGCCAAACACCAAAAATCCCAACAAAAGGGCAATCATGATAGCCTTCATATCCTGTTCCTCCTCATCACATCCCATGAAAAAAACTGGCGCTGCACGCGGCAGCGCCAGAATCTGTTGTCAGCCCAGCATACAGAGAATCAGCGAAAGGATAATAAACAACACACCAAACAGTGTTGTCACCTTTGCTAGAATCGCATCAATGCCCGTGTTCTTGTTTCGTCCATAAAACGTGTCTGCTCCGCCGGTAATCGCACCGGACAAACCACGCGTCGGCGCCTTCTGCAGCAACACAGTAACAATCAGAAACAGGCACGCAATTACCTGAAGAACACTCAAAACCGTTACAACCATGATCATTTCCTCCGTCATCCTATTTCTCCGCTTGTGACACATTCGTCCGGCGGCTACTGTTCCATAAGTACGTTTTATTGTAGCATGGCACACGCCCGTTTTCAAGAGAAATTTCCATCGGGAGACAATTTTCCTCACTCTGCGGGATAAACGCCCTGTTCCGTCAACCGTTGGAGGGCCTCAACAACCACTGGCTTGTCCTCTTTGTATGTAACACCATACCACTGCGCACTGGTGCTGAGCACCTTCGCCACCGCTTTCCCGCTCTGGATCAGGCGATCCACCGCCGTCGGCAGATAAAACTCCGCTTTCATCGGGTCAGTCAGCAGTTTATGATGTAAAAAGTCCAGCAAGCCGCTCTCCAGCTCATCCAAAAACGACGGGGTAAAGCCCCACATATTCATCGATACCAGCGTTCCTTCTTCAATCACGCCTTCTTCCGGGTCACGGATAATGCCATCCGCATCGCGCGAAATCCTGGTTCGCTCGGTGATCGTCGCCAAATTCCCCTGATCGTCCGCCCGGCAGATACCGCGTGCTACCGTACCGTTTTCCGTCAGGGTATTTTCCACCTGATACCCCACCATGCAGTACCGGTACCGGTCGTCATCCTGTACATCTTTCAAATACTGATACATCTTGTCAAACGCATCCGCTCCGTAGAAATCATCCGCATTGATGACTGCAAACGGTTCCCGGAACGTACCGCGGACACAATACACAGCATGTCCGGTGCCAAACGGTTTTGTGCGGCCCTCCGGCACCCGGTATCCCTCCGGCAGCCGGTCCAGAGACTGGTAGACATAGTCCACCTGCATCATTTGCTCGGCATCCCGACCGATGCGCTCATGAAATGCCTCTTTCATTTCCTCTTTAATGATAAAGACAACGTGCCGGAAGCCAGCCTTCCACGCATCATACATCGAATAATGCAGGATAATCTGTCCGTTGGGACCAACCGGTTCGATCTGCTTCAAGCCACCAAAGCGCGAGCCCATTCCCGCCGCCATTACTACCAACACTGGACTTGACATGGTATCCCCTCCATTCATTGCCACGCGGCAATTTTATCATCTTCTTTTTTATTATACGAAATTTTCTGACGTTTTACAACATTTTCACAATTTTTCAGCAATAACTTTGTGCATTTCACAAAATCCTATCCGTTCATACAGAATTTACATACAATTTCTGTATTTTATTATTGAATCAAACGGCAGAAGCGAGTATGATAGGTAGGATAGTAAGCCTGTCCGGCAGTGCGTTCACTGCGTTATCGGACGCATGTTTAAAGGAGATTACTCGAATGAGACGAAATATTTCCCGGTCAAATCGAACCGATCCCTACTATGACGAAGAGTGGGACCAGACCCGGCCTCTCCCGCGTACCGATCGGAAGTCCCGCGGTCAGCAGCCCCCGCGATCTCGCCCGGCACCGCCACCCCGCAGGCGCAGAAAGCGGTTGCCCATTCTCCCGATTGTCCTGATCGTTCTCCTGGCGCTAGTGGCCGGCGGTCTCCTGTTTGTCCAACATCTGTTCACCAGCTACCAATATGATGATACCAACGAATCCCCTCTGACACTTTCCAACAACTCCGCCAACATCGCACTGTTCGGTGTGGACACGCGGGAAGACAATGCCGAGAGTGGTACCCGTTCGGATGCCATCATGATCATGAACGTCAACGGCAACACCGGAAAGGTAAAACTGGTTTCCCTCATGCGTGACAGCTATGTCAATATTCCCGGCTACGGCATGACCAAGCTGTGTCATGCGTACAGCTACGGCGGCCCTCAACTGACCATGGAGGTGCTCAACCAGGATTTTGACCTCAATATCTCTGAGTACATCACTGTGGACTTCAGCCAGATGGCCAACATCATTGATTCTGTCGGCGGCGTCACCATCAACGTGACCAAATCCGAGCGCAAAGAGACCAACAAGTACATCAAGGAATACTGCAAATCCAAGGGACTGTCCTATAAAAAGTATAAAATCGCCAAATCCGGAACGCAGAAACTCAACGGTGTCCAGGCTATGACCTACGGCCGCATCCGCAAAGGCAACACCGGCGGGGACTGGAGCCGCACCGAACGGCAGTCCGCGGTTCTCGAGCAGGTCTTTTCCAAGGCCACCAGCGGTAATCCCATCACGCTGCTGCGCTTCCTCAACGGTCTGATGCCAAACATCACGACCTCATTGGATCGGGATGATCTGATTCTGCTCGCCAAAACCTCCATCCAGAGCGGTGTGCCCAAGATGGAACATCTCCGCCTTCCACTGGATAACGAATGGAATTACAGCACAACCGCTGACGGGATGTCCGTCATCACCTTCCGCGACGACGTCCTGGCACAGCACCTTCAGGAGTATTTCTACGATGATATTACCCCCACTCCCGTGACATCGCAAACCACAGAATCTTATACGAGCGATTCTTATGAGGATTCCAGCGAAACATACGGATATTAACCGCACAAAAAGACCAGAAAAGCGTCCAGTGAACACTGGACGCTTTTTTCAGCTTTTATCCGCCGGTTTGAACAGCACGGCGGTCAGCAGCCCAAACAGCACCGCCGCGGTAATTCCCCCGGCTGCAGCCTTGGTTCCCCCCGTAATCGCTCCCAAAATCCCATCGGATCCAACTGCGGTCTTGACTCCTTCTGCCAGCGTATAACCGAAGCCCAGCAGAGGCACACTTGCTCCGGCTCCAGCCCAGTCGACCAGCGGCCCGTACACTCCGATCGCCGTCAGTATCACCCCAAGCACCACATACCCTGTCAAAATACGCGCCGGAGTGAGCTTTGTCTTATCAATCAAAATCTGGCTCAGCGCACAGATCGCTCCTCCGACCAAAAATGCTTTCACATAATCCATACTCTACTCTCCCTTTCCCGCCTGCAGCACCACCGCATGGCAGACCGCCGGGATGCTCTCTCCCTGCTGAACCGTTGTTGGACTCATCAGTGCTCCGGTTCCGGCAAAGATAATCCGTTTCCACATTCCATCCCGCAGCTGATCCAGCAGCTGTCCGCACAGCACAGCCGCACTGCACCCACAGCCTGAGGCCCCCGCATGGGCATCCTGCTTTTCATCATACAGCATGACACCGCAGTCCCGATGCACGCCGGTCAGATCCAATCCATCCTGCCGCGCCAGTTCATGCAGCAGCTTGCTGCCAATCCGTCCCAGATCACCGGTATAAATTCCATCATAGTCATTGGGATGTGTCCCGGTATCGCTGAGCAGTGTTCGGATCGTCTGATACGCCGCCGGCGCCATCGCCGCTCCCATGTTGTTGGCATCCGTCACTCCCCAATCCTGCACGGTTCCCAGATGGACGTGCGTGATGCACACCGGATTGCTCTCCTCGCGAGCTGGTCCGATAATGCAGGCTCCTGCTGCCGTTGCGGTCCACTGTGCCGTCGGCGTTCTCTGCCCGCCATATGCCAGTGGATACCGGTACTGCCGCTCTGCCGTGCAAAAATGCGACGACGCACAGGCGCATACCGTCTCCGCAAATCCTCCATCTACCATACATGCTGCGAGCCCCAGGCTCTCCGCCATCGTGGAACACGCTCCATACAGTCCGGCAAACGGAATCTTTTCCCCCCGCGCCGTGTATCCGGACGCCACACACTGTCCCAGCAAATCACCGCTGAACAACAAATCAAGCCGTTGCACAGGCATGCCACATTTGTTCGCAGCCACTCCAATTGCACACTTCTGCAAATGCATTTCCGCCTGTTCCCAGGTCGGCTCCCCACACATGGTATCCCGAAAGACCTGGTCAAATCGCTCTCCCAGCGGTCCCTCGGATTCCTTTTTTCCTGCCACTGCTGCCCAGGAGTAGATCTGCGGCGGCTGCTCCGGGATCAGGGTTGCCACGCCGCATCGTTTCTTTTTCATACCAGCGCTCCTTTCCTGCCTTTGCAGTAGTGTTCCTCTGCCGTTCTCCGTCTATGCACACAATTTCGGCACAACAAAAGCCGCCGGTTTCCCCGGCGGCTTGTCTCTCTCATCTCATGTTACGTCGCTGCACTGCCACAATCCATTGCTTTGTTCCCTGCGGCACCACACCATATAAAACCAAATTCCCATCACGGCGACAATTCCCTCTGTCAACGGGAACGTCACCCACACCCAGATCAGCCCGAGGAAGTGCAGCAGCCATCCCAGCGGAACCAGCAAAATCACCTGCCGAAACACCGTCAGCGTCAGACTCGCCGCGCGAAAATTGACCCCCTGGAAAAAGACTACCAGCATCATCGCCACCGCAGCCGGCACAAAGCTGATCGAGATAATCCTCATCGCCGGAATGCCGTCCGCCATCAGCGACTGCTTGTCCGTAAAGATACCAATCAAGGCATCGGGAACCAGCAGGAAGACCACCATTCCCACTGCCATGATGGTGATCGACACGCACAGCGTACACCGCAGAATATCTCTGACCCGCTGTCCCTTCTGCGCCCCGTAATTATAGCTGATCATCGGGACAATCGCCTGCTGCAATCCAAACAGCGGAATGAAGAAGAACGTCTGCAATTTATAATAGATGCCCAATATCGTGACCGCATCATCCGAAAACTGTTTGAGAATCAGATTGAGTCCAATGATGTACACCGTGCACAACGACTGCATCGCAATGGAGGACAGTCCGTTTTGGTAGATACTCCAGACCGCCGCTTTTCGAACACGCCCCTGGAATAACGGTTCCTTGCGCAACACACGCGTCATGACAATCAGCATCGCCAGCCACTGACCGATGACGGTTGCAATCGCTGCGCCTGTGATGCCAAGTCGGGGAAAGCCGAGCTGTCCAAAAATCAGCAGCGGGTCCAGCACAATATTGGTCACTGCACCGACCACCTGTGCTGCCATCGGCACGACCATATCACCCCGTGCCTGTAAAATTTTTGTCGCCCCGGCCTCCACAAACAGACCGACGCAGAACAAAAATACAATGCGCCCGTATTGCAGACCGCACTGCTGCACGACCGGGTTATTGGTCGACATGCCGTAATATGCCTCCAGCACCACCAGTCCGCACACGGTCAGCAAGATCGCATTGAGCACTTCGGCCGCCAGACCAGAACACATGATGTGCTCCGTCCCCTTCCGCTTCTCTCCGTCCATCCGGGAAATCAACAGATTCATACCGACACCGGTTCCCGACGACAGCGCCGTCATCAGAAGCTGAAGCGGATAGATAATCGACAGTGCCGTCAGCCCTTCCACCGAATCCTGCGCAATATAATAACTGTCCACAATATTGTATACCGCCTGAATCAGCAGTGCGATCATCACGGGAACGGCCAGCCGTCCCATCAGCGCGGGAATCGGTTTCTCTCCCACAAAATCTCCCCCTGTCCTTTGCTGTCTTTTCTCAGTATACACACAGGGATTCCACAATGCAAGTACCTATGTATCCGGCTCTCCCTCCGGAAAGCCGGAGCCGTTATCCGCCTCCTAGCAGACACAAAATCAACCCATAGAGTACACTCGCCGACAGGCCGAACACCAGAACCGGACCGGCAATCGTAAACATCTTGGTCGCAGTCCCAAGAATCAGCCCCTCACTTTTGAACTCCAGCGCCGCGGAGGCAATCGAATTGCTGAACCCGGTAATGGGAACCAGTGTCCCCGCCCCGGCGTGCTTGGCCAGCTTATCATACCAGTGCAGCCCGGTGAGCAGCGCGGACAGTCCAACCAGCGTGATAGACGTCGCAGCAGCGGCGTCCTTCTCGCTCAGTCCCGTGCTCTTCCACAGTGCAAGCAGTCCCTGTCCCAAGGTACAGATCGCTCCTCCTACGACAAATGCCCACAGCATATTTTTCCACAGCGGCGACGGATCGCTCGCATCGTTTACCATCTTTTGGTATTCTTCCGGTGTTGGTTGCATATCCAAGCCTCCTTTTCCGCTTAGTATGCGCCGCACTGCCGGCGGAAATACCAAAATGAGACTGCCGCATTTGCAGCAGTCTCATCCGAATGTCAATCAAACGTTTCGTTATCCCAACTCACAGCAGGGAGGAATACAGCTCTTCATACTTTTTCGCAGAGGACTTCCAGGAGAAATCCTTCTCCATTCCACGGCGAACCATTGCTTGCCAAGCCTTCGGCTCTTCGTAGAAAATCTTTTCCGCATAGTAAATCGTGCTCAGCATCTCATCGGCATTGTAGTTGGCAAAGGAGAAGCCGGTACCCGTCTGTTCAAAACAATTATACGGCTCGACGGTATCGCGCAATCCGCCGGTCTCACGGACAATCGGTACCGTACCATATCGCAGAGAGATCAGCTGTGTCAGACCACAGGGCTCAAAACGGGACGGCATGAGCATGGCGTCCGCACCCGCATACAGATGATGTGCACGCGTTTCATCAAACAGAATATTGGCGGATACCTGTCCCTTGCGGGTCCACTCATAGTGGCGGAACAGGTTCTCATACCGCGGGTCGCCCGTGCCGATAATAACCAGCTGGATCCGGGACTCCAGCAGACGATGGATGACCCATTCCACCAGATCCAATCCCTTCTGGTCGGTCAGGCGGGTGATCATGGCCAGCATCATAACATCCGGATCCTCCGGCATGCCAAGTTCCCGCTGGATTGCCAGCTTGTTCTCCTTCTTCCCCTTGAGGAACGTCCTGCTGTTATAGGACTTGTACAGCATCGTGTCGGTCGCCGGATTATATAGTTCATAATCAATGCCGTTCAAAATACCCCAGAGAGAATCGGCACGGGCGTTGAGCAGGCCGTCCAGTCCTTCTCCATAATACGGCATGCGAATCTCCGACGCATAGGTATTGCTGACCGTCGTAATGCGGTCGGCATATACCAGGCCGCCTTTGAGCATATTGGCATCCTTTTTAAACTCCAGACGATCCGGTGTAAAGATATGTGCCGGAAGTCCGGTGTAGCGGCGCATCGTCGGAATATCCCAAACGCCCTGGAACTTCAGATTATGAATCGTCATAATCGTCCGGATCCCATGGAAAAATGGATTATTGCGAAACATCTCATGCAGAAAGACCGGAATCAGTCCGGTCTGCCAGTCATGACAGTGGATAATGTCCGGATGGAACCCAACCACCGGAAGCATGGACAGAACTGCTTTGGAAAAGAAGCTGAACTTCTGAATATCCCATAACAAATCACCGTACGGTTTGTTGCCATGGAAGAAATGCTCATTGTCAATGAAATAGTACTGAATCCCATCCATCTGGCAGGTCATGATGCCAACATAAAAGTTGCCAAGGTCGCCAAGATCCATATAGAAATTTCCAAAATAGGAAAAATGACTGCGGTATTTCTGTGGAATGCAGGTATAGTCCGGAATAACAACACGGACATCATAGTTTTCCCCGTCAATCGACTTTGGCAGAGCACCCACCACGTCGGCTAAACCACCGGTTTTGATAAACGGGACACACTCGGATGCAGCAAATAAAATCTTTTTCACAATGCTCTCCTTTTTCTCCATGCGCACAGATTCCATCGGAATTGATCCCCTTGATCTTTGAGAACCCATGCTTACGCTTACATACTTCTAACGTTTTTATTATAAAGGAATCCCTGTATCAAGTCAACGCACAAAGCCTTTATTACATATATTTTATCCAGATATTTTTCCTTTTTTAACGATTTTTTTGTCAACTTTACCACAAAACCATAGTAAAAAGCACCTGATTTTCCAAAAAAGCCAGGTGCTTCCAATCCACCGCTCAGAAAAGATCTGACGTTGCAACAGAATACATTGCCAGAACGACTACCACGGCGAGGATGATACATATCAGTATTACCAGCCGAGGATGTCCCGTTTCCTCTTCTTCTGCCCAGTCGGCGTCCTCGGGATCAAACCCAGCCCAATCATTTTCCTCGTCTTCTGCCGCCTCCTGTGCCCATTTCATCGAATCCTGCGGCATATAGTGAACTCGCGCATAGGCTTCCGGAATCCGAATATCCGGGATGGCATCTGCCTCTTCCTCAGTCAGTGTCGCCAGTGCCTCCGCCATATTAAACCGCATCGTGCCCTGCGCTGAAACAGACTCTGCCCGCTCCGGCTGGCACGGCAAACTCTCCTCGGGTTCCTGCGGACCAGTCTGCTCCTGTGGAGTGCTCTCGGAACACGCAACGCTCTCCTCGAGTTTGCTGTGCTCGTCCTCCCGTGGTTCCTCACGCACTGGTGTGTGCAGCTTGCTCTCGCGCTCTCTGGCACACACCGGTATAATCGACTGCACCTCTGACAGGTCATCTTTCTCGGGCTCCGGACATATGGGCTCGGCTTCTTCCGGTATCTCATCGGCCACCGGTTCACTCAGCAGCTCGGTGAGACTGCACACCCGCACTGTGGTCTGTTTTGTCTCCGGTTCCCCGCACTCCGGAACGTCTTTCTGCACCGTTTCCTCGGCCGGCAAATCCTGCTCCAGCTCCTGTCCGTGCTCCTCAACCGTCGGTTCCTCTTCCGGCTTTTCTTCCACCGGCTGCAAAACCATCTTCAGCGCGCTATTTCTCGCTGCCGCGTCTTTATCCAGCTCGTTTACCAGTGCCTGAATGACCTCTGTCATCGGACTGTCCACTGTCTCTTCTTCCACAGAAACGGGTACCGCCAGCTCTTCTGCCTGTTTGGCCGCCTGTTTTTTCTTTTTGTTTTTCCGGCGCTCCTGCTGTTTTTCCATCCAACGCCGGCGCGCACGCTCTTCCGGCGTCAGCCGCTCCTCAATCACTGTACCGCACACGGCGCAGGACATCGCCTGCTCCGGCAGTTCCGTTCCACAGTTCGGACAATTCATACTCCAACCTCACACCTGATCTACTCTGTCTTTGTTCTTCTGTTGTCGTCAACCACACCCTTTTTCTCTTCACCGGTGCAGAACCTCCTTGCGGATATAGGCAAATGTCGCGTCCTCGCCCTCATCTGCCAACATTTTCAACAGTTTGGCCAGCAGCTCGCGGGTGCTCGGGTGCATCAGTATCTTCGCATATCCGCCATCATAATAGCTCCACGGGTCGGTGTCCTGATAGGCGTCGCCGCGATAGGTCTTACTGGCGGCCACACGATCGCAAAACATCTCCACAACGTACGGAACCGGCATCTCCATGCCCGTCAGCAGCGGATCGCCCTCCTTGCGGTTCATCGCATAGTCGATCCAGTATTCAAAATGATGTTTGTTTCGTCCTTTGTGGTGCAGCCAGGAACGACTCAGTCCCTTGTCCACCCGCTCTGCATTGTTCGGGCTCTGATCCCCCTGATAATATTTGGCGCCGACCAGGAACTCCACCGGCGAGTACTTGGACAGATCATGCATCAGGCCCTGACGGTACAGTCCAACCCGGAAGCAGTATTCCCGCACCAGTCTTCGGTGGTGGTTGACGGTCTGAAGGTGCTTGTACCACTTGGCATCTTCCAGACGCTTCTGGTATGGCTGCACTGCAGACAGCACCGGCTGCAATTTTTCCTCTATCGTCTCCCGGCTCAGATTAATCGTAATCGCTTTCATCACCATAGTCCCCTTTTTCTCACTTCCAGTCTCTCACCACAGGAGATTGAGCAGACCCAACGCAAAGCCAACCAGTGCGCCCAGATTGACCACTGCAGACAGCTCTTTCTTCATCACAGACAAAACCAGTGTTTCCAGCTCCTTTGGGGAGAGTGCGGCGATCTGCCGCTCGACAATTCCGGAAAAATCCATCGTCTGAAGGATGCCCGGCAGATATTCGGCTACCACAGCCTGATACACTGAAACACCCAGCTCCGGCAAGTCCACCCCGCGCTCCGACAGGTACTGCATCAGTTCTCCCACCGTCCTGTGCTCCAGTCGGTCGAGCTCCTCACATATCGCCGGTGCCAAAAGGTTGTCCCCATTTGCCCTCACATACTCATTGATTTTTTGCGCAATCGGCGAAGCGAAGCTCTGAAGCAACTCCTCATTGACCATCATCGCCAGCAGCGACCCGCGGACTTTCTCCTGCACCGCTGCCAGAACCTCCTGCGCCACCAACGCGCCCAGATCTATATTCCCGATCTGATCCACACCATGATCAATGACATCACGGTAGATGCCTTCCCGAAGCGCTTGATAGTTTTCTTCTCCCACTTGCCGCTCGAGCAGCGCACCTATTTCAGCCGAATTTTGTTTTTGCCGCTGCGCCCACGCGTCGACTGCCTCACGAACCGCCTGGCGCGTGTCCTCCGACAGCAGCGTCTGCTCCATCGCTTCCGGCGTCAGCAGCTGCGCCCCGACAACCTGTCCGGCAGTGCGCGCCAGCCGCGCCTGCTCCTTGGGAATCACACCCGGCGTAAACGGCAGCCTGCGTCCCAGCACCGTCACCGGCTTGAGTGGCCGGAACAGCATTTTTACCGCGATATAATTCGTACAGTATCCGATTGCCGCCCCCAGCAGCGGGCGGGCCAGTGTGGTGAACAACATACAATCCCTTCTTCTATTGATTCGATTCTACTCGTATTATATAATGACGGCCCAAAAAGAGCAATGCACCTTTTTCAGTTTTTGTTCACAATTTGTTCGCATTTCGGGTATTTTTCGTCGGTCAATATCGGGAATCTACCGAAGTTTTCTGAAAAAACTTCCGATAAATTGACTACCCTGCCCCTTTTCGCAACTCTGTTTGCATGATATAATAGCTCATTATAGGGATACCACCGATCCCGACATCTTCTGCACAGATGAAACCCTATGATGCAGACGATTTTCCCGTCTACACCGCCGGAAAAAAGCGCCAGAGCTGTTGTGCAGAGTCAGCTGACGAGGCGGAAGTGATCGAACATTCGGCGGATGCTTCCCGACCGCAGCACACGGACGCAGGTGCTCCACAAAACACCCGGACAACCGGACGGACAAAAGGAGACACAATGTGCACAATACTATTTTCTGGAGGTACACACTATGTGTGGAATTGTAGGCTTTGCCGGTCATCGTCCGGCAGCTCCGTTTCTTCTCGACGGTCTGAGCAAGCTGGAATACCGCGGCTATGACTCGGCTGGCATTGCGGTATTCTGTGACCGCATTCGCACCGTCAAATCCCGCGGACGCCTGGATGATCTGCGGCAGAAGGTCGACGCCGGCACCCCGCTTGACGGCACCATCGGCATCGGCCACACCCGCTGGGCAACCCACGGCGCCCCCAACGACATCAACTCGCACCCGCACAGCAGCATGAGCGGACGCATTACAATCGTCCACAACGGTTTCAGCGATATCTATATTAGATATCTCATGTA